>JBGUKV010000026.1:0-36639 GCA_045114655.1 Candidatus Allocopromorpha sp. | reverse complement strand
GGTCATTGATATCCACATCATCCAGAACGATGTTTGTCTTCTTTTCTTCCGGTTTCTTAGCTTTTGCTTTTGAGCTCTTTCTTGACTGGCTCTTTTTTTCTGAAGATTTCTTTTCCGGAGCTTTCTTTTCGGTTGTCTTTTTCTCTGGAACTTCCTTTTCCGGAGCTGCTGCTTCCGGCTTCGGTTCTTCCTTCTTTATTTTTTCAACTCTTACTTTGGCCAGCTTGGCACCCAGTCCCAGGAAACCTTTCGTCGGCTCTTCAAGGACGGTGACTTCAACTTCTTCTCTGGAAACCTTCAGATCAATCAGGGCAAGAGAGACAGCTTCTTCAATGTCTTTGCCCCATTTTTCTGTGTAATCCATTCTATTTCCTCCGTATAACAGAGACTTCCCTTTTTATCAGCCCCTGTTTTTCTTCTCCAATCTTTCTCTGATCTGTCTTTCCTTCTGTTCCCTCTTGATTTTCTTTCTCATTGTCTGCAGATGGATATTGAATCCGATCTGGATGATCTGGCTGACTGCCCAGTAGAGAGCAAGTCCTGCCGGGAACGATCTGGCCATCCAAAGGATCATGACAGGGAAGATGTACTGCATCATCTTCATCATGGCAGCCGACTGATTGGCTGCGTCAGATCCCGTATCCTGCAGCATTCTGTTCATCGTGAAAGCGATGAATGTCGCTACGCCCGCGATGATCGGCAGGATCCACGGGTCAGGCTGGCTCAGGTCCTTGATCCACAGGAACGGTTCATGGAAAGCGAAGATCATGGAGTCCTTTGTGATGTAGCGCATCGGGTTTCTGAGAAGCGCGAACAGACCCATGATGATCGGCATCTGAATGAGCATCGGAAGACATCCGCCCATTGGGTTGAACTTTTCTTCCTTATATAGCTCCTGCATCTTGATGTTCATCATTTCCTGATCATTGGCGTATTTATTCTGAATCGCCTTGATCTTCGGCTGCATCTCAGACATCATGGCAGTTGATTTCGTCTGCTTGATGTACAGCGGATACAGGCATAACTTTACGAATACCGTAAAGATAATGATGGAAAGACCGTAGTTTCCTATGAATCCATACAGAAGGTCAAGCAAAAGCCCCATTGGCTTCGCTATAATTCCTAGTATAGTATACATTAAATTAGTTTCCTCCTATTTTAAAGGATCGTATCCTCCTTCGTGGAACGGATGGCATTTCAAAATCCTCCGGATTCCCAGATAACTTCCTTTAAAAAATCCGTACTTTTCCAGAGCTTGAATACAGTAAACTGAACAGGTAGGATAAAACCTGCACTTCGGCGGGAACAACGGCGATATGAATTTCTGATAGAATCTAATCAGTGCAATGAATACATACTTCATTTTAAGATACCGTGACTTTTCCTCTTGCGGCCGCGTTCATCATTGATTTATTGACGTCCATGAGTTTCCTGCCGTTGATCGTATTTCTGGCGATGAATATCAGGTCGTATCCTGTACGGAATCTGTCGGCATTCAACCTGTAACTCTCTTTCATGAGACGTTTCGCTCTGTTTCTCTGAACGCTGTTTCCTACCTTCTTACTTGCCAAAAAGGCCGTCCTGCTGTAAGGCAGATCGTTCTTCTTATAAAACAGAACGATGTATCTGTCCGGGACTGATTTCCCCGCTTTGTATACTGCGTTGAAATCGTCTTTTTTTCTCAGTACTTCCTTTTTGAGCATGTCTCCTTTTGTTATATCAGCATTCCTATAACAAAAAGACCACTACATGTGCGGTCTCTATGCTGATAAAACTTTTCTTCCTCTTTTTCTTCTTCTCTTGAGCACATTTCTACCATTCTTAGTTTTCATTCTTTTTCTGAAGCCGTGCTCCTTTTTGCGCTGCCTCTTCTTTGGCTGATATGTCATCTTCATTGGCTTTTCCTCCTTCTTCTAAAATTTACCCGCGCAGATCTGAATTCCAATCTGCGCACATATGCTTGAGTATTATACAACCCTGAAATAAACCATGTCAATTTATTTAAACTTGTCTCATTTAGTTTTTATTGGTTTTGCGCTATTTTAAATTCCATTTTTGTACAGTTTTTAATACAAAACACAATATCTTGTTGTTGTTGTTGAAACTATGCACAACTTTATCCACTGATTGTGGATAAGTCCGCCTATCATTGAAATTTGAATATCCACGATTTAACTGTTGCCTGTGGATAACTTTTTTTGTATGATATACTTCGTTCTGTGATATCATGTATATCCAATTATCGGAAAGGCTATAATTCTTAATAATGGAGAAAATCAACACGCTAAAATGGAAGGATGTCCTTGCCCAGACAAGCAAGGAATTAACAGAAGTAAGCTACAGAACATGGTTCCTGCCCCTGGTACCGCTGGAAATGGACGAGGAAAAGGGCATCATGTCGATCGCTGTTACGGATAAATTCAAGGCGGATATGTTCGTCAGGAATCCCCGTTATATTGAAGTACTCGAGAAATCTGTCAAAAGCGTATTCAAAAAGCAGTACAGAATCTTGATCACTCACAAGTCAGAAGATGAAATCAAGAAGATCCTTGAGGGAAAAAAGGTCAATGTTGCTGCGCCTTCCATCGATTCCTCCAATCCTTATAAAGAAGAATATTATCTGAATCCGAAGTTCAATTTCGATAATTTTATCGTTGGGCCGAACAATGAATACGCCCACGCAGTAGCTCTGGCTGTCGCGGACAATCCATCCACTGTATACAATCCTCTCTTTATCTACGGAGGATCCGGACTCGGTAAGACCCATCTCATGCATGCCATCGGACAGCATGTGATGAGAATGTATCCTTCTCTGAAGGTTCTTTATGTTTCTTCAGAGATGTTCACATCCGAACTTGTACAGGCGCTGGGAGATCCGGTAAACAGACTCAGTAAACTGAATGATTTCAAAGCGAAATACAGAGATGTCGATGTTCTTCTGATCGACGATATCCAGTTTATCGAAGGAAAGGACCGTACCGAGGTCGAATTCTTCCATACATTTAATACTCTGATCAGTCAGAACAAACAGATCGTCATCTCCAGCGACCGTCATCCTAATAAACTGAAGGAACTGGATGAACGTCTGACATCCAGAATCAAATCCAACATTATGGCAGATATCCAGCCTCCTGATTTTGAAACGCGCGTCGCGATCCTGCGGAAAAAGGCAGAAGAAGAGGGCATCCTCATCGATAACGACGTCATGGAAGTCATCGACCTGCTTGCTGAAAAAATCAAATTCAATATCCGGGAACTGGACAGCGCTCTGCTGCGCGTCATATCATTTGCGAATTTCAAGAACCAGCCGATCACAGCTAAGTTCGCCAAGGAATACCTCACGGATATCTTCTCCATGAGGGATATCGATATCTCCTGCGAATCTGTCAAGAAGGCGGTCTGCAAGAAATACAACATTAAGATAACGGATATCGAATCGAAGAAACGGAACAGGGAATTCTCCCAGCCAAGACAGATTGCCATGTACATCTGCCGGGAGATGACGGATCTGTCGCTTCCTAAGATCGGCGCTTCCTTCGGAGGAAGAGATCACACAACTGTGCTTCACGCATGTGAGAAAATCAGCAAGCAGATCAAACTGGACCCGACATTGGCTGAAGATATCAAGAACTTAAAAGAGGATATACAGTAGAAGAGCTTATTCACAGTCACTGTGAATAAAAAATACAAATTATCCACAGCGATTTATGAATAAAAAAAGGCTGATTTTCAAGGATAGAATCACTTTTCAACAAATCCACAGCCTCTACTACTACTAATACTAAATATATAATATAATAAAAAAGAGTTTTTTTTCAGGAGGATCCTATGAAATTCACATGTAATCAGCAAAGTCTCGCAAAGGCATTAAACACTGTTTCAAAAGCAGTTTCGAGCAGAACGACGATTCCTATTCTGAAGGGCATTATGATCAAGGCAACAGAAGAGGGAAGTCTTATACTGACTGCTTCCGATCTGGAAATCAGCATCAAGAAGGAAATCGAAGCGGATGTAGCAGAACCGGGTGCTTTTGTAGTAATGGCCAAGCTCTTTGGAGATATTATCAGAAAGCTTCCGAACGAAGACATTCTCATCAGCGAAGAAGAAGGCGGAACGGTTCTCATCAAGACCAGTTTTTCCGAATTCAATGTTGTAGCGTTCCCAACTGATGAATTTCCGGAGATCGGAAACAAAGAAGAAGGCAGCGACAGCCTGGTCATAGACAGAAACATCTTCAGGGAAATGATACGTAAGACTGCTTTTGCAGCCAGCGTAGATGAATCAAAGGGAGTGCTCACAGGAATCCTGACGGAAATCGATGAAGCAAGCATCAAGATGGTATCACTGGACGGCTTCCGGCTTGCTCTTGTCAAAGAGAACATGATAAGCGAAGCATCCAATAAATTCATCATTGCCGCGAAGGTCATGAATGAAATCAGCAAGATCATTTCGGAAGATGAAGAAGAATCAGACATTACGATTTACCTCGGCGAGAAGAAAGTCGTCATCAATATCGGAAAGAATGAAATCATCATCAGAAGAATGGAAGGTGAGTTCATCCGTTATGCAGATATCCTGCCTTCAGAAAATACGACCCATGTAACGGTAAACAGAGGAATGCTTCTGGAAAGCATTGAGAGAGCATCGCTGCTTTCAAGAGAAGGCAAAAACAATCTGATCAAAATCATCATCAAGAATGACCTGATGACGATCACTTCAAGATCCGAAGAAGGAAATGTCAAAGAAGAAATCATCGTCGAAAAGACCGGAAACGATCTGGAAATAGGATTCAATTCCAAGTTCGTACTGGACGTGCTCAAGGTCATCGATGATGAACAGATTTCCCTGAATTTCAAAAACGGCGTTTCACCATGCGTCGTAACACCGGTGGAAGGGGACAACTATGAGTATCTGATTCTTCCGGTAAGAATTCCTTCCATGTAAGATCATAAGATCAAATGTATATCAAAGAAATAGAACTTACGAATTTCAGAAATTACAAAGAACAGAAAGTATCCTTCAGCAGGGGTGTGAACATTTTCATTGGCAAGAACGCCCAGGGAAAAACCAATCTGCTGGAGGGTATTTATTTGAATGCCTTTGGTAAATCATTTAAGAGCGTTAAAGACAAGGAGATGATCCGGTTCGGTGAGTCCTATTGCAGAATCAGTTCTGTGGCAGAAGATGAAGAAAATGAACTGACCACAGAGATCCTCATACAAAGCGACGGACGCAAAGGCATCAAAAAAGACGGAATCAAAGTAAAAAAATCATCCGAGCTTCTCGAAAGAATCTATATCATTATCTTTTCACCGGAAGATCTCAAGATCGTCAAAGACGAACCTGAAAAGAGAAGAAGATTCATAGACAGGGAACTGAGTCAGATCAGAACAGGATATCTCTCTGATTTGAATGATTACAACAAAATCCTGAAACAGAGGAATACGTACCTGAAGGAAAACAATATCGATTTTGCATTGCTCGATATCTGGGATCAGCAGCTGGCTGCCAATGGAACCAGAATCATGAGAAAGAGAAAACAGTTTATCGAGCGGATCAATGAAATCAGCAGAAGAATACACAGTGATATTACAGAAGGGCAGGAACACCTTGAACTGAAATATGAATCCAGCATACCTGCCGACGGAAATTCAGAGGATGTTTTTTATGATTACCTATCCGCTGCGAGGGAGAACGACATCAGGACCGGTACGACAAGCAAAGGCCCCCACAGAGACGATATCAAAATCTCCGCTGACGGAATCGATCTGAGAAAATTCGGTTCCCAGGGGCAGCAGCGGACAGCGGCCCTGTCACTGAAGCTTTCGGAAATCAAAATCATTGAAGAGGAAAAAGGGGAAAAACCGATCCTGCTTCTTGATGATGTTTTATCTGAACTGGACAATGACCGTCAGACCATGCTGATCAACACCTTAGGTGAAAATCAGCTGTTCATCACAACGACAGAAATCAATGAGAATGTTGCAAGCCGTCTCCCAACAGGAAAATATTTCAAAATCGTAAATGGGGAGGTCGCTTCAGAAATATAAATATAAAGCGAAAAATGCACGGTCTGGGAAGTTTTTAATACCCGGGCCGTGCTTTTTATTAAAATAACCACAAAATGTTGTAAATCGGTCGATTTTATGCTACAATATGGTGTGTTTTGTGACCATGTATATATATAATTGTAGAAAGAGAGAAAGGAAACGCGTTGCGTAAGGAGTTTCATCCGCTCGCTTTGCTTGCGGTGACAACTCCATTAAGGAGAAAATGAATGGCAAAAAACGATAAAATACAGCAATACGATGCCGAACAAATACAGGTATTGGAGGGATTAGAGGCTGTAAGAAAAAGACCGGGCATGTACATCGGAAGTACAGGTTCCCCGGGACTTCACCATCTCGTCTATGAGATCGTGGACAACAGTGTGGATGAAGCGCTCGCCGGATTCTGCACAAACATCAAAGTCACCATCAACAAGGACAACTCGATTACCGTTGAGGACGACGGCAGAGGAATGCCGGTCGACGAACATCCGAAGATGAAGCTTCCTGCTGTGGAAGTTATCCACACTGTGCTTCACGCCGGCGGTAAATTCGGCGGCGGCGGATACAAGGTATCCGGCGGACTGCACGGCGTCGGCGCATCTGTCGTCAACGCGCTTTCGACCCGCATGGAAGTCGAAGTCAGAAGAAACGGCAAAATCTACACACAGGCTTACGAGCGCGGTAAGACTGTCACACCCCTCGAGGAAAAAGGGAACACCAGAAAGAGAGGATCAAAGACCACCTTCTGGCCGGATCCTGCTATTTTTGATGATGTCGTTTACGACTATGATACTCTCGCGAGAAGATTCCGCGAGATGGCTTTCCTGAACAAGGGCGTCAGAATCAGCATCAAGGATGAACGCTACGGACATGAAGATACGTTCTATTATGAAGGCGGAATCAAGCAGTACGTAGAGTACATCAACAGGACAAAGACACCGATCCATAAGGACATCGTGTATTTCGAAGTAACAGAAGCAAACAGGGAAGTGGAAATCGCCATCCAATATACGGACGGTTACAGCGAGAACGTCGCTTCCTATGCCAACAACATCAAGACCACAGAAGGCGGCTTCCATCTGCAGGGCTTTAGGGCGGCCCTCACAAGGACCATCAACACCTACGCCAGAAACAACAACATCCTCAAAGAGAAGGATGCGCCGTTCGAGGGCGACGATGTCAGAGAGGGCATTACGGCGATCGTTTCCGTCAAACTGACAGAACCGCAGTTTGAAGGACAGACCAAAGCTAAGCTCGGAAACTCAGATATGAGAGGTTTCGTAGAGACAGCGACAGCGGATTATCTGTCCGCCTTCCTGGAGGAAAACCCGAAGCAGGCGAAGACGATCATTGAGAAATGTCTGAGCGCAGCAAGAGCCAGACTGGCAGCGCGCAAAGCGAAGAACTCCGTCAGAAAGTCCTTCCTGGAAGGAAACTCCATGCCGGGCAAGCTGGCGGACTGCTCTGAAAAGAATCCGGAGATTTCCGAGATCTTCCTCGTAGAGGGTGACTCCGCGGGCGGCAGCGCCAAGGACGGCAGAGACAGAAAACGCCAGGCGATCCTGCCTTTACGCGGAAAGATTTTGAACGTGGAGAAGGCCAGGATGGATAAGGTTCTGAGTTCCGAAGAAATCAAGAACATGATCACTGCCTTCGGCTGCGGTATCGGCAAGGAGTTCGACCTGTCGAAGCTCCGGTACCACAAGATCATCATCATGACCGATGCGGACGTCGACGGCGCCCACATCAGGACGTTGCTTTTGACCTTCTTCTACCGGTATATGACGCCGCTCATTGAGAACGGTTATGTATACGCGGCCCAGCCGCCGCTCTTCCGCGTCAAGAAGGGAAAGGATATCTACTACACATACTCCGACAGGGAACAGGAGGAACTGCTGGAATCCCTGAAGGGAAGCAAATACGAAATCCAGCGTTATAAGGGTCTCGGCGAGATGGACGCGGAGCAGCTGTGGGATACGACCATGGACTACGGCAAGCGGACGCTCGTCCAGATCACTGTGGAAGACGCCAACGCAGCCGACGAGATTTTCACCACCCTCATGGGAGACAAGGTCCCGCCGCGCAAGAAGTTCATTGAAGACCACGCCGTGTACGCGACGCTCGATGTATAAGGAAAGGAGGGCATCTTAAGTGACGAAGAACAGTTTACTGGAAGACCAGAGAATGATACAGCACGAAATCCACGATGAGATGAAGAACTCCTACATCGATTACGCTATGAGCGTCATCGTGGGCAGAGCCCTTCCGGATGTCAGGGACGGACTCAAGCCTGTACACAGAAGAATCCTATTTGGAATGAACGGTCTGGGAATCACCCCGGACAAACCCCATAGAAAATCCGCCCGTATCGTCGGAGACGTTATGGGTAAATACCACCCCCACGGCGACAGCTCCATCTATGAAGCGATGGTCAAGCTGGCCCAGCCGTTCGCGACAAGGTATCCGCTCATCGACGGACACGGCAACTTCGGTTCCATCGACGGAGACGGCGCTGCGGCCATGCGTTATACGGAAGCCCGTATGACGCCGTTTGCGCTGCAGATGATCCGGGACATCGACAAGGACACCGTCGACATGATCCCGAACTTCGATGAAGAGGAACTGGAACCGGTCGTTCTGCCGTCCCGCGTGCCGAACCTGCTCATCAACGGCAGCAACGGTATCGCCGTCGGCATGGCCACGTCCATTCCGCCACACAATCTGAGCGAGACCATCGACGCCTGCGTCAAGATGATCGAATGCGGAATCGACGATGAAGAGTGCACCGTAGACGATCTGATCAAAATCATCAAGGGACCGGACTTCCCGACCGGCGCCCAGATCCTGGGCAAGAAGGGATTCCAGGAAGCCTACCGGACCGGACAGGGCAAATGCGTCGTCCGTTCTGTCTGTGAAATCGAAGAGACTAGCAGAGGCAAATCCCAGATCATCGTGACCGAGATCCCGTATCAGGTGAACAAAGCCAGGATGCTGGAGAGAATGGCCGAAATGGTCCGCGACAAGAAGCTGGATGGTATATCGGCAATACGCGATGAATCAAACAGGCAGGGTATCCGGATCGTGATCGAGCTCAAAGCATCCGCTAACCCGCGGGTCATGCTGAACAAGCTTTACAAGCATACATCCCTGCAGGAAAACTGCAGCATGATCCTGCTGGCTATCGTAGACGGCAGGCCGAAGGTGCTCAATCTCAAGGAAATCATCGAGGAGTACCTGAAGCATCAGAAGGATGTCGTAACAAGAAGAACACAGTTCGACCTGAATAAGGCAGAAGCCAGAGCTCACATTGTTGAAGGTCTGCGCATCGCCCTGGACAACATCGATGAAGTCATCAAGACCATCCGGGAGAGCTACAACGACGCCAAAGAAAAACTCATGGAGCGCTTCGGCCTTTCGGAGAAGCAGGCCCAGGCCATCCTCGATATGAGACTGGCCCGTCTGCAGGGACTGGAACGTGAGAAACTGGAAGCGGAGTACAAAGAACTTTGCGAAAAGATCGCTTACTACAAGAGCCTGCTGGCAGATGTCAAACTCCTCATGGGCGTCATCCGGGACGAACTTCTGGAGATCAAGAAAAAGTGGGGAGACAAGAGAAGAACGAAGATCCTCGCCGCTGTGGACGAAATGGATGAAGAAGACCTCATCGAAGAGAAGCAGGTCGCCATCACCCTGACACACAGAGGATATCTGAAGAGAGTAGCCGCCGATACCTACCGGACCCAGAGAAGGGGAGGCAAAGGCATCACAGGGCTTTCAACAAGAGAAGATGATTTTGTCCGGGATCTGATCATGACATCATCCCACGATCACCTCATGTTCTTCACCAACATGGGTAAAGCGCATAAACTGCGCGCTTACGAGATCCCTGAGGCCAACCGGACCGCGAAGGGCACCAATGCGGCCAACTTCCTGAACCTGCTGCAGCGGGAGCGCATCTCCGCGATCATCCCGTTCCGGGATTTCAGCGATGACAAGTTCCTTATCTGCGTCACGAAGAAGGGAACCATCAAGAAGACCGCGATCTCGGCCTTTGACACCAACCGGAAGAGCGGCCTGATTGCCATCTCCCTCAAGGACGGGGATGAGCTGGTGGAAATCAAGCAGACCTCCGGAACGGACAACGTCATCATCATTACCAAGAACGGCAAGTGCATCTGCTTCAGTGAGCAGGATGTACGGCCGATGGGCAGAAACGCCGGCGGCGTCCGGGCCATCAATCTGGATCCGGACGATGAAGTTGTCGCCATGCAGCTGGTGCAGCCGGGCGAAGAGCTTCTGGTCGTGACAAGCAAGGGTTACGGCAAACGGACGGCAGTCGAAGAATACAAGATCCAGGCCAGAGGCGGCAAGGGACTCCTGACCTATGACAAGAGCAAGTTCAAGAAGACCGGTCACCTGATCGGCGCCGTCGTCGTCGACGATAAGGATGACGTAATGCTCATCAATTCCAAGGGCACGGTCATCCGCATTGCGGCGAAGGACATCTCGCGTCTCGGCCGGGCGACCCAGGGCGTCAAGATCATGCGCGTGGGCGATGACATCGAGATCATCTCCATGTCGAAGGTGATCAACGAGGAAGAGCGCGCCCAGTTGGCGGAACAGGCCCAAAAGCAGAGAGAGAAGAAAAAAGCCGAAAAGCGCGCCGCCCAGGCGAAGGCCGACCGGGAAAAGGAAAAGGCCCGCAAGGCGGAAGAGGCTGCTGCCGAAGAGTCTGAAGAAGACGGCGGCGAACAGACAAAACTTGATATCTAAGAAATTCAATTCGATACAGCAAGGAGAAACACAGTACATGAAAAGAGTATTTTCCGGCGTACAGCCGACAGGAAACATCCATATCGGAAATTATCTCGGCGCCCTCAAGCAGTTCGTCGAGCTGCAGGAGGATCACGAGTGCATCTACTGCATCGTCGATGAACACGCCATCACCGTACCCCAGGATCCGAAGGAACTCCGGGAGCACATCCTGGACGTGGCGGCCCTGTACATGGCTATCGGCGTAGACCCGAAAAAGTCCATCATCTTCGTCCAGTCCCAGGTCAGCCAGCACGCGGAACTGGGATGGGTCCTCTGCTGCAACTGCTATACAGGAGAGCTTTCGAGGATGACCCAGTTCAAAGCCAAGAGCGGCGGCAATGAATCCGTCGGCACCGGCCTTCTGACCTATCCGGTCCTCATGGCGGCCGACATCCTTCTCTACGACACGGATGTCGTTCCGGTCGGCAACGACCAGAAGCAGCACATCGAGCTCACCCGCGACATCGCCATTCGGGTCAACAACAAGTACGGCAAGACCTTCGTCGTTCCGGAAGGACGGTTCATGAAGGAAGGCGCCCGCATCATGGCCCTGGACGATCCGGAAGCCAAGATGAGCAAGAGCGCGGAGAACATCCACTCCCGCATCTCCCTCCTCGACGAGGACAGCAAAATCAAGAAATCCATCATGCGCGCGACGACAGACTCCGACGGTGAGTTCCGCTTCGACCCGGTCAACAAGCCAGGCGTCAGCAACCTGCTCAACATCTACAGCGCCTTCAGCGGCGTTTCCGTCGAGGAGATCCTGGCAGGACAGAGCTGGAGAGGCTACGGCGACCTGAAGAAGGAACTGGTAGCCGTCACGCAGGAAGCCCTCGCACCGATCAAGAAGAACTACGAAGAGATCCGCCATTCCGAGGAACTCATCCGCGTTCTCAATGACGGCGCGGAGAGAGCGTCCGCCATCGCGGCGCCGGTCATGCAGCGCGTCAGAGACAAGTTCGGCCTCGGCCTGGGCTGATCGCAGGCCGTAGAGCTTTTGCATTACAATGATCAATCAAGAAGAAGTCCTAGTTCCCCAGCCCCGGCTGGGGACTACGGTTTATGTCACAACTCTTATAATCATGATGACGGTCCAGTGGATGACGCTGGACATGTATCTTCCTGCGCTTCCGGTGCTCAAGGAAGAATTCGGCGCATCGGAGGCTCTTCTTAATATCAGCCTGAACAGCGATCTGTTCGCGTGCGCCATCGGCACCCTCATCGGAGGGACCATCAGCGACAAGTACGGGCGCAACCCCATCATGATCATCGGACTGATCCTGGCTGGCGTGCCGCTTTTGGCAGCCGGCTTTTCCCAGGGCGTCTGGTTCCTGACTGTCATGCGCGGACTGTCCGGCCTCGGCGGGGGATTCGCCCTGACCGTAGCTGCGGCCATCGTCAGAGACAGCTTCAAAGGCAGGACATTCCAGCTGGTCACCACGCTGACCCAGGCGGCGGCTGTCATCGGCCCTTTATTCGCGCCTGCCATCGGCGCTTTTCTGATCGAGTATCTGTCCTGGAGATGGATCTTTTTCCTGGAAGCGGCCGCAATCCTGCTGACCCTTATCCCATTCTTCATAGCGGCAGAGACCTGGCCGAAAGAAAAGCGGCAGGTCGACAATGTGCTGCAGGCAACGATCCAGGCCTTCGACATCGCCCGGGATCTGAAATACCTTAGCTTCATCGGATGGGCCATGATCCTCACCATCCCGCTGTGGGCTTACATCGGTGTATGTTCCTATGTCTATTACGAATTCTTTGGCGTGAGCAATCTGCAGTATGCCATCCTTTACGCAGCGGGAACACTGGTGTCCTTCTCCGCGCCGTTCCTCTACATGTTCCTGACAAAATTGACCGGCACGAAGAAGACCGCGGTGATCGCGATCCTCATGACAGGGGTCGCTGCCATCCTGTTTGGCACCATCGGTCACGTGAGCCCGGTCCTGTTCCTCGTTGCCATGGTCCCGGTCTATCTGGTCGAGGGGATCGTGCGGACGCTTGGCACTGTGGAGGTCCTCAACCGCTACCACGATGAGGCCGGTTCGGCCAGCGCTGTTAACGGCTTCGGCCTCCTGATCATCAGCGTGCCCGGAACCGCCATCGCGACTATGGGCTGGAGCTCCTTCATCACAGGCATCGCTGTCATCACCGGCGCCTGCGCTGTCTGCGCCGCGCTGCTTTGGATCCACGGACGGAAGTTTGTGGAGTAGTTTAATGGGGCAACTATTTGTACTTTTCGCCGTCGTGGATCATGAAAGTACAAAAGCGAAACGAAGAATCAAGGGTTTGAGGTACCACCTGTTGGTTCTGCGCAGCGGCACGGAATGGGGCTGCTGGAAATGACCTATCAAACGATAGGCTTTTTTATGTTATAATAAAAAAACTGGAGGCAACGTATGAGCAATCGCAAGATTATTGTTACCGGCTATTTTGGTGCGCCCATTGAAGAAACGGCAAGGAAGCTGGCGGCGTCCGAAAGGCTGGACTATCTTTCTCTCGACGAAGAAATCACAAAACGCGACGGGCGCAGCATCAAGCGTCTTGTCATGATGAACGGCGAGCACGGCTACCGGAATCAGGAGTACGAGGTGCTGCAGGAACTGTGCGGCGCAGCCGGGACCGGCACAGGTCTCGTGATAGCCTGCGGGGACGGGGTCCTCTACGATGACGACTCGCGGGAGATCATCTCGCGCCACGAGTTGGTCATCGCCGGCGAGGAGATGACAACCGATGAGCTTTGGGAGAATGCAAAAGCAATCGAAGACTCGTACCACGCATTTATGGCCTTCGGCACAGAGGAAGAAAAGCGCGCTGCCTTCGAACAGCTGATTGAGCGACAGAGAAATCTGTTCGCGCAGGTCAGAGGCGAGAGCTCCGACATGTGACGCAGACGGAAAAGCGCAAACGGAAAAGCGCAGACGAACAAAACCAAAAGACAAAAGAGCAACAAAAGGACGATAACGGAACGACAACATAACGACGACATGAAAGGAACAACGAAATGATACAGGACAGGTTATTGGCATCGAGTGAAGCGGCGATCCGGGTCGGGCAGGCCATGATCGCGGCGGCTATGACGGCGCCGAAGGGAAACGGCGTCGATGATGTGCAGGGCGTGCTCCTCACAGGGGAGGATAAGGATGTGCTGGCTGCGCATATGCGTGACATCGCGGATGAAACGGGCGAAGATTTTTACGCCCGCGACGCCGGCAATGTGGATAACAGCTTCTGCGTGGTTTTGCTTTGGGCAGAGAATAAGCCGCAAAAGCTGGCTCACTGCGGGATGTGCGGATTCAAGAACTGCGGAGCCTGCAAGAAGGCAGGTGCCATGTGCGCGTTCAGTGTGACGAATCTGGGCATCGCAGTGGGATCCGCGGTATCGATCGCGGCGGATAACCGGATGGACAACCGGGTGCTCTTTTCCGCAGGCAAAGGCGCCGCCCGCATGGGGATTTTCGGCGAAGAGGTCAAGGTGTGCTACGGCATCCCGCTTTCCGTGGCTTCGAAGAGCGTGTTCTTCGACCGCGGCCCGGGAGATGTGAAGTTCTAGGAGACGAATCATGAAAATCATACGCAACATCCCCGCGGCGATGAAGGTCCTGGGAGATGTGGTCCACTACAACAAATACAAGAAAAAGATCGATAATGCAAAGGCATCCGGCGACTTTGAGGAAGAGCGGCGTCTGATCCTGGAGGCGACCTCAGGCTTTGGTCCGAAGACCATGAAGCAGTTCGGCGTTGACCTGCGCGTACACGGCGAGGAGAACATTCCGGACGAGGGCCCCGTGGTTCTCATGCTCAACCATCAGAGCTATGCGGATATCCCCGTGATGTTCGCGGTCTTCCGGAAATTCCAGTTCGGCTTCATCGCCAAACGCTATTTGGCGAAAGCGCCGATCCTCGGAGAATGGATGCCGCGCATCCGCAGCGTTTTCATCGAGAATGACGATCCGCGGGAAGCGCTCAAGGCGATCAATCAGGGAATCGAATACATCAACGACGGTTTTTCCCTGGCAATCTGTCCGGAAGGCACGAGGAGCAAAGGCCCCACCGTCGGGCCGTTCATGCGCGGCGCGATCAAGCTCGCCACCAAACCCGGTGTGCCGATCGTTCCGGTCGCGCTGCACGGTACGTACCATCTGATCGAAGAAACAGGTGTCGTCACGCCCGCGCGCGTTGACGTGAAAGTTTTCCCGCCGATCGAAACGGCAGGGATCTCTCGCAAAGAAGAAAAGGAAATCGCAGACAGAGTAGAGGCGCTGATCCGTGAAGGAGTGGCGGAGCTCGTACAGTTACAGGAGGAGAACAATGGCTAAGAAACCAGTACTGGTAATCATGGCGGCAGGCATGGGGTCCCGTTACGGCGGACCGAAACAGGTCGACAAGATCACAGACGCAGGGGAAATCATCCTGGACTTTTCCCTGTACGATGCCATGATGGCCGGATTTGATAAAGCAATATTCATCATACGCGAAGAGCACAGAGACGTATTCCGGGAACTCGTGGATGAGCGCGCCGGCAGATTTATGGAGGTCGAATACGCCTATCAGGATCTGCAGGACATCCCGGAAGGCTTTGAAGTTCCCGACGGCAGGGAAAAACCATGGGGAACCGGACACGCCGTTCTGGCCGCGCGTGATCTGATTGACGGACCGTTCGCCGTGATCAATGCGGACGATTACTACGGACCAAGCGGATTCGTCAGCGTGTACGAATTCCTCTCAAAACAGACCGAAGCGGCAGAACCCTATCCGTTCTGCATGGCCGGCTACATTCTGGCCAACACCATCACAGAGTATGGTCATGTCGCCAGAGGCGTCTGCCAGATGGATGAGGATGGTTACCTGAAAGTAATCACCGAACGGACAAAGATCCAGCGGCAGCCGGAAGGCATCTGCTTTACAGAAGACGGCGGCGAAAGCTGGCACGTGCTGGCGGATGACACCCTCGTCTCCATGAACTTCTGGGGATTCACGGAGGGCATGGTCGGAGAATTGAAAGCAGGCATCAACGCTTTCTTTGAAGAGCAGGTCCCGGGCAATCCGATGAAGAGCGAGTATCTCCTCCCGACGATCGTCGACAGACTGATCCATGCAGGCAAAGCAACCGTCAAGGTCCTGCCATGCCATGACAAATGGTGCGGCGTGACCTACAAGGAAGACTGGCAGGGCGTGCATGATGAACTCCAGTCAAGAAAAGACAAGGGGGAATATCCCGAGAAACTCTGGAAATAACAAGCAAAGGCAGCGCATCGAGTTATGGGAGGAATCATCAATACAATCGTATCCATACTGATTGCCATGACCATTTCCGGCAGTGCCACCAGCATGGCAGAGGTGACGCCCCAGGAAGCGGCGGACGCGTTTCTGCAGAATCTGTCCTCGGATGACGTACAGACAGACATGATGTACATGGACAACAAGTACATCAACTTCCTGGAGAACGTCAAAGGCACCGATGAGGAAATGGACCGACTTGAAGACGCCGTCTTCAAGAATTTTTCCTATGAGATCACGGACGAAAGAGCCAAGGGAAACGTGGCTGTTGTTAAGGTCGCCGTCAAGAACTGCGACTTCAGCGACATCATGGACGATTACGATAAAGCCTCCTACAAATACGTGACAGAGCATCTGTACAGCGATACTGTCACAGACAAGAAGAAACTGAACAAGAAGTGCCTGGATATTTATCTAGACCAGATCGAAAAAACCGCAGAGAAAAATCCTTCCTATGACACGGAAGTCTTCATTCCGATGGAGGCCGACGGCTATGGCGGATGGAGGATCGTCCTAAGTGATGACATCATGAAATCGATTCTGGGAGAGCTGGAGATTCCGACCAGTGAGTAAGTCCAGAGAGTAAGACCAATGAGTGAACCAAGATACTATTCCGAAGCAGAATTGAATAATCCGGGCAGATGGAGCCGGAAGACACTGGTGCTCATCTCAGTCGGGACCATCCTGGCAATCATGCTTTTGCTTCTCGCGTTGTGGGCGGGGGTGAACCGGCTGGCGCATGACTCGGCGGAAGAGGCCATCGCCATTGCCGAAGAGAAGAACGCATCAGCGCAGGAGATCGATCTGGCCAACAGCCTGCGCAAATCGACGGTCGACAACGTGATCGAGCAGGAGGAAATCCCGGCGTACAGCTATGCCGAGGTGCAGGCCATGGACATGAGCAAGCCCAGCGGCGTATCGGTGGAGGATCTGAAGCTGGTCACAAGATACAAACTCGTCGGCACGGAGGAGACCCTGTATAACCTGGAGCAGGAGTACGACCTGAACTGCCTGCTTTTGCTTGCCATCGCGTCACACGAAAGCGCTTACGGCACGGCCCAGTTCCACCCGAACAACGTCTGCGGCTACGGTTATAAAGGTTTTTCATCGATCAACGAATGCCTGGATACCGTGGGGCGCGTTCTGGCGAAGAACTATCTGGCACCGGGCGGCGCCTACTACAAAGGCAACACGATCGCTGCGGTGAACCGGACGTACGCGGCGGACGGCGCCTGGAACGTGAAGGTCGCGAAGAAAGTCGCGTATTTCTATCAAGTCATCAGTGAGAACCACAACGCGCAACTGGAGAAACTAAAATAATGCTTGATTTCATCATGATTTGATGTATAATATACAAGCGCGTCATTTCGGCGCGTATGTCCTTGCGATGCGATAAGGGCATCGCCATTTAGTCCATAAGGAGGTGAAAACATGACTAACTATGAGGTATTATTCATCATCGATCCTGCATTGGAAGACGAGAAGAAGGAAGCCACGATCGAAGCAGTCAAGGAGATCATTGCTGCTGACGGCGAAGTCGGAAATGTAGACGTATGGGGAATGAAAAAGCTCGCATATCCGATCCAGAAGAAATCTGAAGGATATTATGTTGTCATCGAATTCCAGGGCAATCCAAGCCTGCCGAAGGAACTCGACAGAAGACTGAGAATCTCTGACAACGTAATGAGACACCTGATCGACAACAGAGATCAGAAATAAAAAAGGGGGATTATTATGAACAGCGTAATTTTGATTGGGAACCTGACCAGAGATCCGGAACTCAGATATTCCACAGGCGCCAGCCAGACGGCGATCTGCAGATTTACCGTCGCGGTCAATGACCGCCGGAGAAACCCGCAGACACAGGAATGGGAAGACAATCCCAGCTTTATTCCGATCGTTGTCTTCGGCAAGCAGGCAGAGAACTGTGACAGATATCTGGCAAAAGGCCGCAAGGTAGCTGTAAACGGAAAGATCCAGACTGGCAGCTACGAAAAGGACGGCAGAACAGTCTACACGACAGAGGTCATTGCGAACAACGTCGAATTCCTCGGCGGCCAGCAGGGCCAGGGTCAGGGCGGCGGCTTCGGCCAGCAGCAAGGCGGATACGGCCAGCAGGGCTTTGGCCAGCAGCAGGGCGGTTTCGTACCGCAGCAGCCGGCACCGGCACCGCAGCCGGCACCGCAGGGTGGTCAGCCGACAGAGATTGGTGCACCGGGGGACGGATTCACATCCCTGCAGGATGATGACATCCCGTTCTAGAATTTAACATCCTGAAAGAAAGGAGAGGATATCATGGCTTATGATAACAAGAGACGCGGCGGCATGAGAAGAAAGAAAGTCTGCCAGTTCTGCGCCGATAAGACTAAGAGCATAGATTACAAAGATGTTGATACACTCAAGAAGTACGTTACCGAGAGAGGTAAGATCCTTCCGAGAAGAATCACAGGTACATGCTCCATCCACCAGAGAGAAGTCACGAAGGCCATCAAGAAGGCAAGAGTCGTTGCCCTGATGCCGTACATCGCTGAGTAATCTCGGGGGCGCAAAAGCAATCAAGCGAATATCGCATAAGTCCGGGACGGTCATCCGCCCCGGACTTTTTATAATTTTGGGTTGAACTTATATTTAACATGTGTTAAATATAAGTTGGAGGTGTTGGAGAATGTCAAACAATGAATATCAGACAATAAATGACTTAAAACTGATCCGTGAGATGATGGGGCTGTCGCAACAGGAGTTCGCAAAGGAGCTAGGTGTATCCGGCGTTACATTGAGCCGATGGGAAACGGGAGAAACCGGAATCTCACCCGACAATTTGGAGAAGTTATATTCTTTTGCATTCGCAGAAGGGATGGAACTGAACAGAATCAAGGAACAATTCTACAAGGAGGAGAACCAGTCAGGCAGAACACTGTTGTTTCATGGCGCGAAAAAAAGCATCGAAGGGCCGGTTCGGATCGATCGGGCCCGCGCAAACAATGATTTCGGGCAGGCATTTTATATGGGGGAGTCTTTTCGGCAGGCGGCTCTGTTCATCTCCAACTTCCCGGAATCGTCCGTATATATTCTTTCTTTTGATACAAAAGGACTGGTTCACACCGAGTATCGAGTCGGCAGGGAGTGGCTGTTGATTGTTTCTGCATTCCGAGGAAGACTGAAAGACCGCTTTTCAGAAGAAACGCTTGCACGTATCATGGCCCCGGTGATGCAGGCAGATTATGTCATCGCACCGATTGCAGACAACAGAATGTACCAGATCATAGACGCGTTCGCCGAAGGAGAAATCACAGATGAACAGTGTATCCACGCCCTTGCCGCGACCAATTTGGGAATGCAGTATGTGGCTTGCAGCCGGAAAGCAGCCGGAAAGGTCCGGATCCTCGAAAGATGCTACCTATGTAAAGACGAGAAAAAACGTTTTGTCACAGACCGCGGCGGGGACCTGAAAACATCCGAAAGCAAAGTCCGGGCGGCAAGGATCAAATACAGAGGGAAAGGAAAGTACATCGACGAATTGATATGAGAGATATAGATAGAGACGGGATGCTGCTGTGCAATATACAAGGCAGCATATTTGAAAAGTCAATCAAAGAATATGGCACCAGTTCACCGGTTTTCGTGCGCAGATTCATGAATTCCAAGGTTGCCGAGACAATGGATGGCAAAGGATTCCTCAATAGACCATTCAGTGAAACGAACGCCTTCGAAGCACTTGATGAAGAATACGGCAAAAGCAAATACGGTTCCGTTAGCTACACACCAGGCATCATGTTTTGGATCGGATACTTGTACAGATATTGGGCATATACCTACGAGATTCCCAGCAAGCGGATCTACCGAACCATCAGCGCGAGGGAGCTGCGTGATCTGTACACAGCATACCACTCGCTCGATCCCTCAAACGCGATCCGGCGGATTTTGGAGGCAAAAGGCATTAGCGAAGCGCCGGATTATTCTATTGAACGGGGCGTGAAACTACTTCGAAAAATAAGAAGCAATAGGTCGAACACAACAGACAAAAGGAGCAGCAGATGATTTACTACAGCATGTCCATTACCATATATTCAAGAATCGCAGCGGATACCCCGGAGAGCTTTGCGGAGAGGCTGAACAACGCGCCGGATCAGCATGCGGGAGTTCGTTTCGCGGTCTATGGCTGCGGCGAGGGAGCGCTTCATATTGCTGCGGCGATCAACGCGATGAGAGGCGATCCCAAGGGCCATACCCACGCCGTATTCAAATGTATCTGCGGCGTCCTCAATACAGAACTGAAACAGCTCAGACTGAAAGAACGGACGGAAATCACGGCAAGAGAATTCCGCACATTGATAAAAAACGCAGCCAGCGAGAATCTGTGCCCCGAGGCAAAAGCAAAGCAGATCCTCAGCAAAACAGCAATGATCGACGCCAACATAAAGGAATATGTTGAGCCCGAACTCTTCGGAACAGATGAAGAGATCAAAGAAAACCTGGAGGTGCTGGCGAAGGAATTCAATCTGGACATCTCCGTGAGAGAAGAGATCCACCGGATTCTTACATCTCTAAAAAAACCGCCGATGTTCGAGGGTCCGCTGCAGCATTACAGGATACGTACAGAGTCATTGGGCGACGGGCATTTCGCAGTGCGATTCCTGATACAGGCACTGTACGCTCAGCAGCTCCTGTTGAGCAGGCGCAGCCTGATCATCGGGGTGTACAGAATCGGCAGAGAGATCTCAGAAACAAGACTCAAGATGATGCTCCGCGATCTTCGGGGAGGGACCTGCGTGCTGATTGCAACGGACATGGACTTGCTTCAGAATCCCGAAACGCAGAAGCAGCAGAAACGGATCCTGCGCCAGGTACTGCGGGAATACCAGAAGGATGTCCTGTTTGTGGTCATGGAGCAGAATACCGTGTCAGCCCAAAAATGGATCCCGGAGAATATGCCGTTTCTCTCGCTGCGCGTGAAGGATCCCGTGCAGGACGGAAAAGACGGCAAAGCCGCGGGAACCGGAGAAGACAGGAAAACCGGGGAAGACGGCAAAGCAGGCAAAAGAGAGCGCGGTGCAGCTGAAACGAAGAGCCGGCAAGCTGCGGAGTCGTCCGGCAAGAATCCGGGGACTAAGGACCCAAAGACTATGGACCCAAAGGCCGACGCGCGCAGCGCTGCGGAACAGCTGGATCACCTCGTTGGCCTGACGTCTGTCAAAGAGCTGATAAGCGATCTCACAGCAGCCGCGCACATCCGCGAGCTGCGCCGGAAGGCAGGCCTGCCCGAAATCAGCAGCTCGATGCACATGGTGTTCACAGGGAATCCCGGCACCGCCAAGACAACCGTAGCGCGGCTGATCGCGCAGCTGCTGCACGAAAACGATTTGCTGCCCACTGAGAAAATGGTGGAATGCGGACGCAGCCAGTTGGTCGGAGAATACGTAGGCTGGACGGCGGTCCAGGTCAGAGAACGGTTCGAAGAGGCCCGCGGCGGCGTGCTGCTCATCGATGAGGCGTATGCTCTGGCAAATGACAGCGGGAAGTTCGGCCAGGAGGCGATCGATACCATTGTGCAGGAGATGGAAAACCGCAGAAACGACACCGTCGTGATCTTCACGGGGTATCCGGAGCCCATGGAAGCGTTCCTCGAAAAGAATGAAGGACTCCGCAGCAGGATCGGATTCCGTCTGAAGTTCCCGGATTATACAGCGGAAGAGCTGCTCGAGATCCTGCATTACATGGCAGCGGAACGGGGCTATTCGCTGACGCCGGAAGCCGCCCGCAGCGCATCTGAGGTGTTTGCGGAAGCGGCCAAGACAAAGAACTTCGGAAACGGCCGTTTTGTCCGCAGCCTTCTGGAACAGGCGGAGCTTGCCCAGGCGCACAGACTCGAGCCCCTCGCAAAAGCAGGGCAGACGCTGTCGCGCGAGCAGCTGTCACAGCTGACGGGACCGGATCTGCAGGCGGCGGGAAAGAAGATAAAAGAAGGATTGAAGCAGGAGGGAAAAGCAATCGGATTCAAGCCGGGAAACAACTGATTCCCACAGCTGCAACTACAGGTTGCATGGCGGGGTCTTGACAGACCGATCGTCCGCCGCTTATTATAGTTCTGCAACTCACAAAAGTGAATATCATACAACCCCATTTCGTTGTTGATTGTGTTTATTTGGGGCACAAGAAGGTTAACGCCGGCGTATGAGCCAGTGCAGACCGAAGACAACAGAAAGGGGGTTTTTTTAATAAACAGTTATACAGTTCTTATTACCACCTATTTTTTATGTAGAAAGGGGGCGTTCGCATGACGAACAACAAGGGAAAGAAAGAGTATGCATCACTGAGGAACGACGGGATACGTATCCTCGCAGAGGGTGAGAGCACATCCAACAACACATGGGAAACCAAAAGAAACAACAACGACCTCATCATCGGACCGACGGGGGCCGGCAAGACCAGGTACTACGTCAAGCCGAATTTGCTGAGCGCCAGCGAGAGCCTCATCGTCACGGACACGAAGGGGAGCCTCCGCAAGGAACTGACGCCGGCTCTGGAGGAGGCGGGGTACGAAGTACTGCAGCTCGATTTGACCAACCCGAAGGAATCCATCGGCTACAATCCCTTCGACTACATAGAGTACGACGAAGAAAACGGCGAGTACAGCCAGAAGGATATCGCGACGTTCGCAGGGATCCTGTACGGAGAGGCGCAGGACGCCCACGAACCGTTCTGGGATGAATCGGCCAAGGGCGTGCTGCGGAGTCTGATTTCCTGCGTGCTGGAAACGCTGGCCGAAGAAGACCACAACATCTACAGCGTGCACAGGCTCTTCGACAAGTCGAACTGCAGCGGGGATAAGCGTTCCCAGTATGGGCAGCTGATGGATGAGCTGATGGCGGAAAACAGCAGCAGTTACGCTGCGACGCAATACTTCAGGGCCATCAATGAGCAGGTCGAACGCACCTCGAACTGCATCCGCATGTTCGTGGGCAGCAAGCTGGCGGCCCTTGAGGCGAAGGAGATCGACGAACTCCTTCGTCGGGAGGAGCGCATCGACATCCTGCGGCTGGCCCAGAGGAAGACGGCGCTCTTCGTGACAATCAGCGACACGGACCGCTCCCAGGACATGCTGGCGAACCTGTTCTACACGCAGGCTCTGAATGCCCTTTGCCGCTATGCGGACAAGGAGTGTGAAGACAACTGCCTGCCTGTGCCTGTGCGGTTCATCCTCGATGACTTCGCGACCAACGCCTGCATCCCTGACTTCGACAACCTGATATCGGTCATCCGCTCCAGGGGCATCGCCGTCAGCATTATCCTCCAGAGCCAGACGCAGCTGGAGAAGATGTACGGACAGGCAGCGGCGACGACGATTCTGAACGGCTGCGACACGGTGCTGTATCTGGGCGGACAGGACCTTGCTACGGCAAACTATATCGGCACCAGGGTCAATCAGACTGATTACCAGGTGCTGACCATGCCTCTTTCGAAGGCGTGGCTTTTGAAGCGCGGAGAGGAGCCGAAGCTGGTCAGGCGCTATGAGCTGAAAGAACATCCGAGGTACGGCCTTTTGCCGGAGGCAAAGGCAGCAAAGGAAGGGGGTAAGGAATATGACGAACAGGAAGCATGCTGATGAGGCAGAGAGAAGAATGTCGCTGGAAGAATTGCTGCAGCATATGTCGCACTGCGGGGAGACCCGCAGTGACGATTCGCCGCTGCAGAGAAGCGAGCAACTGGGAAATCGGATCGTGGAGCAGTCCGTCTACGGATTCTACACGGCTTGTCTGTACGCACGCGATGTAACAGGCGGTCAGGCAGAAAGCACGCAGGACTGGATCGCAGACTGCATTGAGGTCATGCTGGGCGAGAAAAACACGCGCTCTCTGTCCATGCGGGAGCTTGCCAACAAGATAGCAGAGGCGGTCAATGACGAGAATATCAGTACAGAAGACCGGTGGGCGCTGTATGAACTTTGCTTTATGCTTGTCACACAGATGGGCATTCGTGAGGGCGACCATATCAAGTGGTCGGAGCAGTGCGCCCGCAGAGGTACGCCGGAGGAAAAGGAGCCGAGGTCCCTATACAGGCGCGCGTTCAGTCAGCTTATCGCCAGAGACTACCAGCCAAGAAGGGAGGGAAGAAAGACATCCGCAATGACCCTGGAGCAGCTTATACGCAGTATGGGCGAGGCATCGGCGGAAGGACAGCCTTCGTTTCTGCGAATGTCGATTGGATATTTCAGCCGGTGCTGCATCACGGCGCGGAATCATGACGGCCCGTACGGGGAACCGGATGTCCTGAATTGCATGATGGAAGACCATCGTTTCATGGAAGCCGCAAGAGTTTATGGGAGATATGAATGGACAGAAAAGGAACCCATGCTTGATTTTGCCAGGCACATCACCGTAGCGTATCTGGATCGGGCCGAAGGGCAGACCCTTCCGCGCTATGAAATGCTGCAGGCATATGAACTCTGCTATGAATTCATCAACCTGATGGCAGACGAAGCGCACTGCAGGGGACACCGCTCGCTGATGCAGGTCGAGAACCTTCCGGCACAATACGATATCGATATGCAGCAGGAAGCCCAGCTGGAAGAGGCCATGGAAGCCGCGGAAGCATTTGAAGAATATGAAAAACAGCGGAGAAACGCGAACTGAGTATCCGCAGGGAAAGGAGATTTACTATGGCAAACACACCAAGAATCATCAAAGAACACAGAAACGGTATCACGGCGTACAATCTCGAGGACGAGATGCTGAAGAACCGCCAGGTGGCGCTGATGGGACCCGTGGATGAGGACTCCGTCAATTCCCTCATCACCCAGCTGCTCTATCTGGAGCATGACGCCCCGGGTGAGGAAATCACCTTCTTCATCAACAGCGGGGGCGGGGAGGTCAGAAACGGGCTGGCGCTGTACGATGTGATGCAGCACATCTCTAGCCCCGTGCACACCGTGTGCATCGGTCTGGCGGCCAGCATGGCGGCCGTGCTGTTCGCCTCCGGCGACCGAAGGGAGCTCTACACCCACAGCAAAGTCATGATACACGACCCGGCCATCTCGGGGACGCTGACAAGAAAGGCGCTGGAGCTGCAAATCATGAGCCAGGACCTGATGGACACCCGTCAGGCCTTGGCAGAAATCCTGGCGAAGCACACAGGGCAGCCGCTGGAAAGCATCCTGGAGAAGACCATGAACGACTGCTATTTCGATGCGCAGAGCGCCATCGAATTCGGACTGGCCGACAGCGTTATCGCGTAGCTTCCACGTACAGCTTCAGTGCTTCGACGGTCACATGGAGAAACGCGTACATCTCCGAAGTGATTTCCAGATTCGAATATTCCTCGGTCTCAGCAAGGGTCTTGCCTAAGGAAGCGAAGTGGACATTGTTACGCAGGTTCCGGATGCGGTTGAACCAGGTAAGATAGTCGACATAACCGTAGTCCGCCGCCGCGCCGTCCAGGATGAGGTTTCCTTTTTCCCAAAGGGCGCGGTTGAATTCAACCAGCCGGACCATTCGTTTGTGCTTCAGCGCCTTGATGATTTTGCTTTTGCTGTCGTAGTTCGTTACATCGGAATCCGCGGCATACTCTGCCAGCTTGCCGTCCTCCTCATCCTGGACGAAGCTGCCCAATGTCAGGAGTGGGGCGCCCTTGAATAGATCCACGACCTGAAATGGCGCGTCGTCACTGTCACCCTGGTCGTTGTGGTAGATCAGTTCATGATCAGGCGCGTCCCCCCAGGAGAACCCCATGCGCTCCATATGATCCTGTTCGGCAGGCGTTATGAGAGCAAGGGTCACAAGATCATAAGGCTTATCCGGGACGCGGCCGGTACTGTTCGCAACGGAATGAAGAATCCCTTCGAGCGCAGAGCCGAGTTCTGTTACGACACTGTGCACCAGGCAAGGCTGCAGCGCGATCAGGTCATACTGCGTCAGCAGAAACATGAAGCAGTCTGCAGTGCGCAGGCTCCGCGCGATGTTGACACGCTGGGTATGATGCGCGTTCCCTTCCGGAAGGATGTCATCCAGATAGTATTCGCATAATTGCCGGTCTGTGGAGAAGACATTTTTCGGAAGAAATAGGAGACTGTCCGCGTCCTTTTTGTCTTTCCAGTAATTCTGCGCTCCGGAGAAATAGCTTTCCGGAAGATCGCGGTAAGGCGGCTCATCCTGATCCACGATCATCGACTGGACGAGAATGTCGATGATCGCCGCGCGGACCCTGATGTCGGGAATGGTTTTGCATAGATCCCGCGCCGCTTTTGTGCGGAAGATGTATTTCATATCGGAGCGGGTTTTGTCATCGGTGAGCATCTCTGCCAGCTTGTCCAACGTCGGAGCCTTCGAGGCAGTTTTGTTGTCTTTGGTCATAAGTCGTTCCTTTCTGTTCTGTGTCTGCGTTTCAATTATAGCACAAATGAAAATCGCAACGGGCACAGGCTTCTGCCGACTGACAGACCGGAAACGATTTGTTATAATCAAACTATCAAAAGGCAAGGAGATGCAGCGAATGAACAAGATCATGGAACCGATCGTCCGGGAAATCGAGACCTGCGTGACAGGGAAACAGACCGTTATCCGCAAGCTGCTGACAGCGCTGCTGGCAGAGGGGCATGTGCTTCTGGATGACGCGCCGGGAACAGGCAAAACCAATCTGGCGCTGGCGGTAAGCCGGGTGCTGGGGCTTCATTTCGGGCGGATCCAGTGCACGCCTGATGTGCTGCCGTCGGACATTGTCGGATTCAGCATGTACAACCGGGAAACGGGAGAGTTTGTGTACCGGCCGGGAATCGTCAATCAGACGAATCTGCTGCTGGCCGATGAGATCAACCGGACTTCCGCGAAAACCCAGTCGGCGCTGCTGGAAGCCATGGAGGAGCAGCAGGTGACAGTGGACGGGACGTCCTACCCGCTGCCGGAACCCTTTCTTGTCATCGCAACGCAAAACCAGATCGGCACGACGGGAACACAGCCGCTGCCCTATGCGCAGATGGACCGCTTTCTCATGTGTCTTGATATCGGGTATCCTGATGTGCAGAGTCAGATCAGCATCATGCGCGACCGGCTCCGGGAAAACCCCCTCGATAAAGTCCGGCAGATGATCTCGGCCGAAGACTTCCGGAAGCTGCAGCAGGCGGTCCGTCAGACGACCGTCAGCGAGCCGGTGCTGGACTTCATCGCGCGGATCGCGCAGGCGAGCCGGCAGGACGGGACCCTGTCACCGGGTCTCAGCCCCCGCGGCGCGATCGCTTTGTGCGCGGCCGCACGGGGATGCGCATTCATGCACGGGCGAAAGTACGTGCTGCCGGAGGACGTGCAGGAGGTGTTCTTTGATGTCTGCTGCCACAGGGTCCTTCCGGTCAGGGGCGCAGACGCGCCGGCAGAGCTGCAGCGGATCCTGCACAGCGTTCACGTTCCGGATGATATTTCCGTTTCTGCAGCTCCGGAGACAGAGTCATGACAGGCAGAAGAATCCTTTATACAATCTGGCTTGGAGCAGCGCTGCTGCTCCATCTGTTTACCATGAATCTGGGGACCTGGGTCGTGATGGTCTTCTCTCTTGTGATACCGGCAGCCTTGATCGCGATGACCCTGCAGGCGTCCGGCCGGCTGACCGTCGCGGTGAAGGACCTCCCGCTGGAAGCGGCCGCGGCGCTGCCGGAGGTACACATCGTACTCACCAATCACAGCAGGCTGCCGTTACCCTTCGTGCGGATCGAAGCGGAGGATGCCAATCTGCTGACGAGGCAGCTGCAAAGGCAGGAGAGTATCGTCAGCCTGCCGGGCAGGTTTTCGCAGGAAATCGCGTTTTCTTTTCCAACGAATTGCTGCGGGAAGCGGCAGATCAGAGCGGGGCACTGCGTCGTCAGTGATCCCTTCGGTTTGCTGCAGCATAAGATCGATGTGCAGGCCGTCGCGGACTGTCTGGTCAGACCAGCCGCGGGCGCTCTGCCCGGCGACATCTATGCCGCGCTGCAGCACACATCCGCGGAGACAGGCCGGGAGCAAGCCGCGCGGACCGGAGATCCGGATCCCGCGCTGATCCGCGACTATGTTCCGGGAGATCCGGTCAGCAGGATCCACTGGAAGCTGTCAGAAAAAACGGACCGCACGTTCATACTGGACCGCTCCGCCGGCAAGGCCGCACAGTTCAAAATCATACTCGACGACCGCGTGCCTTCCCAGATGCCGGAAGCCGGGGCGCTGGCGGGAGAGCTGTCCGAACTGTTCGAAACTGCCGCTGCGATCCTGCAGGAGGCGGAGCAGCAGGGCACGGTTTGCAGGGTCTGCAAATGGTCCGGCAGAGAGGGGATGGACGCGGTCCTTTCCGAACCGTTTTATCCGGTTTATCAGGAAGACGATCGGGAAGCAGCGCCCGGCGGATCGGAAACGCCTGCCGAAACAGACGGCGCCATTCTTTTGTCGCCGCGCAGAAGGGCAGGTGAGGCAGGATGAGAAAGCATCTGTTCGATCTGCTGATATTGGTCCTGCTCCTTGCGGGGCTGCTCGCTTCGATCAGACCGGCAGAGAGCGCCATAGTGACCGGGATCCTGCTGGCGGGCGGCGTAATCATGTGCGTCGTCCCGGTCCTGCGCAAAGACCTTGCTACAAGCATGGTTCTGACTGGGGTCATGGTCATCTTCAAAGTGTTCGATATTCTCGATTCCAACAGCCTCGGCACGATCCTGCTGTTTGCGGGGCTCGGGCTGCTCACACTGCAGGTCAGCCTGCGGCGGTTCGCCTCGGAAACGGAGGCAGATGTGAAGCGGCAGGTCTTCGTTCAGCACGGGCTGGTATGCCTTTGCATGGCGGCGGTTTTGGCAGGGGGCGCGGCGGCTGTGTATTATGCGGCGGTCGACCAGGACCTGAACCGGGAACACGGGTTAACGGTTCCGCTTCCGGCAGGGCAGGAGCAGCAGACAAGCGAGCCGGTTTCAGACAAACCGCAGGAAGAGGAGCCGGGCAAGCGGGAAGAAACGATGCCGGTCGATCCGCAGGAAGGGGAGAGCGGCATCGCAGTCCGGCAGGAAAATCTGCCGAAGGATAGAAATGTAAGACCATGGATGTTCCTAGGGGCGGCATTGCTTCTGATGCTGGCGGCCGCAGCCGCCTCAGATTACAGACGTAAGATCGTCCTGCCGCGGCGCAGACTTGCAGCGCTGCGCAGGCAGGCGGAAGAAGCGCAGGGTGAAGCAGCGCGGGACGAAGCGGCAGCGAGTGCATGGCTTGCGCTTTTGCTGTATCAGGTTTCGCTTTCAGGGGTCGAAATCATAGAAGGAAGGCAGCTTTATTCGGAGCTGCTGCCTGCTGTCGCAACGAAGATCTCCATGCAGGCAGAGGAGGCCTATTACCGGATCCTGACGATCTGGCAGGATACCATCTACGGCGGACAGACATTGTCGGAAGCAGATTTGAAAGAAATCGAAGAAGCTCTGAAACAATGCGCTGCGGAACAGTACCGCGCCGCCGGCGTCCTGTCACGGATGCGGCTATGGCTTCTCGGCATCCGGCAGCGGCAGGATGCTACAGTTTGATGCGGACCGCCTTTGACCAGGGGCTGAATACTTTTTCACCGTCCAGGATGCGCCAGGTCCGCAGCCGGTACTGATAGATAACTCCCTTCCGGACATCTTTGTCCAAATAGGAATTTGGTTTCCCCAATCTGTAGTTCAATGATACAAGAGGTTCGAACGCTTCGGCAGTCCCTGCGCGGCGCTGGATTTCCAGTCCGTCGGAACCCAGCGTCTCCCGGATGTGCGTCGTATTATCCAGAATGCTGACAGCATCTTCCGAGGAGGTGCTCATGTTTACTACGGTTGGCATTGGCGGCGCGGCGCCGTTGAAGCCGCACTGCACACTGCGGCTGAGGAGAACCTCCTTCGTATTATCTGTGTGCCAGCTCTCCAGAATATAGGTGTTCCAGAAGTCACGGACAGCCGCATTATCCTGATAGGAATCACAGTCCGGCGGTATCACTGCGATCAGAGAGAATTGCTGCAGATCCGCACCCAATTCTGCCGCTGACAGCGTGCGTTTGTTCGTTAGTTTGCTGACGTTCGGCTCATCGTCAGAGAGCCCCCGGTAAATGCGGTACTCGCTGACGGATGCGGCAGCGTCGCCTGTAGGAAGTTCCCACGAAAGGGAAGAGGCGTTGAGCCCGGTCGGCCGGACATACAGGGAGAGAGACTGAGGGGAGAATACTTCTTCCGGGGTCTCTTCTGCAGCAGGAGCGGGTTGCGCGGCCGGCGGAGCGGGAGTTGGATCCGCTTTGGCAGGCGTCTGTCCGTGCCGGCCGGCAGCATTTCCGGAGCCGCTGCGGTTTCCGGCGTTTCCGGCACCGGTTCCCGGAAGCGGCACACCGCCCGGGGTCCGGTCTGCAGCCGCGCGCGCTCCGGCCGCGGCGTTATTCTGTTCGGCTGCGACAGGCGCGGCCGCAAAGGTGTCCGCCGCCTCCGGTAGGGCGATCTGTTCCTGCTGTATAGATGCAGTACGCTCCGGCTGGTGGGAGGGAAGCTGTGTATATACGGAGGCGCCGGTAAACCCGAGAACCGCGAGGCTCATCAGAACGCCAGCCAGGACTTTTCCCAGAGCAGGCCGCATCTCGCTGCTGCTTCGCAGTCCGGCTTTGAGCAGAGAGCCCTTTGAAATAGAAGCCAGACGAAAGAGCCCGGCAAGGCGCGCGGGCCGGCCGGCAAGCAGCGGGTCCTCGCCCAGGAGACGGCCGATCTTCCGCAGATCCACGTGGTGCTTTCGTTCATAGGCGGCGAGCTTCCGGTGAAAAGCCTGGCGGCTGTAATAGAGCCGGCTTTTGACCGTGCCCTCGGGCAGAGCAGCGCTCGCAGCGATCTCAGACAGCGGCCGCTCCTCATAGTAATAGGCAAGCAAAAGCGCCCTCTGCTGCGGCAGGAGGGAATCCAGGATCTCCCGGACGATCTGCTCCTGCTGGGCCAGATCGATCGCGGAATCCGGAATGGACCTTTCGTCTTCGTCAGCGATAACTGAAAGGAAGCTGTCAGTTAGATAGACCGCGGACCGCTGGCTGCCGGCAGCATCCCCGGAAGGGAGCAGATGGTACAGGATCTTCTTCGCCCACGCTAAAAACCGCTCCGGCTCTCTCAGCTCATGGATGTGCTCAACGATCCGGATAAAGGTTTCCTGCGTCAGTTCCTGCGCCTGCTGCCTGTCCCGCGTCAGGTACATGGCATAGGCGTAGAGCTCGGGATGCGAGATCTCACAGAGCCGCTCCAGCGCGGCGCGGTCCCCGCGGCTCGCCCGGCGGGCCAGTTTTGTCAGTGTCCTCCGATCAGTCATAAACAGTTATTTCCTGGCTTTGATAGATACGATTGCGGAGTACTTGCCCCAGTAGGTTTTGCCGTTGATAACGGTATAGGGCCGTACTTTATAGAAATATTTCTTTCCTTTTTTCAGACCGGTGTTGGTCCACGTGAAGTGGCCATTGCAGGGAGACTTCCGGACCAGTTTGTATTTGCCGCTCTTCTTAGTGGCCCTGTAGATCCGGTAACCTGTAACGCCTTTGACCTTCTTCCATTTTACAGACGCCCGTTTGCCTTTCAGCGCCTTTACGGTCAGGGACGATTTGGCGGCTTTTGCTTTCTTGATCTTCGCGTCCAGCTTCGCCTTGGCCGCGGCTCTGGCGGCGGCCTGCTGCGCCGCCAAGGCATCCAAATCAGACTGGAACACCAGCATTTTCTTCATAGCGGGTGACACGTGCCCCAGGATTTCAATATCGTCCCCCAGGAAGAGGACCTGCTCAATGGCGCTTCCGTCGATTGCGTCAATATCAAAATCGTATTGATTCGCAGGTATTGTAATTTTCTTCAGGTATTTTGCGTTCCGGAACGTGAAGTCTGTATTCATCACGCGATCCGGTGAGACCACAAAGGACGTTCCGGGCTTTGCGGGAGGATAGGCGTAGATAAAGTCCGTTGGAGAGCCGTAGCGGTACAGAATGCCGTCTTCAGTAAAGAATTCACTGGAACCGGTCTCCACCTCGATGGATTTCAGATTCGGGAAAGTCTCTCCGTCAACGCCGGAAATATATCCGTCCGCAATACAAGCAGGGATGTAAATGCTAGTGATTCGATCCGCCGCCTCTTTTTCTCCTTCGCGATAGTCGTCGCCGAGATACGGGGCGTAGCGGGATGCATCAAATTCCACCACAGCGCAGTTGTTGATCGTTTCGGGCAGTGTCAGCTTTGTGGCGTTCCCGTTGTAGCCGATGATACCGATTACAGGATCGGCAGCCAGATCCTCCGGATCCTCGTAGCTGAGGTCATCCTCATAGCTGAGGTCGCCGACGAAATTGTATTTCGTGCCGTCCTCACTGAGTTCCCAGTCATCCGGATAACGCAGATAGACGCCAAAGAATTCCCAGGCGAAACCGTCGTCCGTCCGCCAGGCAGCGTTACCTTCGTCGTCTTCAATCATCGTGTTGTGGACAGCGTCGACGGCCGGCGGTGGGGGCGGAGTTTCATCTGTTGCAAAAGCAGCTGCCGGCACCAAAGCAATAGCAAGAATCAAAACAAGCAAAAACTTACGTGTCATAGTATTGGGTCTCCTTAAAACGTGAAAAACAAAGACGATTATTTCGGTAAAAACATAAGGTGCTGTAGCCATTATACGAAAAAACCGACTGGTATTCAATCAACCGCAGGAATTCGATTGAACCGGATCGCACCGCAAAAGCTCTGAATATAGGTAAGAAAATGAAAGATTTTTTTTTATATATATTTGAACCTCCGCCTCCCGGAAACCGACTATGAAGTGCAAAGGGGAAAAACAATAGAAAAGAAGGAGGACGAAATGAAGCAGGATAAAGTCAGAAGAAAGAAAACAAGAAGGATCATCGGATGCTTCCTCATCGCATCTGCGCTTTTGGTTTCCACACTGCCGGAAATGACGCTGGCAGCGACAGTTCCGACAGAGGCAGAACTCAAGGCGAAAATCGCGAAAGAAGAGCAGAACATCAAAGACTACACTGCGCAGGTGGCAAGAGATGAACAGGCTTACGAAGACGCCGTGGCAGCGCGTGACGCAGCTGCCGCAAGCAAAGAACAGGCTGCGGTACAGCTCGAAAAAGACAAACTGACATTGGACACACAAGCGAAGGCATACGTAGACGGCAAAATCAAGGAAGCATGGAACGCACGTGACAAGGAGTCCTTTGCGAATGACAACGGGTCCCGTTTCATCATCGAGCACAGCGACGGCACGATCACCTACGATAACGCTTATGAAAGGTTTTTAAGCGCAAACCGTGTTGCAGAGGTCAGAAGCAGTAGTTACTACAACAGTATTATCAGCGCGTATGAACAGAAATACGGCGCAGGAACCTTTGACCGCACTTATACGAGCGCGCTTGGTTACCACAATATGATGCGGGCGCTGGAGCTCCTTGACGAGTGCAATTCCATCAGAGCCAGCAGAGAAGAACTTGCCAAATACTATGTCGGCGTGAAAGGCGTCTCTGTTCCTGCCAACGTACCGCAGCTTAGGATCAGTCCGTATATGATGACGGGTTCGGCCATGTGCGCAACTCTCGTCAGCTGCCAGGATCCGACAGAACACATCTACGGCGCGGGCAGCATGGGAGGAAACGGAAACAGTCAGATTATTCAAAGCGCGCAGAAGAGAGATGACAGAGACACCATCAGAATCGCAGATCCGTACGGCGCACTTTGGACCAACGAGAACGCACTCAAACGGCAGGCACATAACAGCGCTATCGCAAATGCGAGATCTAACGCTACCGGCATAGCTATCATCAATCCGAATCCGTACAAGGCAAAAGCCGTGTTTTGTCAGGATTTCACTGAACTGAACACCTCCCGCTGGAAGACCTATTCCGTTGAAGAGTACAGGAAGGGGCTGATGGAGAGCTGCCGTCTCATGCTGATCGTCTATAACGCGAGGGCGAAGGCCTATGATCGCTGCTGCGAAACATATAAAAATGCAGTCACCGCGGTGAACGACGCGTACAATGCACTGCAGCAGTCAAAGAAAGACCTTTTCTTCGCAAACAGCCATTACAAATCATATAACAGTCAGTATGAGAGTCTCTACGGAAACAAGCCGGCGACGACACAGCCAAGTACCCAGACGCCGGTGACGACGCAGCCAAGCACCCAGGCACCGAAGGCTGACTCCACCGTGCTGAAAAAGCCGGCCATCAAGAAAGTGCGCGTGAAAAAAACCTCCGCCACCGTGACGCTGAAGTCGGCAGGAACGGGCTGTAAATACCAGTATCAGGTCAGGAAGGTCGGCAAGTCTAAATGGACAAGCAAGAAATCCGCGAAGACGACCGTGACGTTCAAGAAGCTCCAGAAGAACAGCAAGTACAAAGTCAGAGCAAGGGTCTATAAGAAGATCAACGGAACGACCAAGTACGGCCCCTGGAGGACAGTCACAGTCAGAACAACAAAAAAAGGGAGCAAAACATACAAGTATTAAAGGATGAGAAAGCTTTAGCGTACGAGACGGTTGATCAGCTCGCTGACATACTGCAGGTCGGCATCCGAAAGATCCGCGAGCTGTGAAGCCGTTTCCGCGAGAAGCGGATTCTCATGCAGACGGGCGGCAAGCACCTGCGCATCGGAGAGGGATGGCTGCTCGGACGGCGACTCGATCAGATCGGCTTTGGTCACACCAAAATAGCGGGCCATCAGTTCGATCTTGTCGATGCGGGGATAGGTCCTTCCGTGGATCCAGTCGGAAACTGTGCTGTAGCGGAAGCCGAGATCCTCACAGAGCTGGTGCCTGGTGACCTGTTTGGCCTTCATATACCGGAGCAGATTATCTGCCATAACGGATTTGTTGCCGATAGTTGAATTCATGAGGTCATTATAGACGCACGAAGACAGGAAATCAACAAAACAGACAGGAAGAAAAGAAAATAACGGTTTAACCGTTGAGACGGGCGATTGCCATGTGCTAAAATAACGTATAAAACGTAAACACAGACAGGAGGAAAGAACGATGGAAATGAAAAAAATTAGAAATGTGTTTATAGCAATTATGATCATCGCGTTCGGCCTGATTGGGGTTACCGCCTGCGGTTCCGGCGACGAAGAAACAGCCACTGAAGAAACAACAGCCACTGAGGAAACAACAGCCGCCGAGGCAATGGAGCCGCAGCAGGAAAAGGTAGACAAAATAGATCTGACGGCAAGCTGGGAAGCCCCCTTTACGTATGAGGACAAAAAAGAAGCATATGAGCGCAAAGGCACATATAAGGGAACTGAAAAGCTGCAGTACGTAGACAGTAAAATATTTGTCGGAAAGGAAGCTGATGAACAAGACGGTCAGAACCTCTTGATCGTGCATATGCATGAAGAACTCAACACCGAAATATATGACGCCGATGGAAATCAGATTACTGACAGCAACAAAGATATAATCGGAGAATCAAAGTATACCATATTAAAAGACAATTTGCCGATTAAAGCAATGATGCTTTTTCAAGAGGGAACGCATAAAGACACCGGTGAACTGGTTGAGTTCAACGTGGAGCCCGGGCATATACACGGAAACAATACGTACGGTATCTGGAGAGCCGCAGAAGAGTGGTTAGACTCGCAGGCCCAAAATATCGATGGTTACGATCGGGAGTTATCTTACGGACCCGGCTGGGCGCGTGTTGGAAAGATGGACACCTTCGAGGGCTTACATAGAGAAGAGGTCGGTCCTTCTATGGAAATGTTCTGTTTCTATGAGTATGATAGGCCTGACTTACCGGTTGACGTGACAGTAGGTGTTAATAGCATGGATATCAATCGTCTGGGAGAAGGAACCGTAACGCCGGAAGGCGTAGAGCAAGTGATGCAAATAGCCGGTTACGATGAAGCAGCCGCCGGTTCCGCCCAGGAAGAAGAGAAGCCGGATCCGGATGGGAAGATCACAATCACATTTAAGTCAAATGGAATCGGCGAAACAAGAGACGGGGATGAGACTTATACACAAGAATACAATGCAGGGTATGCATCGCTGCTTCCTTGTGAGTTTTCCTCAAATGGGCATCATTTCCTCGGATGGGCCGAGTCAAAGGATGGCGAGGTAATGTATGACGACGGCGGCGCAGGGCACTTTAACAATGATACGACCCTGTATGCTGTCTGGGACTAGCAAATACAATAGGTCGGAAACAAGATACGATCATGCAAAGGCAGGGAGCGAAAACCGGCTCCCTGCTTTTTTTCATATTTATTTGAACCTCCCCTATTCAGGAACCGTCTATGAAGTACAAAGGGGCGAAAAGCATAGAAGGAGGAGGACAAAATGAGACAGTAAGTCAACAGAACAGACCGGAACAAAGGCAAATAACGGTTTAACCGTTGAAACAAAAGAGATCAGCATGGTAAAATAACGAATAAAACGTAAACACAGACAGGAGAGAAGACAGATGAAAATGAGAAAAGCTTTAACATAATATAAGCAAGAAATCCCCCATCCTCTACAGGTGGAGGGATGAATTGCATCCTGCAATATCAGACAAAAGATCGGAA
>JBGUKV010000025.1:0-8490 GCA_045114655.1 Candidatus Allocopromorpha sp. | reverse complement strand
CGTGGTGGTGCGCTTCCTCCTCTGCGTAGGCTTCTTCACGCAGTCTGTCCAGTTCGGCGGACAGAGTCTTCTTCTGCTCCATCGTTTCGAGGATCTGCTTGCCTGTCAGTTCGTCCCAGTCTGTCGTCACGATGGACGCATGGTCATTGTACTGACGGATAATGTCGACACACTCCTTGACCTTCGCCTCGCTCAGACCTTTCGTGTGACTGAGTATAACAGAGCTGGCATGTTCCACCTGATTCTGGTAAAACTCACCGAAGTTTGCCATATACATCTTGCAAAGCTTCGCGTCAACTACGGTGGTGAACCCATTGAGTTCGATTTCCTCGATCCCGGCGTCCTGCACTGCGATGATTACATCACTCAGCTTGCCTACGCCCGACGGCTCGATCAAAATCCTTTCCGGCTCATACTGATCAATGACCTGCTTCAAAGCTGTCTTGAAATCACCGACCAGTGTGCAGCAAATGCACCCCGAATTCATCTCATTTATCTGAACGCCGGTGTCCTTCAGGAAACCCCCGTCGATTCCGATCTCGCCAAACTCGTTCTCGATCAGAACCAGCTTCTCATCATAAGCTTCCTTGATCAGTTTCCTGATCAGCGTCGTCTTACCAGCGCCTAAAAACCCTGAAAAAATATCTACTTTAACTTTCTTCTCTGTATTAGCCATTGTTGTCTTCACCTCCGCTATTGATTCTAACACCAATTACCCTAAAGTCAATTCGCCACCCTGCTGTAAACAAATCATCCGGTTCACCAGCACTCATGCAATCACATCATATTCACACCAGTTCCCCGAGGATCTCCTTCTCTGCGAAGAAAACGGTGGATCCGCCGGTGTGCAGGAACAGCACGTTGCTGCCGGCTGGAATCTGCCCGCTGCGGATGTCCGCAAGGAGGCCTGCGAAGGCCTTGCCGGAGTAGACGGGATCCACAAGGATGCCTTCGGTGCGGGCGAGCAGCTTGATGGCCTCAGTTGCTTCTTCGCTTGGGCATTCGTAGCCCGGGGCGTAGTGGTTCTGGTCGATCACGAAGTCGTTCGGAGTTACAACTGGGGCGTCTCCGGGCACGGCCGAGCCATCTGCGGTGCAGTCGCCGGACACAGCCGGGGACGCGCCTGCTCCAATCAGTTCCAGCGCTCCGTTCGCGAGGCGTGCGGCGCGGGCTGCGTAGGGGCCATCGTCGCCGACGCCCATGGCGGTTACGGAGTGGATCTCCATATCCAGTCCCAGCAGATGTTTGCCTGCAACCAGGCCGGCCATGGTTCCGCCGGAACCGGTCGAATGATACAGGTAGTCGAATCCGACACCTGCTGAAGACATCTGCTCCGCCAGCTCGATCATCGCATTGACATAGCCCAGGCTTCCGTATTCATTGGCGCCGCCCATGGGGATGTCATAGCAGATCACACCGGAGTCGGCCAGCCGGGCGACGTGGCTTTTGCCCATCTTGAAGGAGCGGCGTTCGGCGTCTTCGAAGGACTCGCCCTCTTCCAGATCCACCACATGGATCTCGGCGCCGTAAATGCCGTCCAAAAGCAGGTTGGCCTTGAAGTCATCCGGATCAGGCGGGACTACCGCAGCCAGATAGAGAATCGGCTTGAGTCCGCTCTTTGCAGCGGCCCAGGCCGTCTGCATGGCGTGGTTCGACTGGGTTGCGCCGTAAGTGATCACCGCCGAAGCCCCCTCGTCGAGAGCTTTGCCGATCAGGAACTCGAGCTTACGCGTCTTGTTCCCGCCGAAGAGATTGCTTCCGGTGAAATCGTCACGCTTGATCCACAGATTGACGCCCAGTTCCTCTGACATCTTATCCAGGCGGTGCAGCGGCGTCGGGAAAAATCCGAGGGGTACCCGCGCTGCGCCGACGATCATTTCTTTTGCTTCATTTATTGTAACTGCCATAAAATCGGTCTCCTTTCATAACTAAAGATTCCTTTGCATTGTAACATACCAACCGGTCCGGCGCACCAGATTCACGCCCTGAAAACCGCAAATAAAAATATTGCCGCAAAGACTTTCACATCCCTGCGGCAACACGTTGCAACTCGTTCATTATCCCTCGATCGCGATGACCTTCTTTTCAGGTGGCTTCGGTGCGTCTTTCTTCGGTACGGACAGTTTCAGAACGCCGTCCTCGAAGCGGGCCTTGATGTCTTCTTCTGTGATGTATTCGCCAACATAGAAGCTTCTCTGCATTGCGCCCATGTAACGTTCCTGACGGATGACCTTGCCTTCTTCGTTCTTCTCTTCTTCGTTCACATTTCTGGATGTGCTGACGGTCAGGTTGCCGTTGTCCAGTTCCAGACTGATTTCTTCTTTCTTGAAGCCAGGCAGGTCGATGTTCACTTCGTAGTGATCATCATGCTCCAGCACGTCGGTCTTCATGATCGCCGGTGACTGTTTCCCGTAGAGTTTTCTCTCGGCGTTGCCGGCCGGTACGAATCTCGGGAAATCGAGGTTCATCAGATCGTCAAACAGGTTGTCGTTAAAAATACTTGGATATAACATTTTTCTTCCCCCTTTACAGTGTATTCTGTCGATATGTTCTTCTGAGCAATAGAACGGTTTTTCTCTGTTCCCTTGTTCTGCACATATGATAGCACCGTTTGTTAGCACTGTCAAGAGGTGAGTGCTAAAAATCAAGCGAAAAATTACGGGAATCATTTTCATGCAAAATCATTCCCGCACTTTAGTCCCTCAGTTTTTAGAAGAACACGGATGGGATCAGTGTGATCGCGACCGTGATGCAAAGCAGGATTACGATGATTCTGACGAACCAGACTTTCGCCGGGGAATAGTAGCTCGTGAATTCAAAATCCTTATTCTTATCGTTGTTCTTCGCGTATTTCTTACTGCTCATAGTATCCCCTTTCGTTTTTCGTTTTCTTGATGCCGGATGTTCCGGCTTTTGTATTATACCATCTTCAGGCGTGTAATACGACAATTTTTGTCTTTTTGATTTATTGCTTTTGCGTTATAATAAATGCAAATATCACTCGCATAATGAGAAGGAGAATGAATATGAATTTACTTACAGTACTATTATTATCACTTCTGAGCGGCAAATCACTTGGCGCGCTCTCCAATAACACAGGCGTAAACCAGATTGATCTGAAGAAACTGCTGATCCTGGCTCTGCCGCTGATCATCAAGTACATGACCAGCAATTCCCAGTCACAGTCAGGTCTGTCCTCACTCTTCGGAGCTCTGGGCGCACACCAGAACAGAGGCACTGTTGAATCACAGATTGCAGATGCAGACGTTGAAGACGGCCAGAAAATCATCGGTCACATCCTGGGCGATGATCAGGATCAGGTTGTTGATGAACTCTCAAGAGAATCCGGTGTTGACGCTGGCGACGTCCTGAACGTACTCGGCACCATCGCTCCGTACATCATGAGCGGACTTTCCGCGGCTACAGAGAGCGCTCAGACACAGCAGCAGGCTCAGGCAGCTCCGGCAGGCGGATTCGACCTGGGCGGACTCATGTCCATGTTCGGCGCACAGCCGCAGCCGGAACCGGAACCAGCACCGGCTCCATCCGTTGACGGATCACAGCTCCTCAGCGCACTGCTGTCCATGATGAAATAAACTTCATGCAAAAGCAATAACTAAGACCGCAGCTCCGGGCTGCGGTCTTTTCATTGACCCGAAATGTGTCAAAGGGACGGTTCTTTTGACACATTTTACTCTGCTTTTACTCAGCGATTACGACTTCCGGCTGGGCTGCTGTCGCGAGCGCTTTCGTTACTGTCCCGCCCAGTTCTGTTTCGATCATGGATTTCAGCTCGTCCAGCGCGGCGTCGATGTTGGCTGCGCTGTCAGCGTCGTGCGCTTCGATAATCATGAAGGCGTTCACCGTATCCTCGGTCAGCATAGTGCGCTCCGCTTCCCGCCAGTTCCAGCACCGGCATACTGCGCCGAAATCGTCACGGTAGATGACCTCCCCCGGGCTTGGCGGTTCGCTCTTGCCGCCTGCGCCGTAGGTCACGAAGTCCTCCCCGCCTTCTGCGATGGTCAGTCGCATATCGCCTTCGAACTTATCGATGTCCTCTCCGCCGATCGGCACGCCGTACTTCAGCGAGATGCCGTTGTAGATGTCTACTAATGGGATGATCGTTCCGATCTGGTTGCCTTTGGCCACACGTTTGAGCAGCGCTTCGATGGAGCAGCGCGCGCCCTTTTTTGTCTTGAATTTATAGAATGCGTCCCGCCATCCACGGATGACAGGGTTTGACGTAAACTCCGGGTTCTCCGTATACTGCTTTGAGATCTCTTCGCACTCCCGCAGCCAGCTTATATATTTGTTTTCGTCTTTCTCATGGTTGTCGATGCCGTTGCATACCAGGATCCCGATCTGCGCCTGAGGGAACAGTTCCAGGAAATCCTGTTCCAGTCTGAATTTTTTCATATACGCCCTCCTCTTTTTTTCTCATTATAGCATTGCCGGGATGCTTTTGGTATAATTGTATTCACGGAATATATTAGAAAGCCGGAAAGGAACAGAACTTATGATTTGTGAAAAATGTGGCGCCACACTGCCGGAGAACGCAACCTTCTGCGGAGAGTGCGGAGCGAAAGTCGTTAAGAAAAAGAAAAACCCTGCAGCCCTGGAAAAGGCAAAAGCCCAAGCGAAGAGATACAAGATTTCTTCAATCATATTGGCCTGCCTTTGCATTGTACTGACCATTGGCTGGGCGGTCACATCCCAGAACCCCTACCGGAATATAGACAACTATGAGAAAGAAGCCGTTGAGGTCGATCGCGCCGGCATCGAGCTGACAGGGACATATGTTGTCGGCGAAGACAGTGAGCTTCCGGAAGGCCGGTATAACATTTATCCGGCTGAAGGCGAAAGTTACCTGGATGTCGATATCTACGAGACGATGGAGGATGCGAAGAAAAAATACACCGGCGATTACAATTCCCTCGCCATTGATCATATCTATTCCATGGTCAGAGGTTATAAGCTGAAAGCCGGCCAGATCGTTGTCATCGATTACGGCAGCGCTTTCTTCGAACTCGTTTCAGAAGAACCAACGGAGACAGAAAGCACCGAAGCCACCGAAGCATCTGAGGCTGAAGCTACGGAAACTCCGGAAGCACCGGAAGCAGATAGCTCCGAGGCAAACGAATAAACAGGAACAACAATTATGAGTAACAAAGATATGAAACCACTCGGAAAAGGTAAAATAGCACTGATCATTATCCTGCTGTTTATTGGTCTTTGCTGGCTGATGGGAAGTCATTCTGTGCTTTCGATCATCTTTTATCTTGCCGCTTTCTATTTCATTTTCGGCAAGGGTTTCGAAGGTAAGTCCGCTAAGCGCAAGCCGGAAGCAGAACCGCCGGAACCAAAATACGATCCGGCGGAGCACGGTGATCCCATGGAATGCCCCTTCTGCGGCAAGGAAGTACCATCCGATATCAGTTTCTGCTTCTACTGCGGCAAACCTTTGGAATCCTTCAAGCGGATCGACGCTGCCCGTAAAATGTGGCTCTATCAGCTCGATGAAGCTTTGGAGAACATCAAAAGCGGCACAGGCACAAAAGCAAGCCGTGAGAGCGCCGCGAAGATCCGGGATCTGACAGACAAGATTCTCACCAAATACGCAAAGGATCCGGAAGACCGTGACGACTACGATCGCTTCATCGAATACTATCTTCCGAAGACTGCCGCGGCTGTTGAACAGTACGGCATTCTCTGCACGCTGGAAGACCTTGACCCTACGCAGACAAACGCTAAAAATCAGCTGGCTGAATCCATCGATCTTCTGGATGACGCCTTCACAAACATCTACAACAGGATCTCCACAGAAGGCCTGTTCGACATTTCAACTGATATCACTGCCCTCGAGAACATATTAAAGCTCGAGGGATTGGCCGAGTCCGACTTCAAATTGCAGGCCCGGCCATAGGGAATACAGAAAATACAGGGAAAAAAACAGAAAGCTAAATCTTATGAACCACGAAGAACTTCAAACCGAAGAGATACAAAAGCAAATCGAAAAGCTGGCTCTTGCGGCCGGCCGGATGATTCTGGACGCGCAGGATACTGCCCTCCGCGATGTGAGTGTTACAACCAAAACCGGACGGCGGGACTTTGTCACGTCCATGGACCTGGCGATCCAGCAGATGCTCATGACCGAGCTGATGAAGATCGTTCCCGGATGCCGCTTCCTGGTGGAAGAAAGCATCCCTTCCCTTTCTGATGTTATCATTACCGATGACGATCTGACGACGGGCGACGCAGTGGATCCTGGTCTGCATGGTGTCTGCTTCATCATCGACCCCATAGACGGGACGGCCAATTTCGTTCACGGAAACCGCCACTCCTGCACCTCCATCGCCATGACAGTGGACGGTGAGGCGGAGATCGGCGTCGTCTACGATCCCTACCGGGACGAGCTTTTCAGCGCGCGCAAAGGCTCCGGAAGCTATTTGAACGGCAAGCTTCTTCCGGCCTTTGACGCATCCATCGAAAACGAAATCACTGTATTCGGGACCGCTCCCTATGACGATTCCACAAACGGCCCGACCTTCCAGCTCGCGCAAAAGCTCTACGAGCTGTCGGCCGATGTGCGGCGCACAGGCTCAGCCACCCTGGACTGCTGCTGGACCGCATGCGGCAGGTTCGGACTGTATGCGGAACTGAGCCTTTCCGCCTGGGATTTCGCCGCGGGCAAGCTCATCGCCGAAGAGACCGGATGCGTTGTCATGAACATCGACGGCACTCCCCTTTCTTACAAAGGCAAACCAACCATTCTCTGCGGACGGCCGACCGCCGTCGGCCAGTTCCGGCAAGGCTGCGCGTAACAGTCGTACTACACAGCATACCGCACTGTTTTAGGACGGTATGCTTTTTTGCATGTGAAAATATGCTTTTGCGCATTTATTATCTGAATAAAGCGATAAATCGTCTTTCCTTCACCTCAGTCATGTTCTAAAATGAATACATCAGATGATTCATAGAAAGATGATTCCTAGAATCCAAACGCAGGAAACAAGAACAGGAGGAACGACCATGTCAGATAAAATCCCGAGCCCCATGAACTGGAGAGAGGACTACGAAAAGAAATTAACCACTGCTGAAGAGGCCGTGAAACTGATCAAATCACATGATCACGTTATCTTCGGTCACTGCATCTGCGAACCGGAAGGCCTGATCGATGCCATGGTCGCAAACCATGACGCGTACCGCGGCGTGCACATCACGCACATGGTCTCCCTCGGTAAGGGCGAATACACCAACCCGGAATACAAAGACAACTTCACATTTGACGGCATCTTCTTCGGAGCCGGCACCAGAAACAGCATCGCTCACGGCAACGGCGACGTCATCCCGGTCTACTTCTCAGAACTGCCGATCTGGATGCGGCGCGGCATCCTGAACTTCGACGTCTGCCTGGTCATGGTTTCCCCGCCGGATCAGTGGGGTTACTGCAACCTGGGCGTTGAGTCAGGATACACTTTCCAGGCCATGCGCTCCGCAAAGACCGTCATTGCGCAGGTCAACAGCAACATGCCGTTCGCTTACGGCGATACACACATCCACGTCAGCCAGCTGGACGCCATCGTGGAGATGGACATGCCGCTGATGGAATCCCAGCCCGCGAAAGTCGGCGATGTGGAAATGGCCATCGGCGAATACTGCGCGTCCCTCATCGAAGACGGCTCCACACTGCAGCTTGGTATCGGCGCCATTCCCGACGCGGTACTGGCTTCCCTGAAAAACCACAAGCATCTGGGCATCCACTCAGAAATGATTGCAGACGGCGTGCTGGATCTGGTTGAAGCAGGCGTCATCGACTGCTCCGAAAAGTCTTTGCACCGCGGCCAGATCGTCGTCACATTCCTGATGGGCACCAAGCGCCTGTATGATTTTGCAGACCGCAATCCGATGCTCATGCTGCGTCCTGTTGATTACGTCAACGACCCGACCGTCATCGCGAAGAACAACAAGATGGTCTCCATCAACTCCGCGCTGCAGGTCGACTTCATGGGTCAGGTCGTCGCCGCTTCCATCGGAACCAAACAGTTCTCCGGCGTCGGCGGACAGGTCGACTTCGTCCGCGGCGCATCAAGAGCTGAAGACGGCAAAGGCATCTCCATCATCGCCATGCCATCCATCGTAACCAAAAAAGACGGCACGATCATTTCCAAGATCGTACCGACCATCGACCAGGGAGCCGCTGTCACCACGAACCGTTACGACGTTGACTACATCATCACGGAATACGGCATCGCCCACATGAAGGGCAAGACCTTAAGAGAGCGTGCCCGCGCCCTCATCGGCATCGCCCACCCGTCCGTTGTTGACGACCTCTCCAAGGCGTTCGAAGAGAGATTCAACACACCGTACGTGGACGAATAATCAGACGCAAGCACATAAAGTTCATTATATCTTCCAAAATCGAAAGGACTCCGAAGCCAATGCCCCGGAGTCCTTTTGTTCTCGCTCGTTTCGCGCTCGTTATTTGCTCGC
>JBGUKV010000024.1:0-2288 GCA_045114655.1 Candidatus Allocopromorpha sp. | reverse complement strand
TGGTGTATCACAACGACATCGTCGCCTTTAATGTAAAACTCACACATACCGTCTTGGCCTCGCCATTCTCCTTCGCGAATTTCATCTCTCAAGGCTATTATCTCCTGTGTGATTTCCAAAAACCGTTGTCTTCCTTCTTCTGTACTCGGATCAAGACCATAATCCGCCGCATGTCGCCCAAGTTTCTTCCCAAACTGTTTACTTGTGGATATTATACCACCGTCTTCACCAGTCGTAAACGAGAAGCCTGATTTTACTGCTTGAGCATCTGAGGTAATTGAAATTGTACTATCCCCAAACTTCACTCTTGAGTTCAGTAGACTTACATAATCTGGATCCAACAGATCCGTCTCGCCTTTCATGTACGCCGCAAAACTTTCAGCTAAATACTCGGAGCGACTTGCTGTGGCATATCCGGATAGATGCGGGGCATATTTTGGGGAAGCATCCATAAGCCGATTCATGGTTTTCGGGTCCATCATCGTCCACTGAATATGGTGCCCAAGTTCATGAGTGAAAAGGCCTTCGACAGTATCGCCGCTTACCAGATCTCTTCCGGCATTCGCATATCTTTCTGCCAGCTCACGCTGACGTCCAGACAGCTTGTCCAGATTGTTCATAACAAGATCCCAGGCATCTTTTGATCGCTGCATATATGCGTCGAGCGTTTGGGAATTCTTCAGGACGTCTTTGTTGATAAAGATACCGTGCTCAATCGGGCTGTACGAGAACAATGCATCCGCACCGTCCTTGAAAGCCTTCTTTCCCTGTCTGGATCCCGGAGCTACTGCTTTTATACCGGACAGCTTCTCCATTTCAGGAAATCTACTGTAGGCTTCAGTCAGAGAACGGTTGATTGCATTGGCGTGTTCCAACGAGATGCCCTTGAAATCCACTTGCCCCTTGAATGTCCGATCCATGAAGTTCTGCTTGCAGAACTGCTTGGCATATTCCTGTGCCTCTTCGATTGTCTCCGCCGGTTTGAATGGAGCTGCCTGTTCCTTCCACTGGTTTGCACGATGGCGGGCAGTCTGCCGGTTCTCCGGGTCAAGGCTGTGCTTTGCAAGCCGATCCTGTCTGTCTGCCTGACGTTCTACGTAGTTTTCTCTGGCTTCTTTCTTTTCTTCCTCGGCTGCTTCCTTCAGTTCCTTCTTGGTCGCATCCGGATCAGGAGTGGAGCTGATACCTGGGAAATAGGTCGTGAATCCGTCCTTACATCTGGGATGAAGAAAGCCCGCTGCCATCGCTTCACTCAGGAGCTTGTGCTTCCCATCAGGCTTTCCACCGGAATACACATCGTCGACCAGGACCTTGCCGAGCCATGGAATACACTGTGGGCAGGCGATACCGTAATCGCCGTCCCTCATGGATCCCCGCTTGTTCACAAGGACAAGGCTCATTCCCCATTCCTTTCGCTCGTTGCCTTCTCCCATGAGGTAGGCCCTGCGCTCAGCTGTGCGGATGTACATATCCGCATAGTCTTTAATGGTATGCCGGGAGCCGTTCTTATATTCGATTGAATCTATTCCATGTGACAGGAAGTCTTTTGCCGCCATGTCCACAGCCTTTTCGATCGTGCCGGCGCCGGTATTGGCGTACACCTGCGCATCGAATATAATCTTGCGGTACTGGTCATTGGCACGCCTCAGAACAGCCTGTTCGGCCTTTTCCATATCGTTCTGCGTGGCCGTCAGCAATGCTTCCAGCTTATCGTCATTAACCCGGAAGAAGGCGTCTCCCTGTGCCTCGATTGATGCTTTATGCTGATTCGCATATCTTCGCTGAATCTTCTTGTTTCCAGTCAGGTCCTTCAGGATCCTGATCTCCTCATCCTTCTGGCCGCGTTCCGCTGCCTCCTGGATCGCTTCCTGCATCCTACGGTTGATATCAGAGAACTGAGGTCCGAACTTCTTTTTATTCCGCTTTCTGTACTCTTCAAGGTACTTCAGCTGCTCGACCTGCCACTGGCTCCAGTCAAATCCTTCGTCGGACTCTTCTTTAAGATGCCTACCAAGGTTGCGCATCATGGAATCAATCAGTTCGTCCTCAATCCTGGCAAAAGCCAGTTTCACGTCATAATCTTCAAATGCCATTACAGTAGACCTTTATTCCCTGACGGCGGTAATTGTTGCGGATCTTCTTTAACTCTGTCTTGCTGGATGCAGGGCTGTTCTTCAGTTCGTAGTAGTCAGCGCCTTTCCTGACAGCATAAATTCCAAACGGTACCTTCTCACTCGCCAGCTCCAGAATCCTCTTTACCTGCTTCGGGCTCATCTTCCATGCCCTCT
>JBGUKV010000023.1:0-8168 GCA_045114655.1 Candidatus Allocopromorpha sp. | reverse complement strand
TATTATAGAGCAGGGAGCTACCCTGCAATACAAATTTAAGGAGAGGTAATCGGATACCCTAAGAAGGGCAATTTGATTATACGTAATGAAAACACACCAAAATCAAGAACCAAGGAGGGAACGAAGCATGGGAAAGAGAGACGTGACAGACTGGACACAGAAGGGCAATCAGAATATCAAGGTGCCGGATGTGCTTGCATCGACGGATAAGGTGGACAAGTTCAGAGATCTGGCCGGTAAGGCCGGTCTGCTGATGTGCGCGGGTGCCGTGATCGCGGTCCTGGCGAAGGCCGTGAAAAACGGCGGCCTGGAAGAGTACCAGGAAGACGTATCCGGCAGCGAAAAAGCCGACAGTGCAGAAACTGATGGTGCTGAAACCGACAGTGCAGAAACCGAGCGCGACGCGACAGAAACAGATAAGACAGAATAGGGAGCTTTTGCAATGAGAGAACTGAAAGACATCTGCAGGATCGCAGTGGTGCAGGCGGAGCCGGTCATGTTCGATAAGGACGCGTGCATCGCAAAAGCAATCAAGTACATCGAGGAGTGCGCGGTGGGCGGCGCCGAGCTGATTGTATTTCCGGAGCTGTTTGTGCCGGGATATCCCTTCGGCATGAATTTCGGATTCCGGACGGGCAGCAGAAGCGAACCGGGACGCGGAGACTGGAAGCGGTACTACGACAACTCCATCCTGGCAGACGGACCCGAGATGGACAGGCTCATCAGCGCCGCGGAAGAGGCGGGCGTTTATGTCAGCATCGGCTATTCTGAGCGCGATGCAGTTAACGGAACGCTGTACAATTCCAACATGATGATTTCACCGGAAGGGGATGCGAAGAACCACAGAAAGCTCAAGCCGACCGGAAGTGAGCGGGTCATCTGGGGAGACGCGAATAAGGACTACTTCCCGGTGATGGATACGCCGTGGGGTCCCATGGGGAACCTCATTTGCTGGGAAAGCTACATGCCTCTGGCCAGAGTCGCACTGTATGAAAAAGGGATTTCCCTTTATATATCGCCGAATACCAATGACAACGAGGAATGGCAGAGCACCATCCGCCATATCGCCATCGAAGGCCACTGCTATTTCATCAACTGCGATATGCTCATTACCAAGGACTCCTATCCGGAGGACCTCAATGAATACGCGGCGCTGGCGGACCTGCTGCAGATCCCTTGCCGGGGCGGCAGCTGCGTCATCGATCCGTTCGGGCATCTGGTCAGCGACTGCGTATGGGATGAGGAGGCGGTCATCTACGCGGATCTGGAGATGCAGAAGGTCCCGGCAAGCAAGATGGAACACGATGTGTGCGGGCACTATGCCAGACCGGACGTGCTGGAACTGTTTGTCGACGATTCGGAAGACGATTGGGACGACGATGACGACGATGACCCGGATGATGAATGATGAGCACGAACACGCCGGGTAATTACACCTATATTCTGCGCTGCAGCGACGGCACCCTGTACACGGGGTGGACCAACGACCTGGACAAGAGGCTGGCCAGTCACAACGAAGGCAAAGCCAGTAAATACACGAGGACCAGAAGACCGGTCGAGCTCGTGTATTGCGAGTCGTTCGGAACGAAACAGGAAGCCATGAGCCGCGAGTGGCACATCAAACAACTCAGCCGGCAGGAGAAGGAGCAGCTGATCGCAGGCGCAGACAAAAGGAGGATGAAAAGGATGGATTTTGCAATCAGAGACGCAGTCCCCGCGGATTTTGGGTATATCCTCGGACTGAATGAGAAGGATGTGGTGGTGCTCTCGCCGATGGATGAGGCGAAGGCGGAATACTTCCGCGAAACGGCAGAGCTGTTTCAGGTGGTTGAGGCGGACGGACAGCCGGCGGGATTTCTGATCGTCATGCGTGAGGGCGCGGACTACACCAGCGAAAACTACATCTGGTTTTCGGAGCAGTACGAGAAGTTCCTGTACATCGACAGGATCGTCATTGACGAGAAATACAGGAGGACCGGCCTTGGCAGGTATCTGTACGACAGCGTCTTCGCGTACGCTGCAGAGACAGGTGTGCCGGTCGTGACCGCCGAGGTGGATATCCGGCCGGTCTACAATGAACCGAGCTTCGGGTTCCATAAAGAGATGGGGTTTGAAGAGGTCGGGCAGCAGATCATTCGCGGCGGGGATGTTGAAGTATCCCTGCAGGCGAAGGAAATCAGCATCGTCTGAAGCGGGCTATGATTCAGACATTGAAAAAACCGCCGCAAGTGGATACAATAGATATGCAAAAACACATCATTAAATACGGGAAATAATACCGGTAACACCGGGAGGAAGAAATGAACGCCAGCGAAAGAGCAAAAGAAGAAAAGAAAATCAAGAATAAGCGGAGCGGACGCACCAGAATGATCTGGGGATGGATATTGCTGATCGTCGGCGGGCTGAATGTGATTGACGGCTTTCGTCTGTTCAGCATTTCGTTTGTCGAAGGGCTGCAGGGGATTGCCTTCCCGCTGATCCTGACTCTGGTAGGAGCATATCTGATCCAGAACACCAAGAAGAACGTGGCCAAGTGGGACAAGTACGACGTACTGATCAATCAGAACGGCAATACGTCGCTGTCCATGGTGGCCGGCAAGATGGGGCTTCCCATCGAGCAGGTGCGGAAGGACATCCAGCAGATGATCAACGAAGGGTTTTTCCGGGATGAATACGGCAATGTGGGCGCCTACATCCACGGGGAATATGATATCCTGGTCATGATGCGGGACGGCCAGCCAAAGGAACCGGTTGAGAAGACCGTCAAGGAGCAGAAAGCAGCAGCCAAAGCAGAAGCGGAGGCAGCCGCGGCGGAAGCGGCAAACAAAGAACGCCGGAAAGACGAATACGCTGACGCCATCGGGAAGGCGGCGGCGGAAGTGTCGGATCCCGATGTGGCGGATTCCCTCAGAAGCATCGAAAGCTCCGTCAGGAAAATCAACCGCAAGATCGAACGCAGGCCGGAGCTCAAAGAGTCTGACAGCGTACGTCAGCTCCGGGAAATCTATTTGCCGAAGACCATGGAACTGGTCGATAAGCTCACACATCAGGACGCGGGCCCTGAAGCGATGCTCGAGATCAAAGGCATTCTCAACACGTGCGCGGTCGCGTACAAAAGCATCGTAGACAAAGTTTACAAGCGTGAAGACGAAGACACGCTGATCGATATTGAAGTACTGAAACAGACCTTTGAACGCGAAGGACTGCTTGGGTCGGATTTTGATGTTAAATAAACAAGATGAATAGTAGGAGGAATGAAATGGCAGAAGCTCAGGAATTACAGGTAGCTCAGGCAGTGCAGGAAGCACCGGAACTAGACGTTATCGCCCCGGTATTATCACTGGAATCTCTTGAAGAAATCGAGGATCCGGCGAAGCCTGAAATCCAGGAAAAAGAAGTAGAAGAATTCAGATTGAAGTCTTTTACCGAGGAAGAAATGAAGCAGATCAATGACTTCTCGGAGAAGATCGATCTGCATGATTCGAACGTTATCATTACATACGGCGCAGGTGCGCAGAAGAGACTGTCCGATTTTTCGGAGGCGGCGCTGGAACAGGTACGGGCCAGAGATATGGACCAGATCGGCGAGACGCTCAGCAGTCTGGTGGCGGATCTCAAGGTTGATCCGACGGAGAGTAAGGGCATCTTCTCCTTCCTGAAGAAGGGGGAAAAAGAGGCCGAGAAGATCAAGGCCCACTACAGCAAGGTGGAGACCAACATCGAGTCTATTACGAAGGTCCTCGAAAAGCATCAGGAGACTTTGCTGAAGGACGTTGCGGTTCAGGAAAGACTGTTCGAGAACAACAAGGCGTATTTCAAGGAACTGACCATGTACATCGCCGCGGGCCGTATCGCTCTTGACAAAGCATACAAGGAAGAACTCCCGGCCCTCAAGGCAAAGGCAGCAGAGTCCGGTCTGGCAGAGGACGCGCAGGAAGCAAACGATTTTGCAGCCATGTGCGAACGGTTTGAGAAGAAACTCTACGATTTGGAACTGACCAGAGCCATCTGCCTGCAGAACGCGCCGCAGATCCGCCTGGTGCAGACTAACGCGGTGATCCTTTCGGATAAGATCCACTCGACACTCGTGAATACGCTGCCGCTTTGGAAGAACCAGATGGTCATTGCCCTTGGCATGGCACATTCTAAGGAAGCGATCAAGGCGCAGCAGATGGTCACCGATGCGACCAATGAGATCCTGAGCGAGAATGCCGAGATGCTGCACCAGTCTACAGTAGAGATCGCTACCGAAAATGAGAGAGGCGTTGTGGACATCGAAACGCTGTGGCATACCAACGAAGAACTGATTGCTACCCTCGATGATCTGATCAGGATCCAGGATGAAGGAAGAGAGAAGCGCAGGAACGCGGAAATTGAACTGACCAACATCGAGATGCAGCTCAAGGAGAGACTGACGCAGGCAGGCTCCATGAAGGTGTAAGATAGAATCCGGGAGAAAGAGAAATGGCATTCGATAACAGAAGAAGAGAAGATCCCGGCGCAAAGCGGCTGACACAAGACGAAATCAGGTCGATCCGGAATGCGAGGAACTGTCTGGGACTGAAGTTCGGGAAATACGCGGCCTGCGCGGCGGCGGTGTTCACAGGAATCATGGCAATCGGGGCTACCACGGCGATGGATGCTGTCATCTACGGCATCATCGTCGCGCTGCTTGCCGCTTTGGCGGTCGTGCTGCACAACGTGCAGAGAAACCGGCAGACCAAGTGGGGCAAATATGAAGCGCTGATCAACTGGCAGGGGAATACGTCCCTTGAGTATATTTCCGAGAACACAGGTTATCCGATGGAAAAGGTCATCAGGGATCTGCAGGAGATGATCGACAAAAAGTTCCTCATCGGACCGAAGGAAGATCTGGGGGCGTACATCGACAAGGTCAACGAGCTCCTCGTCATGACGGACTTCGGCACGGGCAAACCGCTGGAGCCGCTGGATGAGGCGATCAAGCGCAGAAAGACCCAGCAGAAGATCAAGTCTGAGAGCGACAGCATCAAGGCGATCCGCAAGGCTGTCCTGGAAATCGAAGACGAGCAGGTCAGAGACTACCTCTTCGAAATGTCGGGTTCCATCGGCAAGATCGAGAAGAAGCTTAAGGAGAAACCGGAGCTGAAGAGAATGGAGATCGTCAGGAAGTTCAACGACACATACCTGCCGAGGACGCTGGAGCTGATCGAGAAATACAGAAAGAATGACGGCTCTCCGGAAGCGATGGAAAAGATCAAGGAGACTCTCGGAATATGCGCCGAGGCTTTTGAGAACATAGAAGAAAGTATTTACGAACGGGAGAGCGAAGATACGATCGCGGATGTCGAAGTCATCAAAGCCATGCTGGCCAGAGAGGGCTTCCTGGATTCGGATTTCGATATCTCGAAACCACAGCAGACAGCCGCGAAGAAATAGCGCAGAGCAATACATAGCAATGAAGAAGAAAACCAGTGAAAACATCTATAGGACCATTGTCGAAAATCTGGGCGTTGAGATCTTTGTTACTGACGGCGAAGGGAACGTACTGTTCGTCAACCCTGCCTCCATTGCCATCAATGAACTGGAGGTCGATAACATCGTTGGACGGAACGTGCGGGAACTGATGGCAGACGGTTATTTCGGAGAAAGCAGCACGCTCAAGGTTCTGGAAGAAAAAACAACGGTCAGTCTACTTCAGCACTTGAAACACGACAAGAAGGTGGTCGCCACAGGCGTTCCCATCCTTGATGAGGACGGCGAGGTGCAGATGGTCATCACCACATCGCAGGACATTGATGTTGTCAATGAACTGCTGCAAACGCTGGACGAACAGGAGAAAGAAATTGACCTGTTGAAGCGTCAGCTGCAGAAGAGCAGCGATATCGATGTGGATGATCCTGTGAGCATCAAGGTCAAAGCGTCGATGGAGATGGTGGCGTCTCTTGATATGCCCATTCTCATATCCGGGGAATCAGGAACAGGCAAACATGAAGCCGCCCGCTACATCCATTATTTCGGCAAACGCAGAGATGAGCATTTCATCACGGTCAACTGTATCAGCGCGGACCCGGAGTTTCTGGAACAGGAGATCTTCGGGCGGGAGAGCCGCTCTGAGGACGGCAGGTCCGAGATGGTGATTCAGGGCAAACTGGACATGGCGGATGGGGGCACGCTGGCTCTCAACAATATCAGTTACATGCCGCCGAAGATCCAGTCCAAACTCTTTGAATACATCAACACGGGTGAGTTTACCCGCGCCGGAGGGGGACGGCCGGTGCGCTCAAGCGCGCGGATCATCGCCATGACAGGTATGGATCTCAAGGCGCTTAGCGAGACAGGAATGTTCATGAAGGCTCTGTATTACAAACTGAACACGGTTCCGATCGTGATTCCGCCGCTCAGGAAGAGAGTCAAAGACATTCCGTATCTGGCAAACCAGTATGTAGCGAAATACAACGAAAAATATAAATCAAAGAAGATCCTCAACAAAGACGCGCTTGGCAAGCTGACCTCGCATGCATGGCCGGGAAATCTCATCGAGCTTGACCAGACCATCGAGAGCGCCTATGTGATGACGGACGGACCTGTCATCAAGGGTGAGACCATCTACAGCGTCATACACGGTACGGACGAGCAGGAAAACACCAGGGGAAGTATCTACTGCGAGGATATCATCCCGCTCAAGGAGGCCAAGCACCAGCTTGAGGAGCAGCTGACGCGGCGCGCATACGAAGTCTATAAGACTACTGCAAAAGCAGCAGAAGCACTGGGAGTCAACCAGTCGACTGTATCGCGGATTCTCAGCAAATACGATACCTAAAGAATGACATCTGATAAGAAAAGCAAAATACAGAAGATAATCAAATACGGAGCATTGGCGGTGTGGGCTGCCCTGATCATCGTGATCATCGTGAACAGGGATAAGATCACTGTAGACGCAATCATCAGCTACACGCCGTCGAATCTTTTTCTGGCAGCCTTAGTGCTGCTTTTGCTCTTTGCGCTCAAAAGCCTTTCGGTGTTCTTTGCCTCGATTGTGCTGTATACTGTGGCAGGGCTTCTGTTTCCGCTGCCTGCCGCCATCCTGGTGAACGCCCTCGGCGTGATCGTCATGGCCTCCGAGGCGTATCTCATGGGCCGCATTTTCGGCAGCGACCTCATCGGGACCATCGCCGAGAAATATCCGAAGGTCCAGCCCATCCTGCACCTGCAGGATAAAAAGCCCTTTCTGTTCACATTTCTCCTGCGTATGCTGAAAGTCAGCAATGTGGATATCAGCAGCATGTATCTTGGCGCATCGCATACAAAGTTTGCGCCGTACCTTGCCGCCAGCTTTCTGGCTCTTATTCCGGAGCTCATCTTGTATGCCGTGCTGGGAAGCAGTATTTCAGATCTGAATCCCACGGCCGCCATCATCACCATCATCATCTTCGGCTGCATCACCGTAGCGTCTTTGCTGATTATGGCGTATCTCGTCCGGCACCCGGAGAAGCTCTGAAAAAAGGACTTGCGCCCGGCAGGACGCTCATGTATAATATACGAGCGTGTCGTGACACGCGAAGATGAATATAACGGGTGGTCCTCTGGTTTGCGGCGCGGGAAGAGACCTGCGCGGGAAGGCACCAAGAACATGCCGAAGGGAAGGAGGAAGAGCAATGGACGTATTGAGCTCAGTAACAAATGAATATATGAAGTCTGATATCCCTGCATTTAACGTTGGAGATACCGTCAAGGTTCACGTTAAAATCAAAGAAGGTAACAGAGAAAGAATTCAGATATTCGAGGGCTTCGTTCTGAAGAGACAGGGCGGCGGAATCGGCGAGACTTTCACAGTCAGAAGAATCGCTTCAGGCGTTGGCGTCGAGAAGACATTCCCGATCCACTCACCGCTGGTTGAAAAGATCGAAGTAGTAAGACGCGGTAAAGTCAGAAGAGCCAGACTGCATTACATGCGTCAGAGAACAGGTAAGTCCGCCAAGATCAAAGTTCGTAAGGACTGATCGGCAGACGGTAAAAAAAGAACGAAAAGCGGGGGACATCCCCGCTTTTGTTTTAGGACATATAGTAAAATGATAGAAAACATTAACTGGTATCCCGGCCACATGAAAAAAACACGGGAATTGATACAGCAGAATCTGAAGGCGGTCGATGTGTGCGTCGAGATAATCGATGCGCGCATCCCGAAG
>JBGUKV010000022.1:0-9161 GCA_045114655.1 Candidatus Allocopromorpha sp. | reverse complement strand
CTCCGATGACCCATACCAGGCAGGAACGGCAGTCAAGGACGTGCACAAGATCGCCAACGATGAAAGACTCGTACCGAGAGAGTGGATCAACGAAGAGGGCACATATGTGACGAACGAGTTCATCACATACGTCAAACCGCTGATCCAGGGCGATGTGGCTCCGATCATGGTAGACGGAATTCCACGGCACCTGTACGTTCCGGGATACCAGGAACTCCTGTAAGAAACCTGTAAGAAATCAGTACAGACTTCGGATTGTCGTAGTTATGATGTTGAATCTGCATCATAACTACGACTTTTTGATTGGTTTTGGATGAAAAACTTCTACAATCGAAGTTTCCGCACTGCCCGCCGGTGTCTGGCTGCTTGGTTCTGACAAAAAACGAATGAGAATGACGAAAATATGACCGAGTTTGACCGATTTGTGATTGACTTTGACCGAGTTAGAGCGTATAATGACTGCAGAAGCGGAGGTAAAGCAAATGCTTCAGTACGAACGTTTTGAAAAAATCATAGATATGCTCCGGCAGCAGCCGTCGGTCAGAGTGACGGATCTGGTGCCGATTCTCGATGCCAGCGAGTCGACCATTCGGCGAGATATCGCGGAACTGGATAAAGAAGGCAGGCTCCGCAAGGTCTTCGGCGGCGCAGTCGCCCTGGAAGGACAGCGGACGGGAAACGGCGCGAACGGCACGGCTGGCGCTGATGCTGTGCGCAAGGTCAACGTGCAGCACAGGGATATCGATGCGAAAGCAAAGATCCGCGTGGATGAGAAAACAAAAGTCGCCGTCCGTGCGGCAGCATTGATCGAAGAGGGAGATCTTGTCTACATCGACGCCGGAACTACGACCGGCAGTATGATAGAACACATCGACTGCTATTCGGCAACGTATGTTACTAATGGTGTACGGCACGCCATTGATCTTGCCGAAAGAGGATTCAGGACCTATCTTCTGTCTGGTCTGATAAAGGCTTCCACAGAAGCGATCATAGGCTACGATGCCGTAGACAGTCTGAAGAAATACCATTTTGACAAGTGCTTCATCGGAACAGACGGGATCGATCAGGAGAACGGTCTGACAACGCTGGACATTGAGGAATCCATGGTAAAGACAGAAGTCATCAGACGTTCGGGGAAAGTTTATGTTTTGGCTGACAGCAGCAAATTCGGCCTCGTGGCGAGAATCAAGTTCGCTCCGCTGGAAGCAGGAACGATCATCACAGATCAGCTGCCAAACCAGGGGTTCCGTTCCCAGACAGAGATCATTGACCTTTCCGATGAGGAAGAACGATCCCACTCGTAATATTCGTATTCAATAAAGTTTATAATATAATTTATGATAGGTAGGAGGAAAACAAAATGACTAAAATTGCAATCAATGGATTTGGACGTATCGGACGTCTCGCATTCAGAAAGGTATTCGATGATCCGGAATGTGAGGTAGTGGCAATCAACGATCTGACCAGCCCGGCAATGCTGGCGCACCTGCTTAAGTATGACAGCGTGCAGGGAAGATACTCTGCCAGCCATGATGTTACAAATGACGACAATTCTATTACAGTAGACGGTAAGAAGATTCCGATCTTCAGCGAGTCAGATGCCGCGAACCTGCCGTGGGGAGAATACGATGTAGATATCGTACTCGAGTGCACAGGCTTCTATACTTCAAAGGCAAAATCACAGGCGCATATCGACGCAGGCGCAAAGAAAGTCCTGATTTCAGCACCGGCAGGGAATGATCTGCCGACGATCGTATACGGCGTCAACCATGAGACGCTGACAAAGGACGACAACATCGTATCCGGCGCTTCCTGCACTACCAATTGCCTGGCTCCGATGGCCAAGGTTCTCGCAGGATATAGAGAAGTGAGAACAGGATTTATGACGACGATCCACGCTTACACCGGCGATCAGATGCTGCTGGACGGACCGCACAGAAAGGGTGACTTCAGACGTGCAAGAGCCGGCGCTATCAACATCGTTCCGAACTCAACAGGCGCTGCAAAAGCAATCGGTCTGGTTATTCCGGAACTTGACGGCAAGCTCATCGGTTCCGCTCAGAGAGTTCCTGTTCCATCCGGTTCCATCACGATCCTCGACGCAACACTGAAAGATATGACAGATTCCGTCAGCGTGGAAGGCATCAACGAAGCCATGAAGGCTGCGGCTTCTGAGTCATTCGGATATACAGAAGAAGAACTGGTGTCCAGCGACATCATCGGCATCAGCTACGGCGCTCTCTTCGACGCTACACAGACATTGGCAGAGAAGTGCGGCACACATATCTACGAAGTCAGAATCGTAGCATGGTATGATAACGAAATGAGCTATGTGCACCAGCTCATCAGAACCATGAAGCACCTGGGAACCCTTGTATAAATCGCTTAGACAGGGGGAATGAACATGGATAATACTAAAGCAAAAACAAAGGTACTCGTCGCCTCGCCGGAGGTCATGCCCTTCGGCGGGACCGGCGGGCTTGGAGAAGTTGCAGGCTCCCTTCCCCGAGCGGTCAACCACATGGAGGATTCTGAGATCGAATGCAGGGTCATCATGCCTTTGTACGGCTCGGTGAAACCAGAGTGGCGTGAGAAAATGACGTTCCTTGGTCATAAGGATATTCCCGTTGCGTGGCGCAGCCAGTACATGGGAATCTTCGAGCTTGAGAAAGACGGCGTGATCTACTATTTCGTTGACAATGAGTACTACTTCAAACGCAACAAGCTCTATGGGTTCTATGATGACTGCGAGCGGTTCTCGTTCTTCAGCCGCGCGGTGATCGAGAGTGCCGATATCACGGGGTTTGCGCCGGATATCATCCACGCCAATGACTGGCAGACGGCGCTGGCCGTTGTTTTCTCCAAGACGGTCTATGCGGACCGGGGCATCAAAGCCGTTTTCACCATCCACAATGTGGAGTACCAGGGCAGATACGGCAAGGACGTGCTGGGCGAATGCATCGGTCTCGATGATGCCGATAACCACTATCTGATGAAGGACGGCGATGTCAATCTGATGAAGGGTGCGATCCTGCTGGCGGATCTGATCACGACTGTCAGCCCGACTTACGCACGCGAACTGACGTATCCGGTCAGCGCGTTTGGAATGGACGGCGTCATCAGAGATAACGAATACAAGATGATCGGCATCCTGAACGGCATCGATACGGAAAGTTACGATCCAACCAATGATCCGTTCTTGGGATATTCTTATTCCTCAGCAAATATCAGAGGCAAGAGATGGTGCAAACGCGCCCTCCAGAAGAGACTCGGACTGCAGCTGACGGATGCGCCGATGGTGACTATGATTTCGCGCCTTGTGGCACCGAAAGGTGTGGACATCATCGCGGACATCATGGATAATCTGCTGGCAAATACCGATATGCAGTTCGTGATGCTGGGTACCGGCGACGCGGGATATGAGGACTATTTCAGAGGTCTGCAATACCGTTATCCGGAGAAGGTCCGGTCTTTGATCGAATTCAACACGAAGACAGCGCATGAAATCTACGCTGCCGGGGATATGCTCCTGATGCCTTCGAGAAGCGAAGCGTGCGGGCTGGCGCAGATGATTGGATGCCGCTATGGCAATACGCCGATCGTGCGGCTGACCGGCGGGCTTGCAGATTCCATCCAGGAGTGGGACGGCGAAAACGGAAACGGATTCACCTTCTTCGAATTCAACGGCGGAGAACTGGAATACGCCATCCGCAGAGCCCTCAATCTCTATGGGGACAGAAAGAAATGGAACACGATGGTGAAGCACATTATGGATGAAGACTTCACTTGGGAGAGATCGGCGAAAGAGTATAGTAAACTTTACGGAGAACTAAAATAAACAGTTATGAAAAGCAGAAAGCGTATAATTGATAACAAAAGAAAATTAGATGTTGTATTAAACGAGTATCTGGAAGACCGGCTTCATACAAGTTTCGAGGACGCAAGCGCAGAACAGATCTATAAGGCGCTGGCGAGAATCGTGAACCGGGAACTGCAGAACCGCTATGTGGAGTTCAAGAAAAAGAAAAACAAAGCAGAGTTGACCTCTTCAGGCAAGAAAAAAATCTACTATGTCTGTATGGAATTCCTCATGGGGCAGTCTCTGAAGAACGCGCTGTACTGTCTCGGAGAGATGGAGAATGTTCAGAAACTGGTCGAGAGCAAAGGCCTCTCGCTCGATGACATCTTCGACTGCGAGCCGGATGCAGGACTGGGCAACGGCGGTCTGGGAAGACTTGCCGCATGTTTCCTTTCCGCGATGGCTACAGGCAATTACGATGCAACAGGCTTCTCGCTGCGGTATGAATACGGTCTGTTCAAGCAGATGATCGAGGACGGCTGGCAGGTCGAAATGCCGGACAACTGGATCCCCGGCGGCGGCGTGTGGCTCAACAAGAGAGACGATGACCCGTTCTATGTGAACTTTTACGGACGTTACACCGAATGGTGGGACGAGAAGGGTTTTCAGTTTTCACTGGATGAACCACAGGTGGTCAAAGCCATCCCTTATGATATGTACGTACCGGGCGCAGGCAATGATGCCGCATGCAAGCTGAGACTGTGGCGCGCCATCGACTCGGAAGGTTTCGACATGAAGAGCTTCAACAGCGGCGATTTCACGAAGGCGGCCCAGCGGAACAACCGGGCGGAAGCGATCACCAAGGTCCTGTATCCGCCTGACAATATCGAAGAAGGCAAGGAACTGCGTCTGAAGCAGCAGTACTTCATGGTTTCCGCATCCTGTCAGAACATCGTCCGCGACCACATGCAGCTTTACGGAACCCTGGACAACTTCCATCTGAAGAATGTGATCCATATCAACGATACCCATCCGGCGCTCTGCATCCCGGAACTGATGCGGATCTTCATGGATGAGTACGGCTGCTCCTGGGACTACGCCTGGGAAAGAGTGGTCGGTTCGGTTTCCTACACGAACCATACAGTCCTGGCAGAGGCGCTGGAGAAGTGGAAGACGTCCCAGGTCCAGGCTCTGATGCCGCGTGTGTTCTCCATCATTTCGGAGATCGACCGCAGGTTCCGCGAGTTCATGTACTCCAAGTTCCCGGGAGACCACGGCAAGGTCGACTACACGGCAGTGCTCGGAAACGGACAGGTCCGCATGGCGAATCTGTCGGTCATCGGATCGCATAAAGTCAACGGCGTATCTGCCCTGCATTCACAGATCCTTAAGGATGATCTGTTCCATGACTTCTTCCTGGTGCAGCCGGATAAATTCACCAACGTTACCAACGGCATCGCGTACAGAAGATGGCTCTGCCAGTCCAATCCGAAGCTGGCCCAGCTCATCGACGACTGCATCGGCAAAAACTACCGCAAGGACGATCGCCGGCTGGAGGACTTCTTCCGGTTCCGTGACGATCCGTCCGTTTGCAAGAGACTGGAAGAAATCAAACGCGAGAACAAAGCACGCTTTGCCGATAAAATCAAGAAAGCCTCCGGGAAAGAGGTCGATCCTGATTCCATCTTTATCGTGCAGGCTAAGCGGCTCCATGAATACAAGCGGCAACTCATGAACGCGCTCAGAATCATCAGCCGTTTTCAGATGCTGCAGGACAATCCGGATATGGACATGAGACCGGAAACGTATCTGTTCGCGGCTAAGGCGGCGCCGAGTTATTTCCTGGCCAAGGAAGTCATCCGGCTGATCTGCAAACTGAGCGAAGAAATCGACCGCAGTCCGAAGATCGCATCGAAACTGAAGGTCGTCTTCCTGGAAAACTACAGCGTTTCCATGGCAGAGGGTCTCATGCCTGCAACGGAGATCTCCGAGCAGATCTCACTGGCAGGAAAAGAGGCCAGCGGTACCGGAAACATGAAGATGATGATCAACGGCGCAGTGACGATCGGAACCCTCGACGGCGCGAATGTCGAGATCCGGGAAGCAGTAGGACCGGACAGCATCTTTATCTTCGGCAAACGTGAAAACGAAGTGCGGGAGATTTTGCAGCACGGTTACAACGCTTATCAGGTTTACGAGAGTGATCCTGTCCTGAAGCGCGCGGTGGATTCACTGGAAGGCGGGTTCGCCGGTCAGAGCTTCAATAATCTCAAGGAATATCTGCTCTATCCGTCGTACAGCATTGCCGATCCGTACATGTGCCTGCTCGATTTCGAGGATTACTGCAGGGCCCATGACGATATTCAGGCGGCCTATGAAGACCGTGCAAGATGGAACACCATGTCCATCGAGAACATCGCGAAGGCAGCCAGATTCGCAGCTGACCGCAGCATCCGCGATTATGCGGACCGCATCTGGAACACAACGGGTATTTAATCATGAAAGCAACGAAAATTATCTGTATGTTACGTTGATCACAACAGGGTTCAAATAAACAATGAAAGCAACGAAAATTATTTGTACACTAGGACCTGCCAGCAGTGACAAGCAGGTCATAAAAGAAATGCTCGCCGCGGGAATGAACGTGGCGAGATTCAATTTCTCCCATGGCAGCTATGAGGAACATCTGGAGAAGATGAAGACATTCCGCGAGGCGTGCAGGGAAACAGGTGTCCCGGCGGCAGTGCTGCTGGATACCAAGGGTCCTGAAATACGCCTGGGGGCTTTTGCAGAAGATAAAGTGTCCGTGAGCAAAGGCCAGAAATTCGTGCTGCGCGGATCGGATGATCAGCCGGGAACGGAAGAGGGCGTCGGAATCTCCTACAAAGGTCTGGCGGCGCTTGTCAGCCCGGGGACCCTGATCCTGATCGATGACGGCAAGGTGCGCATGGAAGTTGATGAAGTCAAAGACGGCGACATCATTTGCACATCAAAAGACGATGGCGTTTTGAGCACGAAGAAGGGCGTCAATGTTCCTGATGTCCACCTTGAAATGGATTATCTGTCGGAGAAAGACCGGGCGGATCTTCTCTTTGGTATTGAAAATGATGTGGACTATGTGGCTGCGTCTTTCGTGAGAACGGTCGAGGATGTGAACGATGTCAGGCGTTTTCTGGACTGGAACGGAGGAAAGAACATCGACATTATCTCCAAAATCGAAAACCCGGAAGGCATCCGCAATTTCGATGAGATCCTGGCAGCTTCGGACGGAATCATGATCGCCCGGGGCGATATGGGCGTGGAAGTGGATTACGCAACACTTCCGGGAATCCAGAAAATGTTCATATATAAATGTAACAAAGCGGGAAAGCCGGTCATTACGGCGACGCAGATGCTGGAATCCATGATCAACGAACCGACGCCGACAAGGGCGGAGATCACCGACGTTGCCAACGCGGTGTTCGACGGGACATCGGCGACCATGCTCTCCGGCGAGAGCGCCGCGGGGAAATACCCGGTGAGAGCTGTGGAAGTGATGACCAGGATCCTCGAGCAGGCGGAGCATGATCTGGATGCATCCCCGCTCAGAAGGAGCATCGGTCAGATGCATGAAACGATGGTCGAAGATGGAGAGACTGATCTCTCGACAGCGATCGGTCACGCTGCGTGTCAGGCCGCCAACGATATCGGCGCAAAGGCGTTGATCGCGATCACTCAGTCCGGGTACACCGCGAAAATGATGGCAAAATACCATCCGCAGCAGCCGATCGTCGGGGCGACGCCTTCGGACAAAGCGTACCGGAAATTAGCTCTGGTCAGGAACGTCTATCCTGTAATGACAGAATCCGTTTATGATTGGGATCAGCTGCTGGATGAAGCGACACAGGCAGCGGTCAGGGAGGGCTTCATCAAAGATGGTGACCGCATCGTGATCAGTGCCGGCCTGCCGCTGAATGTATCCGGCAACACCAACACCATCAAAGTGGAAACTGTGACAGCCGGCGCGTAATAGCATCAATTGAAAAAGACAGCCATTTTGAACGAGCCGAATTGTTTCGGGCAATTCGAAATGGTTGTTTTTGACCATAATGTTTCTCTGATATTTCCTTGATTTTTCTCTAATGTTTCTCTAATATTTCCATATATAATTGACCAATGGAAAGATGCGGGATATAATGATGAAAAAAGGAAAGGAATCATTGGGAATGACGATTGATGAGATGAGAGAAAAAAAGCGTGAGCTGGGCTACACGTACGAGCAAATATCGGAGCTTTCCGGCGTGCCCCTCGGAACGGTGCAGAAAATTTTCAGCGGGCACACGAAATCCCCACGGTACGACACGATCAGGGCTTTGGAAAAGGTGCTGGGTGACTATGACGAGTACCAGTGGGAAATGCGGGAGCAGAATATCAAGTACGCTGTAGATAGCGGGCAAAAGGGAATCCCGGGGTCTCACAAAAAACAAGGGGAATACACGCTGGAAGATTATTATGCTCTGCCGGATGACAGAAGGGTCGAACTGATCGACGGCGTCATCTATGATATGACGGCGCCGAGTTTCGTGCACCAGCAAGTATGCGGACTGATCACGGGAAGTATCCAGCAGTATATTTTCCGCAAAGGCAGCAAATGCGTGGTGAGCCAGGCGCCTACGGATGTGTGGCTGGATATGGATGATAAGACCATGGTGCAGCCGGACGTGCTTGTAATCTGTGACAGAGATAAGCTGGAAATCAAGAGAACAAAAGGCGCGCCTGACTTTGTCGTGGAAGTGCTGTCTCCTTCAACACGAGGGAAGGATATGCGCATCAAGACCGGTAAGTACATGAATGCAGGCGTGCGGGAGTACTGGCTTGTGGATCTCAAGCACCGCAGAGTGATCATCCATGATTTCGAGCAGGATGACCTGGTCAGCGTCTTTACGTTTGAGGAAAAGGTTCCGATTATGATTACCGGAGGGGAACTTCAAATTGATCTCCCGGAAATCAAAGCGTATCTTGACGATCTCTTCGGCGATTCCTGGTGAGAATCCAGAGAAAACTCTTTGAAGTTTTATCGCAGTATGTTAGAATGACACAAATTTTTAGTTTAGGAGGAAACAGCAAGTGAGTCTGGTACAGAAGTATGGAGCGGATTATCTGAAGAATATCGACGACATGATCCGGATCGCAGATTATGTAGCGGAGCACAAGGAACAGCTGGAAGGGCTGGTTTTGGTGACGGCAGCGATGCATGATATCGCGAGCGAGATGATGGAAAGGGCGGAGGTCTTTCGGGAAGGCGTAGGCAAACCGGAGCTGGATGCTTTGTTCTCCGCGAGCGAATACCAGACAGCAGCGCTGATGGCAAGCGCGCTGGAGC
>JBGUKV010000021.1:0-2918 GCA_045114655.1 Candidatus Allocopromorpha sp. | reverse complement strand
GTTCTCATTCAATATCCTCTTTTCAGAGTTTAATATGGTCATTTATGTCAATTATGACTTAGTTGGATTTTATCATATAGGCTTTTTTACAGTCAATTCAACAAAGTCATCGGCTCTTTATATGTCAGCTCTGCGTTTTGACGATCGTCAAAACCTACAGCAGATAATGTCGGATGATCCCCTTTATTTGTTTAACATCGATCGGTCTGTTTTTTGTTTCTGATGTAAGAATCAGATGATCTCCCGGAAAAATACCGTTTTCTTGATATGCTGCTGTTCTGTGTATTGCTTTTCCGGCATACTCTTCATCTCCCATCATCCCCTGATGCTCCCAATACATCACCTTGCGCAGCCGGACATTCAATACGGTAAAGTCCGGGTAAATGATCCCGGCTCCTTTTAGTTCAAGAGGACATTCATAACGATAAGGCACTCCCGCTTTCGTCAGCAGATCCGCTATGATCTTCTCAGATTTTGAACGGACTCTTTCTCCTTTATCTGTCACAAGGTAGTGTCAAGTGACGTATGAAAACCCTGAGCAAAAAAATAAGGCTCAGATGAACCTTGAAAAGTAGTAAATATCCCAGACTGGCATCGATTGGCGAAGGGGACGGCTGCGCTTTTAGCCCGCCCCTTCCATGCGGAACAAGGCGGGACCTGGTTGTCCCACCCCAGCTAAAAGTGCAGCCGTCCATCTTGCCCGGCCGATTGTATCTGGGCTGGATTCAGCTGTCAATGACATGCGGCTGCGCCGTTGCGCTGCAATCATTGACACCTGAATCCAACCCAGATAATGGACACCCAGGCAAGAAGGAAACGTGGTGAGGCTTATGCCTCCACGTGTCCACCGGAATGGACTCAGATGCTTTGGTTATCAAAGAGCGTTTTCGGAGGCGGTAGCCTGCTGATTCTGAAGATTCAGGATCACCTGCTGGCCCATGTAGATCATGAGCTGCCATTTTCCTGGCATGTTACCCGCGTTTCGGAGCATTTCATCTTCGACAGGAGGCCGGTACCGGAATCGTGAATGCGGTCGCAGGAAGTTGTAGTAGGCAACCCAGAGTGCGAGGTCGTAGTTCGCACCATCGTAGTTGTCAAAGCCGTTTGTCGGACGGTAAGAGGCTTTGTAGGTTCGGTTGAGACGTTCGATCAGCTGTTTGTAAGGCCGGAACTCGGTGGATACCGCGTCGTCGTTTGTAAGGCCGATGACCTGGGTGACGGTGAACTTCATTTTCTCGCCGAATTTCAGGAAGAACTGCTGAGCGGCAAGCGGATAAGTGCTGTAGCCATCAGCGATAAAGCGGAAGTTCTCCGGAAGTTCTTCCAGATGCTGGAAGGCCATCCGCATGGCCATGATGCATGGCCCGACGCCGCGGTTGTCCGATACCTGATAGCCGATCACGGCTCGTGACACGGTATCGATGATGAACCAGATATATCCTGTTACACCACGGACTTTGATGTAGGTTTCATCTCCGGAGAACACGGCTCCTTTCTTGTAAGGGTAGGTATCGACAAAGGGTTTGATACAGACTGCGGCTGTTTTACAGTAGTTGGCTACCATCTGATGGGAGATGGAGATGCCGTGGATGTCTTTCATGGCCTGGGCTGTTTTTCGAAGTGACAGGCCGAGGTTGACCCGGTAGGTCAGACACAGCCCCATGATGTGAGCGCTGTGTTTGGTGAACTTCAGGGAGGAGGCGTTCTTTGGCAGAGTTGTGATGTCCATCTTGAAGAAGTCGAATACGAACTCGCGGTAGATGTAGTGAAGTTTATACTTGCTCTTGCCGTTTTTTTCCTTCAGGTCAGCCTTGTCCACCTTTTTAAGGTTGGCCAGATAGTAGGAGCACTTCAGATTGATGCATTTATGGATGACGAAGTGCTTCCGGTCTTTGATCTGGACCAGAGAATGCTCGCAGTAGGGGCAGCGGAGATTCAGGGAAGAGAAGCGGTTGCCTTCCTCAGGAGAGAACCTGGCGTCGCAGACTTTGCACAGGAGCTGCCCTTTCTTTCCGTTGTTCCGGTAGAGATACATAAATGGAGCCTTGCAGCGGGGGCAGGAGCATTTTGCAGGTATATCGCAGTGCCCACGCCGCTTTACCGGAAAGATCCACTTACCATAGCGTTTGTACCAGTAGGGAATCAGTTCTTTATAGGTCCAGTCCTGTGCGTAAGGTTGTATCACAGGAAGCCTGTCTACCTTGAACTTCTGGTACTTGGGAGAATGGGAATCGTCGAAGCCCCACTGCCTGAGAGGGATATATCTGCAGAGAATGGAGATAAGCCAGCAATTCTGCTGATAAAGGTAGTTACATAATTGAAGAAGATAAAGTATAATGTTCATGAGCATTGATTTCCTTTTTGGAGATGTTGGTTTGGCGATTGACATTATACCAAAAAAGGGGAGGCAATGCTCTTTTTGTTGCAACCTCCCGTAGAATCAAGGTTTTTGAACAAAAAACAGGTGGTGTGTTTGACACTACCAAACGTTTATAGAGGAGAGAGACTATGAAGAAGATAATGAATGCGCCGGAGGCGTACACAGATGACATGCTGAAGGGAATCTACGCAGCCCATGACGGCATGGTGAAGTACGTAAATGACGACCTTCGCTGTTACTGCACTGCACACAAGAAGGAAGGGAAGGTCGCGATCATCACAGGTGGCGGAACCGGACATCTCCCGCTTTTTCTGGGATATGTGGGCGATGGCCTGCTTGACGGATGCGGAGTCGGCGGCGTGTTCCAGAGCCCGTCATCCGAACAGATCTACAATGTCGCGAAAGAGGTGGAAGCAGGTGCTGGCGTCCTGTTTCTGTATGGAAATTACACCGGTGATATCATGAATTTCGACATGGCGGCAGAGATGCTTGACATGATGGACGGAATTGAAACGAGGAGCATCGTAGGTGCAGACGA
>JBGUKV010000020.1:0-2925 GCA_045114655.1 Candidatus Allocopromorpha sp. | reverse complement strand
CGGAGAACATATAATGCTTTCTCAACATCTTCCTTGCTCTCCAGTCTCCAGGTCGCCATATGCGTGAGCTCCTTGACCGGAACGTTCTTGATCTTCTTTTCCTTGAATTCGATCACCACCGGATCAGGCTGCACAGAAACAGTCTTGCCAGCTTCGCGCGCCTTCCTGGCTTCTTCCTCCGCTTTTTTCTTCGCTTCTTCCGCTTTGCGCTTTGCGATCTCGTTGTCACGAGCGGTCATCTCGTTCAGCAGGCGGATCTTCAGTGCGTTAGCCTTATCGGCATAGCTACGGAGAGATGAGATATTGTTACAATACTCCGCGCCGCTTCTGATCTCGGCGAACAGCGTACTGTAACGGGACCTGTAATTATCCGCATATTCTTTGGTATCCAGCACCTCGATCACGCGCTTTCTGGCCTGATCGATGGCATCCAGTACCGGCTTCTCCTCTCTGCTCAGCACTTCGCCGTATGATTTCATAAACTTATCGCGCAGGGCAGGCAGCTTGGGGATATTCTTGTACGGTCTCTCCTGTGTGACGATACCCCTCATTTCACGGACGATCTGCTCCAGCTCGCTGTCCACGATATAGGTCTTGCTGTCATCGTAGATGGCAAGCATATCGAGCGCACGCGTGAAGATCTCCTGCTGCTCACTGCCGAAGAAGGCGTTGACCGGCTCGTAATCCTCCGCAAAGTCATAGAAGGCGTCACGCATCTTCGACATTTTCTGGAAGAAGTCCAGCGGTTCCTGGATCTGGATCGCATACTGCATCAGGCGCTTACCCGAATCCAGCACTTTTTTGCCCGGATATGCATATCTCTGGTACTGCGGCTCAAGACGCAGGATCTCATTCAACGTGCTCTGCGCATAGCGATGGCAGTTTTTCATGATGGTGTCGTCGTCATCGGATACGGAGCCGACTCCGAACACCTCTTTCATGATATCCTTGACTGCTTTCTTGTCTTTCGGATTCGGTCCGACTTTTCTCTCCATCAGCAGTTTTTCGACAAACGCTTTTTTGGTAATAAAGCTGATCAGTTCCTCATCAGTCTTATTGATCGAACTGACGGTGGCCCCGTTCACTGTAAACGCGAGGTCTCCGCGCTTGAAGAGCTTCGCCACCAGCCAGTGCACATCGTCCTCGACGAACCCGTATGGCGCTTTCATGAAGCGGTCCTTTACGGTCTTCATGGAAGTCTTCATGTGCATCCTGCTGTTGTCGGAGATGAATCCCAGCACATCATCCAGCGCATGGACGTTCACTTCCCGCCCGCCTTCGAGATCCAGTGTGAGCTGATTAGAAGTCTTGAACATCTTCCGTATGTCCGCTTCCCCGAAAGCTGCTTCGATATAAGAAAGCTTATGATAGACCGTCTGCACCAGCCTTCCAATCGCCTCGTTGATGCGGCCGGTCACTTCTTTGGCGCCGGTCTTTACGATATCACCGTTGACATAGATGACCGCGTCCTTCAGGTTCTCGGTCAGATACACCTTGGCATTAGCGCTGCGCTCGCGCATCTCCACGCGTTTCGCCTCTTTGATGGTCTCATACTTGGTCAGCTGTACAGAGGTGTTCAACCGCAGGAATTTCTCTATTTTGAGATAGACCCGGATCTCCTCTAGGAAGGCAGCGTCGTTCGGAAGAACCACGAGCACTTCTTTGCCCTGGCCGGACATCATGCGCAGGGTCGTATCATCGTTCCCGCCCTCATACCACGGTGTCAAAATACGGAGCCCGATATCATATCTCTGATTAGCCTTATACAGCCTGTCATCCACCATTTGGTTGAAATAGAAAGCGTACCGCCCGTTGAAAGCCGGGTAGCGGTAATACTTGTCCTTGAAGATATCCTCATAGATCATCTCGGACACTTTGTTGATTACCTCCGCCATCTCGACATTCTGGCTGTCGATCTCGCGGTTGATCTCCTGTTCCTCATCCGTCAGGAAAACATATATGCTTCCGTTCTTCTGCACCAGCATCTGCTGTTGCAGTACCTTGAGGGCATCTTCCACCCTGCCCTTCAGCTCAATGCGGTCATCGTCGATATTGCTGATCATGAGGCTGGTGATATTGTCCACATTCGCCTCGATTTCCAAGATATACTTGATCATGAACAATGTCTTGAGCACGTCAACGACAAAGACGCCGCTCTCTTTATGTTCGGGATTGATCTTCGTATTGTCATAGGCGCGCAGGATCACACCCCTGTGACTATGGTCCAGGAAATTCTCCAGTGCATCATAAAACAGATGGAACGGTACAATGACGCCCATCTCTTCATTTTTCAGTCTTGCGGCCGACTCTTTAAACAGCGCCAGCATGGAACGCTCACCTTCCGACAGATGTTTGCCGGAAGCACCGTGCGTACGGATGGATGTCAAAACACTGGCAAGCAGGTTAAACTGGTACGGAATAAAAGGGTATACTTCCGTAAAGTCCTTTGCTCCGGAATAGAGCTTCTTCTCCACGCCGTCATTAAAGACGATCAGGTTCTTGATGATCGTCGCTTTCTGCTCATACAGAAGGCGCAGCGTCTGCGCTGCCGTGTCGGTCTTGTCGAGGATCCTCTTCTTGATGACCGCGTCCACGTTCGCCGAAGACAGAGACAGCCTGGTATCAAAGCGGCCCTGAATCTTGGAGAAGTCATTTCCCTTTACTCTCGTGATGGAATCGATGTCCTGCTGGCTGGTCACGATGACCCACGCCTTGCCCTTGCACTCCTTGCCCAGTTCTTCCGTTACTGTCTGCAGGTTGAGCATCAGTTTGGAGTCCTCGCCGATATACTGCCCAATCTCGTCAACGAGAAATACCACGTGATGGTTCTTGCCCTTAGAATCGATGTAGGCTTTCACTCTTTTGGCAAAATCCTCAATGCTGATCTGATACGGCTCCGCTGCCTTCTCGCACCAGTTGCGCGCT
>JBGUKV010000019.1:0-5370 GCA_045114655.1 Candidatus Allocopromorpha sp. | reverse complement strand
AGCCTCTCGATATCATCCTCTACGTATGTGCTTGCGGCCAGCGCACGGTCGAAGTCCAGACACTGTCCCACATCGGTCAGCTTCGGTGCGTTTACCACTTCCGGCAGCCGCTGCAGCGTGAGCTTTCTCTGGTATTCCTTCTGGTATTCTTCCTCCAGGGTTTTGAGAATGTCCCTGGCGTTTTCCAGACACACCATGGAGAAATTGTAGATCGCCGCCTTGCTGCACCGCTTCGACAGGAAACCCGGAAGAACGTACGGGAGTATCAGATTGATTGCCGTAAAGTCGTCGTCGATCGTTCCCGTATGGCGTTCCACGCCGTCGCCGCCGATGAACGGATACAGAGAAGATTCCACAAACCAGGCTTTCAGGTTCGGCAGGAAATAGACGCTGTCTACCGATCTCTTCTGCACCGCCATCAGGTCTTTCCCGTTTCCGGACAGAATGCCAACGATCAGTTTATGGACTCTGACGCCGTTTTCGGTCAGGATCGGATCCAGCCTTTGCATGCGGTAGCCCTTGTGCAGGATATCATCCACAAGGATCGCGCTGCGGCGGAAGGAATGGATCGTTTTCACCTGATCTTCTATGCTCGCGTAATTCGGGTACTCTTTGATATGGAACCCGGACAGATCCGGTGAGAAGCACTTCTCCAGATGCAGTGTTTTCGTCACCGTGTTCGGCACCGCCATATGATTCAGGATCTTTCCGAAGGGGACGCACATATACGGTCCGAGGACACGTTTCGCCCCTTCTTCAAACGGCACGCCGTTCTCCTCTGTGATCAGCTGCACAAGCTTGTTGTGCATCACAAGGGAGTTGTAGGAAAGGACCAGTGTGCCCGGGAACATTTCTGTCAGGGATTGCTGCAGTCTGGCGTGGGCGTTCTGAAGCACTTTTTCAATTCTCGGATTCTTGTTCAGCGGACTCTTCAGCACGGTGCTCATGTTCTGGAGCAGCGTGACCGGACTGCGCATATCCACTCCGTAGCACCCGGAGGGAGCACCGTCGATCATGATTTCCTTGAATCCCTGACGGCGGAGCACGCTGAGCAGTTTCTTGTCGGTCTTCCGATTCTGCCCTTCATAATAGATCGCGTATGTGAAGTCGTCCTTCAGCGCTTCGGACAGTGTCTCTGTAAGAATGATCTGATAAGAGTCCTCGTCGAGGGAAACGGAATCCGCCCAGATCCTGTCAAGAATCAGCGTGCGGCCCGGCGCCCGTTCCCGGATAAAGGACGCAAGCTTCTGATTGCCGAATTCTTCATAGAGCATCCTGGTCTCGACCGGGTGGACATGAGCCTCCGCAACGACAGCGCCATCCTTCGCCCCGTCCGTGATGCTGATGGAGCGCACGGTTCCCTCGCTGCGCTCGCTCCGGAAACGCAGATCTCTCGCCGAAAGAATATACTTATACATCGGCTGGCGGAGGTACAAGGCGTTGTCATAGATGTAATTCTGTACGACCGGATCGATCAGACTTGCAATGTCCCGGTTCTCATCGATATTGTCGCGGATCTTGGTGGAACTGATATCCTCCAGATGCGGCGGCAGGGTCAGCTCAATGACCTTCCCGCGTATCTTGGATTTCCCTTCCTGATAGTTCCTGTCACCTGCCTGCTCCTTCGCAGAGCTTTCTCTCTGGAACACGATATGATTCATCCCGTGGATGGAATCCGGTTCGGGATTGTTTCGATAGGAACTTGCGTTGGCGATCACATCACTGCCGACCACCATAAACAGTTCTTTGCCCGGAAGCAGTTTCCGCAGCCGGCGGATGTCTGCAGGATTCGCGATATTGATCGGCTGATCATCCGGGAAAATATATGTGCCGATCAGATCCGCGCACGTCATGTTCATGATTTGCCTGCGGTACTGGCGAGGCTGGGTGTTCTTGGACCAGGAGAACTCGTCCAGGGCCAGATAGACCTCATATCCGGCGTCGCGGATCGCGGTCACAATACCCTTATGCCCGAGGGAGAACGGATCGAATGTACCCGGGAAGAACGCTGCCTCCCGTGTATCCTGAATCGGCAGTTCCCCGCAGAAGAACTGATAATCCGAAATGAATCTGTAAACGTGGTTGAGCGAAGACGCATTGCTGAAAAACCGCAGCAAGTCGCCCTTCCGGTCCTCGATCAGCGTGAGCATTTTCTTGCACAGGATCACGAAAATCTCTGCCTTCTGCTGCAAAGTCAGCAGATCAGAGCCGAACACAGCTCTCCCCAGAACCTGAAATGCTTCCTGGCTGACGACTCTGTGATAATTGGCCATCCCCATCAGCAGCATCCCGATGATCTCCCTGCGGCGGTCTGCGCCGGCGTCCTGCGCATTCTGCAGGATGACGCCGAGAGTGTCCAGCGTTACAGAAACAACCTTTTCATTAACATTGTACAGAAGCTGCTGCAGATCCCGCATGACTTCTGTCTGCTCATCCTGATGGAGTTTTGTGATCAGGATCCCCAGGTATTCCGGAATGTATCTTGAGAACTGGTAATCTCCGATTTCCAGGCCCCTCATCAGTTCCACGACGATCTCGTGCTGCTGCTCTCTTGCGAGACGGTCAAAGATCGAAATCAGTCCGCGGCCCGCTTCATGACGTATCGTAACGCGCTCGCTGACTTTCAGCAGGTTTGAGAAATGCGCAGCTGTGTAGAAGACCTCTTCCTTCTGTCCTTTGGCCACTCTGTCCAGCATGACTTCGATGTGGACGGCCTTAATGACCCATGGCGTATCGATCCGCAGATCATCACGGAACATTTCAGTAGAATCGGTTTCCGCAATCACCGGAGACTCGAATGGGTCGGACAGGTCCAGCGCCTGCGCAGTTTTTTGTTTCAGATATGCCGCGCTGATCTGGTACTCTCCTTCCACAGAGCAGTCCAACAGGGCTGCAAGCCGGCCGGCGATCCGGGGATTTGCAGCGTCGGCGTCCGCACTCTCCCGGCGGATCGCTTCCGCCATTTTCCGGACGATCCGCAGTGCTGCCACTTTGATCTCCGGCTCGCTGCGCGTCATCGCCTCCTCGCAAAAGCCTGTGATCGCGTTGATATCTTCGTCGTGCAGAACATCAAGCGGTATCTCCAGAACAGTATCGAGCAGGATAAAAGTCATGGCTTCTGTTTGCCCATGCTTCTGAAGCTGTACCATAAACGCATTGATATAATCGGGCACGAGTGCTTCCCGCGCGTGCTCCAGCAGCGCCTGGAAGGTAAACTTCAAGGAATAGCCGATCCACCTCTGCTGGCGTTCCGTTCTCTGCAGATCGGGTTCTGTGACAACAGCCAGATGCTCTTCCCACAGTTTCCGGCTGTCGAGGATATCTTCCGGCAGGATGACGCCGGCAGGCAGCTCTTTGCGGTATTCATCATCGTAACAGGCGATGATCTTTCCGATCAGGACCGCTGCCTGTCGGCGGATATCGCCGCCCCGCTGCACCAGTAGTTCCTGCAGGAAATGAACCGCCATATATTTCTGTTCTTCACTCAAATAGGTGAAGTACTCCTCGATGGTGCCAATGTACGCCCGGATGTTTTCCCACTGTTTTTCACTCCTGGCGTTCTCAAGAAGATCCCCGAATTCACGGACGCTTCCGAACCGGTGCATGACCTCGATATTGTGATCGATGGCAAAGTGCTTCAGCCGCACGACGGACTCGCGCTTGGTCAGCAGAGCTGCGTCTTTCCACACCAAACGCTCGGTCTGCGTTTCATCCAGCTCCGGTCTGACGCCCATGCTCACCATGTAATCCTCGAAGTCCCTGAGCTTGCGGTAAACTCTGACATACCGGTCGTGCTTCGCCTGGTCAACGTTTTCCAGTTTTCCGAGGATCACATCAAAGGCCTGCTTGAGCGTATAGAAGCAGATCTCCTCATGTCCATTATTCCAGATACTCTTCACGCGGAAATCCGCGTAAATCAAAAGGAGGTTCTCACAGGACAGATTCTCCAGTTCCAGATCCCATGTGGAATGGTTGCTTGCGATATGCGCGATGCCGGACAGACCCATGCGCAGCAGCAGTTCATCGGTATAGTAGTAGTGCAGATGCGGTATTCTCGGTATCTCCTCTTCCCTGCACCCGAACTTGCCGATATCATGAGCTGCAGCCGCCGCGGACACCATCGCCAGATCGACGGGAACATCGTTTATGCGAAGCTGCCGCGCCATATGCATCGCGACATAATGGACGCCGGCAATATGGCCCAGTGTATCGAAGGGCTTCAGTACCTTCCCTATCACAAGGAACTCGTACAGATAGTAGTCTCTGCTGAGTTTCATAAACCGGGCGTATTCTTCCCCTGCGGGATACGGCTCGGCTTCTTCCGCGCTTAAGAACGCAAAATCAAAATCCGCAATGATCTGCTGCCGTCTCTGTTTGTCGATCTGCAGCATCTCCTGAAGCACTTCGCAGAAGAACAGCTCCGGGAAAAGGGAATCCGCAGGGGGCTTTTCTGCGCCCTGATTCGGATACATCCACAGCAAGATCCTTCTGTATATGCTGTCCAGCCAGCCTCCGTATGGTTCCTCAAAGCCGGGGCAGGCTCTTTCGCCTGCCTCCATAAGATACGGGCGGCAGATCTCCAGGAGCTGACAGCAGTCGATCGGCTTCACATCCTTGCCTGGATCATCCTTATTCTCCTGCATCCACGCCGCCAGATCGTCTGCAAGCGCCTGCATCGGCATTTCCTCCAGAAAGCCCTGCATGTCTTTTTTCTTCATGCCGACTTTTTTGAGGAAGCTGCTTCTCTGCAGATTGCGCTGCAGTCTCTTCAATATAAACTTTCCTGTTATCGTAGACTTGTCCATTGAACATTCCTTGGTCTTTTCTTTACGCTATTGTGGTTTAATACATTATAGCACTAAATAATAAGAATAGCACTAAATAACAGGATTTGCATATTTGGCTAAAAAATGCTGAACTTACCGACGATGGGCAGTGGTTTGGCGCTCATCTGCAGGGCGCGCACGATGCCCATGATCGTCAGGAGCAGCGCGAGGATCGCGATGATACCTGAAATGTTGCTGATGATCCCGCCGATGCGGTACCCCGTGGACACCAGGACGCCGATGATGTTCAGGTTCAGCGCCTGGTTGATGTGCTGATGCGTGACCGGATCGTTGTGATCCCGCAGAATGAATGCTACGAGCCAGCCGAGCCAGGTGATGTAGCTTACAACGGAAAGAATTCTTGTGTGTTTGTACATGTTCTCACTTCACTTTCACGGTGACCTTCGCGGTCTTTGCGCCCGGCAGATAATTGCCGTTGCCGGCTGCGGAGACTTTGACTTTAACCGTATAGGTCCCCTTCTTCAGACCCTTCTTCACAGTTACCTTGCCAGTGGACTTGTTGATGGTGATTTTCTTGTTGCCG
>JBGUKV010000018.1:0-2723 GCA_045114655.1 Candidatus Allocopromorpha sp. | reverse complement strand
CAAGCACTGAACAGGAGTACAAAGACCATATCAGAGAACTGGAACAGCAGGTCCGGCTCCTGAAAGAGCAGGTCGATTTCCTGACCCGCAAACTATACGGCACTAAATCCGAGAAGACATCCGTCCTTCTGATAGAGGGACAGATGTCTCTTTTCGATGAGATAGAGAACAATGCTGACCCCAACGCGGCGGAACCGTCCCTTATAGAAGTCGAGAAACATCTCCGCAAAAGAAAGTATGCTGGCCAGAAAGCTGAACTGATAAAGGATCTTCCGCACAAGAAGGTCCTTCATACCATCGATGAAAGCGAGATGGTATGCGAAAAGTGCGGCAGTACCATGGTGCGTGTCGGTGAAGAATTCATCCGGACAGAAGTCGAGTTTATCCCTGCACGGCTTAAGGTGATAGATCATTACCGGGAGACTTACGAATGCAGGGAGTGCAGGAAAAAAGGTACGCCATACATGGAGAAAGCTCCTGTCCCATATCCGCCGGTCATGCATTCCCTGGCGTCCGCATCAACACTTGCGTGGCTGATCCATCAGAAGTTTGAACTCGGAGTCCCGCTGTACCGCCAGGAAAAAGAGTGGGAGGCCATGGGGCTGTCCCTGAGCCGGGCGACGATGTCCAACTGGCTGCTGGTCATCTACCGGGACTGGCTCCGTCACATAGTCGGGCGGCTCAAGCAGGAACTGCTGAAGCAGAAATACCTGCACATCGACGAAACTCACGTCCAGGTATTGAAGGAACCCGGCCGCAAAAACACCTCCGACTCCTACATGTGGGTCTACTGCAGCATAAAGGATGCCGCAGAGCCGATACGCTTCTTTGAATACCAGCCTGGACGGGGAGGAAAATATCCGGAAGCATTTCTGAAAGGCTACGATGGTTTTATCCATACGGATGCTTATTCCGGATACAACGGTGTTGCCGGAGTAAAACGGTGCCTCTGTTATACACACCTGCGCCGTTCCTTCGCAGATGCCCTGCCGAAAGATCTTAAGGATCCGGCAGCGACCAAACCGGCAGAAGCAATCCGGCGTCTGAATGAGCTCTTTGAGATCGAAAGTGAGCTGGCCGGGCTTCCTCCTGAAAAAAGAAAAGAAGAACGGATCCACCGCGAGAAGTCCCTTCTCGAGGGCTTTTGGTCATGGGCTGAAAAGAATGCTGCCGGTGTCCTTCCGAAATCCAAGCTGGCCACAGCTTTTGGATACGCCCTGAACCATCGCAGAGAATTCTTTAATTACCTGAAGGACGGGAACTGTTCCATCAGCAACTCACTGGCGGAAAACTGTATCCGCCCATTTGTGATCGGCCGGAAAAACTGGCTGTTTTCAGGCAGCCCGAAAGGCGCTGAAGCAAGTGCGGGAATCTATACGCTAGTAGAGACCGCCAAGGCGAACGGCCTGGCACCAGAGAAATATATCAAACACATCCTGGCTGACATGCCGGGAAGCGCATTCCTTGAATACCCGGAATATCTGGACGAATACCTTCCGTGGGATCCCTATATCAAAGAAATCTGTACATGACCATTAATCCTTCAGAATAAAGGATCGATGGTCATTTTCATATCCACCTTCTTATTTGACGCTTACCGATGTTCCTACGAAACCTAAGAAAACAAGTTTTCTAGTGGAGGCGTGTGCCCAAAAGATTCCTACGAAACCTAAGAAAACAAGTTTTCTAGTGGAGGCGTGTGCGCAAAAGGCTCCTACGAAACCTAAGAAAATAAGTTCCCTGGTGGAACAGAGAGCGCAAAAGCCGCCTACGAAACTAAGAAATCATGGCCCTTTAGTGGGGCCAAGCAAAGATCAGGCCAAGCAAAGATCAGGCCAAGCAAAGACCAGGCCAAGCAAAGATCAGGCCAAGCAAAAAAGGCGGCCGCACGAATGTGCAGCCGCCCTGTCCGGTTCAATACAAGTATCAAGCGTTCTGGTCAGAGAGATCTCTGACAACTTCTGCCAGGTTGATGGCGTGGTCGGAGCAGCGCTCCATGTCGATGCAGAAGTCTGTGAAGAGGATTCCGCCCTTGGGGTCGCAGGCCTTTTTGGCCATGCGCTCGATGTGGGCCGCCTCGATCTGTTCCTTAGTCTGGTCGACGAGGTCTTCCATGGCTTCCGCGTCATCGAAGCGGTCCATGAGTTCCTGCTCGAAGACGATCAGGGAGACGTTCATAGACTGCATTGTGATGTTTGCCAGCATTTGGAGGTCGTCAAGAGCTTCCTGGTGCATGGAAGCCTTGCCTGTGCGCATCAGCTCTTCGTATTCGACGATATTCTCTGCGTGGTCGGAAATACGCTCGAGGTCGTCTACGACCTGAATAAATCTGTAGAGCCTGTTCAGGTGCTTGGGAGAAAGGTCGAGGGAGCGGAGCTCCACGAGCTTTCCGAGGATCGCGCCGGTCAGATAGTCGACGGTCTCTTCGCCCTGAAGAGCCATCTTGCCTTTCTTGGCGTCGTGGTCAAAGAAGCAGTCGATGGAATACTGCAGGTTGTCGATGGCGAAGTGAGCCATTCTGCAGATCTCTCGGTGCGCCTGGTCCATTGCGATGACAGCAGGGATCTGTGAAGTATTGTTGAGGTAAACGAGCCGCTGGTCCTCGCCTCTTCTGGTCTCTTCTTCGGAGGCGGGAATGAGCTTGCCGGCCAGCTTGACGATGAACTCCGATCCAGGCGCGAGGACAAGGACTGCAATGATCGCGAAGCAGGTGTGCGTGTTCG
>JBGUKV010000017.1:0-45545 GCA_045114655.1 Candidatus Allocopromorpha sp. | reverse complement strand
ACGCCACTTTCTCTCCGCCGACGTGAATGTAACGATAATCGCCTCCGTACACATCTCCGGATTCTTCAGGATATAGAATCAGAGCTTTCGCCAGTTCGGGTACTGTCAGCCCCGTCTCTGCAACCATGTCTTTGAATGAGGCGCTATGATAAGTGGAACCGTCATCTGTGACGCTTCCTGAAATCAAATTGATCTTACTGTTTGCCCAGTCATATTTGAGCGCTCCGGCGGTTCCGGGTTCTACCAGAGATCCATCTGTTGCGATGGCCTTCCATGCAGTAGAGTTGGCTGCGAGAGAAACCTCCGGATCCATCGCATTTGCGTACGGAATGATATTGATCTCTCCGTTGTTCGTCCGCAGGCCAGCGCACCATTCATTGACATTACCATTCAGATCAGCAATGCCGTTCTTCGTATGATCGTGATACCAGGTCTTAGGGCCAGACCCAGTCAGGATTCGTGTCACATTGTTACTTCCGTCCCTTGCTGCTGGAGTGCCTTTTTCGTACGTGAACGATGAATCCTTACCATTGCTGTTGTTGCCATGAGGCATTGTCTGATTCTTCTTGGTCCACAGGGCCACAGCTGCCCAGAGTGAAAACGGAGTCAACGACCAACCCTTCCCTTTGTTTCTGCACATCGTGAGAGCTGAATCGTGATTGATAGTGTGCTTCGGTTCTCTGAGCGGGAGAGAGTAAGCTCTATCATTCATCACAATATTCTGGAACTTCGAGAAATACATGACGTCCTTTTCCACAGAATTGACCTGGAATCCAGGATGCACGATGGAAGAACCACCTGTGACGATATCGGAATTCATAAGTTTGTTGATCGGAACCATGATGGACGGGTAGCCCTGATCATCAAAAAGGACGGTGTTCTCACCGCCGGATACGGCCTCAACGGCCAGCTTCAGATCATCTAAATTCAGTGCCATATTACGCCTCCTTTGCCCACAGAGTCAGGACGCACTTCGAAATGTCGAAGGGCACCGCTGTTCTGGTAGTGATGTATTCCTGTGACGTCGGGTCTTCCGGATCATAATCCGGATTCTCGATTTCTTCGTCCACATATTCCCTTGGAGGAATGTAGATCTGAGCGCGATATATTTCGGCGCCTTCAACTGCGATCAGCCCGCCGTGGCGGTCTTCACAGATGTCAAGCAGGACGAATTCGTCGCGTTCCCTTTTGTTGAGTTTCATCGTAAGCTCATCATCTTCAAAGCTTATGATATTCCCGGTCTGCTCAAAGTTCAGATAACCAGAGCCGCCTTCCGGACGATAAACTACCTGAATGTTTTTTGCCATTACTGATACCTCCTTGCATCTTCGATGGTTTCTCTTGTCCTTGCTGCTATGATCTCTACGGCTTCACGCATGGCGGGATCGTTGTGGTCGAAGTCGAACTGATCAGCCACATGGGCCTCGTCTGCCTGGCGCTCTTCGCTCTTGATGATAATATTCGCCATTAAAATCCTCCTCTCACGTACAGCTTCAGCACGACGGAAGTCGCGGATCCGGTGAAGTGGACCTTGAATCCGTTCGCCAGTTTGTCATAGATCACGACATCGCCGACAGAGCAGCCGGGATCTCCAGTAACGGACACGACCTCATATGTGACCGTGTATGATGTCTTGTTGCGGAGCTTGTCCAGCTGGACGGTGTAGACTGAACTGTTGAAAGGATATGCGTAAGTGTTCGCGATTGTGACCTCGTGGATCTCCGCGTCCAATCCGTCAATGTCCCTCTGCATCAGGAGTCCGTGCCGCAGCGCTTCCTCTGCAATCATAAGCGACTCGAAAACGCCCACGTCCATGTTGTTGAAGTGATCCGCGTTCTGCGCGGTACCAGCTTCTTCTATTGTCCCGGGAGACTTTGCGATGGTGTAAAGGCCACCGCCCAGGTCAGTGAGCGCCACCCGGTTCGGATATTCGACCTGTCTGTCTTTCCAGTTAATTAGTTGTCTCATTTCATACCTCCGTTGTCTCAGTGATTCCGACCCGGACAACATAAGCAAATCCGACCGCAACGTCATTCATGGCCAGTGAGACGGTCTTTTCATACCAGACCTGGCTATCTGAGTCGATCAGCTGTACTTTTGTGACTGTGCCCGTGACGTTCTCGATCATGAATTTGATCTTCACGACTGTGCCCGTGATGGTGACGCTGTCCAGCGTTACCGTATGCCATGTGCCGCTGCATAAGAACTTCGCATAGGCCACACGGCGCTTTATGTATGCCCGAAGGTCTGACAGCGCGGTGCTTGTCAACAGTGCCATTTAATAACCCTCCTCTCCGCAGTATGGTACATCAACGCTATATATCTCCTCGGTGGCACTCAGGGCCGTGCCCTGATCCGCCGATGAAAGTCCAGTGGACAAAACAGGCTCGCTTCCGGCGTTCAATATTCCTGACGGAATGAATGCCATTTCAATGGCATTATCGCTTTCTGCGAGATTGATCTCCGAATCTGCAATAGCAAGGCCTGTTGATACGCCCGGATATGTTCCGCAGATACGGAACTTCATCTGCCATGGTGTCTGGCCTACGGTCAATAGAATCCCGACATCGGAAGTGATTTCCAGTTCATATACCGTGTGACTCTGCTTTATGGAGTCCAGTCTTTTTTTCAGTGCTGAAAGATCCACCTCTGCATTGCTGTCGACCTGAGCAATAAAAATATTGGGATGGGAGAAATAATCTTCCCATCCCGCATCATTGCAGTCATGGATCCCGCAGGTATCTTCCCCGGTATAAGCTTTCAGGATCTGCTCCATCCTCCATGGTGACATCGGAGATTTATTCTCAAGTTTCTTCTGCCTGATCAGAGCACGTCTCTGCTCGTCTGTCAGGTCTTCCTGGACCTGAAGGCCAAACTTGATTTCATGGTATTTCAGCGCCCATGTCGCGGTCTGGTATGTCATTTCTTCCGGAAGAGTATCTATGATGGCTTTTATATCATCGATCTCCCGGCCCATAACTTCGAATACCCATTTCCCGACGTAGGACTTGTCATACCAGTGAGCTGTGAGATAACTGAGCATTCTCTTTGCAGCTTCGCTGATCGGGAAATTTTCCAAATCTATTGCCATGCTTCACCTCCTTACGCAGTCGTGAAGGAAACGGTGCCTGTGACCGCGTATCCGGCCGCTCCAAGGCTTATATTCGCTTCCCCATTATTTACTAAGAAGGTGGCAAAATCGACCACTCCGTCGATATTAGCGAGTGCTGCGTAGAGCTTAGCGTATCTCAGAATGTTATCCTCCTTCGCGGTAGCGTAAACCTCCTTCACCGCATTCTGGAATTCGGTCGAGACCGTGGCGGCAGTAGTGCCTGCAAGCACCAAACCGGTTGCAACAAAGTTGACCGTGACGGTCGTTGCTGCCACGCAGGTCAGTGCTGCAGATCCTGTCGGGAGAAGCCTTGCGCTCCTATCATTCGGTGACAGGATAAAATCGGAAACCGCCTGCACAAGTGCGGAGCTGGCTGGCTGTCCATTGCTGTCCACCAGAATCAGACGGACAGTGCCGGGGCCGTTCCATGCCGGATCCACGACGCAGTCGCCGATTCCGTCAACCTGAAGAGCCCATTTTCTGAAGTCTGAGTCATTGCCGATATAGGAATTGCTGTCCTCGTTCTCGGCGTGAATCCTTTCATAGAAGGCATCATCGTCTTCTTCATCCATGCCTCCGGAGGTGGGTGTACTATTCGTGACAGCAGAAACCTCGTCGATAGGGTCTTCCATGACAGTGATCGTTCCCGCAGCAACATTTCCATCGGCGCCTCCTTCCACAGCTGTGACAGCAACATCAAGGGTTCCGTCTTCAGTCCACTCCACATCCTCATCGGACGTGAATTCGATTGCGTCTTCTGTATCTGTCGCCGGCACCAGGAATACGGTCCCGGCTTCAATCACCGTTCCTTCTTCCGCAGTAACCTGTACGATGCCGGTCGCCGCCATAGCTGGCTTCCTTGTCAGGCCAGCATCTTCTCCATGAAGGTCGAGGAATTCATCCGCGGCATATTCCGGGAAAGCTGCCATGAGTGCCTGCACAATGCCCTCCTGATAGAGCTGGGACAGCTCGATCGCTGTCGGCATAGTGAAGTCATAAGGAAAATCGCCTTCCATCTGCGAGATGTCATCCGGAAGGTTATCCATCATCCTTTCCTGTATATCATCAGTATCTGTGTCTTCCAGAAAATCCGGATCTTCAAAATCAGGTCTTGCCAACTTTCATCACCTCCTCAGGCATCTGCATCAAGAGTCGCATCGACGGTAAACGGCTCATCCTCTACACTGTGTACAGTAAATCTTACACTGACGCGTCCGCTGTTCCATGTAAATTGGAAGTCTTCAACCGAGACCGTCCTCGGATTCACCATAAGAGCCTCCTGGATCGTCCTCTGGATCGCCAGCTCCACAGCGTTCTCATCGTTGTATCTGATTGCGTCATCCATCTCGGTTCCCATCTCATCAGAGTATGCCAGGCATGTATAGCGCTGTGTATATACGGCCTTCACGCACCATATCTTGTACGCTTCCGTGCCTTCGCTCCGTGGGACCTTATTGGACGGTGTCCTTACGAAATCACCTTCTGCAAGATCCCACATCAGGGACGGCCTGTAGGTGGTGTCGTAATTCTGTGATCCCGGAGAAAAATCCGGTATATCCGCAGTAGGGAATAGATTATCTGCCATTACTCACCTCCTAAATTGCCGATCCTTTTTTGATTACCCCGAGTATCACTGGCTCATCCTGAACCCAGATGAACACCACATGATCTCCGGCTTTCAACTTCGGCCATGTATGGCTATGCTCATAAGGCGTACCACTGAGGGCTCCCCCAGTGCTCTGGCCTGTCATGTATTGGAGCACGCTATATTCACTCTTCGAGATCTTCACATTCATCGTGTTCGGCTGCAGGTACAGCCCTTTCTTGATCACTCCGAAGTCAAACGTCAGGCCGGTTTCCGAATGCTCATTGATCCGGTTGTCCAGCGTTTTGGCAAGCTTGGAAATGCCTTCCTTTTTCGTGTCTGCCATATTTCCTCCTTCATGACAGCTGGCTTGCATTCACCCAGCCGCTTATCTTGGACTTCTTGAAGTTCCTCGTTTTGACGCGGTACGGGTGTGCAGCTCCCGCCTTCACCTTCGTGATCTTTACTTTTCCTTTTTTTGCTGATTTCTTTTTTGCTTTCTTTCCGGATCCGGCGTAATAGGTCCCGCCTTTGAATGTAACGATGTCGCCTTTCTTAAAACCACCGCCGCCTTCGGAAAGATTGAATTTGTCGGAAGGCTTTACCGTGCAGGTCATCAGGCCGGAAGCAATATTATGCGTGATCGCCACTACGATATAGAAATCAGCGCCTACTGTTTCCGTATCGAGATAGACCTGGTCGCCTTTCTTTACTGCCGGGATGTCGGGGAGAGTGACAGTGATCGTTTCGTCCTCGACACCTTCGTCCTCCAGTGTCTGTTTGGCTTCAGTCTTCAGATCCTTTAGCTTGTCCTTATTTCCCTGGACTATGATCTTCTGCCTGACGCCATATTCGGTGCTCCCGTTGACAGTGGCTTTGACCTTCGCGTTTCCGCTCTTGTTCTTTTTGCCGTAGATCTGTACACGGGTTATCATCCCGGCTGTGGATATCTTATGGTTTACTTCAGTGAGGTTTTCGGCCTCACTGAAGCAGTAGATCGTGCCGTTGCTGCCGTAGCCAACAACTGACACTGAGGTTTTAGATGCTCGGAGGACAGCATCTCTTCCTCCTTTTTTACGCGCCTCCTTCAGGATCTTCACAATGACCGTCCCAAGACGCTCATTGGAATAAACCATCTTCGGGTGTGATACGTTCGGGCCGTCGTAGGAGGCGATGCCGACACCCCACTTTGAAAGCGTCTTAGTGATCGCTTTCTTTGTCTTCGTGCCTTTCTTGAAATACACATGGTCGTGCGATTCCTGAAGATCATATAGACAGTCATATGCTTTGATCTTGAATGTTTTCCCATTGCTTCTGGAAGCTGGGTTCCATTCGACGATCTTTCCGGTGACGGCCAGAGAAAAAGCGCCGCCATTGTAGTTGTACTGGAAAGCGATCCAGCAACCGGGAGCTGCCATCTCCGAGATCGCGCCAAGGTCTTCCGTGTCGTTTTTACACTCAAAGGTCAACCTAGAGGAAAGCTCGTCTTCCAGTTCTTCCCACATTGGCTTCACTGCATAGCTCGTGATGTCATACTGGTTTCCGCTTGCATCGGTAATCAGTATTTTGTAACTGTATTTGCTCGGATCTATCATGTGGCACCTCCTTACGGCAGTGTGATCTTGGTGCCGGCATAAAGATATTTACCGTTTGCACAGCCTTTATGACCATGCTTTTTCGCCGCTTTGTTCAAAACGCTTTTATTTTTCTTCAGGATAGCCTTCCACTTCTTTGTTGTTCCGTAATGCTTTTTGCTGATCTTTGAAAGGGTATCGCCTTTTTTGATGGTGTACGTGACCTTCGATGAGGATCCGTTTCGGTTGGTCTTCTTTTTCTTTTTCTTCTTAATGCCGACCTCTGTCGTTGTGTAGACACGGGTCTGGTTATAGGCATTCAGCACGATACTGTACTGCACATCCCCATGGCCACCGACAGGCTGGTACTGGAAGGATCCGATTGTGACGTCCATGTCAACGCCGCCACCGGAAATGATAAGCGTCAGGGGTGTTCCCGCCTGACGCCATTCTTCCAATGTCTGGACGCATACTGCGGGATCTTTCCATTCTCGGTTGATCCCGACCATATCCGACCTGTCTGCTCCCCAGAAGGTAGCATTCCATTTCACCTGTTGTTTGCTCGTTCCCTTCGGGAACTGCCTGTTTCCCATTGCTATGAGATTGTAAGTCTGGTATGCCGTTTCCCCTGTTACCGTGAGGGAATCCTCCGGAAGCGAAGGGAAGCGGAACTGCTTCGACTTATCGGAAATCTCCGTCAAATAAATATCCATCTTCCCTCCTTATGCAACCGGCCTGTTCTCGTAGGTCTCAGACAGCATATCTGCGAGTTCCCCTGCCATGGAATCTGCATACTCCTGCAGCTTCTTGTTCATGGCAGCCTGGAACGCGGCTCCGTCCATTCCGTTGACGTTGATCTTCGGATTGAACTTTACGTTCGCATTGTTGTTGTTCGTGCCGCCGCCGATCGAAACAGGAACCGGCGCCGAGCTCGTGGATACCGGAGATGGTGAATAACCTTCTGCAAAGCCCTGCACACCAAGGTCTTCACCTGCCTGCATCCACAGATCAAGCCCACGCCTGTGCTTGTCAGCCCCAACGGGAATGACGTACTCGGGACCGTCCTCGCCGATCAAGGAGAGGAGAGGGCTGTCCACGAACCGACCTGTCGCGCTGTGTGCCAGTGCAACAGAGATCGGGACGGAAGCGCCTTCCGAACTATTGAGGCTGTTCGTTCCGTTGGCCAGCGTCCATGTAACCGATACATTAGCTGTAGCGCTGACTGGAATTCCTTGGAGTGCGGAATCCAGATCGCTCTGGACGCCGGATCTCACTTCATCGGCATTATTTGTCTGCGTGAGATTAACGCTTGCCTCACCGTCAGACTCGACCGGATCTGATTCTATTGCGCCTTGTACGTCTTCTTCGACCGCTGCCGCGACCTCAGAGGTATCTGTCTCCCCTGGTGTGGCCGTGGTATTAACTGTGACTTCTGTCTCTACAGTTTGTCCTACGCCTCTGCCATAGGCATAGCCCTCGGTTTCACCGCCTCCTTTGAAGACGCCTTCCATATTCGGTGATACTGGTTCATCTGCGATATGGCTTGTTTCTTCGTCGATGATTTTATTTGCTTCCTCTACGTTTTTGTGCATCTTGTCACTGAATTCATCCAAAGATTCCTCCATGCCCTCTACCGGAGTAAGGAGAGCTCTTGAAAGTGCGGATCTCAGCTCATCGTCACCGACAAAACCTTGCTGAATCGCATTGATCAGATCGGTTTGGCCGGATTCCACAAGTGAATTGGCAAACCTTTGGATTCCCGCGCTTTCATCACCTGACGCAGCGCCAAGCTCTATTGCGGAATTGTAAGCACTCATCAGCTCTGCAGGGACTTCTTTACCTGCTTTGGCATATTCGTCAACGATGGAAGCAAGCTCTTCCGTGTTTGGTTTCATTTTGGAATACATTTCCTGCAAGCCAGCGTCTGCATTATTGTTGTAGAAGCCGTTCGCATAGGTGTCGTGAAGTCCCTCTGTTATAGCGTCATAATTGACATTGCCATACTCATCAGGCTGTAACGCATAATTAAGCTTTTCAAATGTGTCAGCCTGCGTTTCTTTGCCACCTTCACCGTTTTGCCAACCGGTTATTTCCTCGTTGTACGCATCGTTCAGCCCTTTCATCACCATGTCCATGCTGTTGATCAGGCTGAGGCGGTTCGACCACTTTTCAGCATGCTCGATCTGCGCTAATACGTCGTCTACGCTTATTCCTGCCTCTTTGAAGTTTTCCTCTTGCGCATAGGCAAGCGTGTACAGTTTTTCCTTCAGTTGAGAAAACGTATCCTTGTCTGATTCCCGTCTTTCCTGCATTTTGGTCATAACGCCTTCGAATGACTCTGCGTCAAGATTGGCGAGAGATTCACCAATTTCATCCTGAAGCATTTTGTCCGCTGCCCTCCGTTCAGCACCGGCCCACCTTTCCTGAATCTCCAGGATTTTCGCCTGAAGCTCTTCGACAAGCGCATTCGCATCCACATCTTTCAGTCCTTTTGCCAAGGCATCCTGGACAGCGTCTGTGTACTGTGCTGATAACGAATTGAGCTCCGTGACGTCATCAGTTGCCCACTGATCGATCAATGTTCCAATGCTTTGCCCGTCCTCAGTTTTGAGATCGAGGCTTGTCACGACCAGACTCAGGGCGCCAGCTGAATCCGAGATGGATTTTTCAACGTCATCGATGAAGCCTTGCGCATTCTCAAGATAAATTGCGTTTTCTTCTTCTGACAGCTTAACCCCTATCTTGGCCATGTATTCCAGGGCGTCATTGTCTTTCAGTTTTGCCTCTGCATCAGATCTGAGCTTTTCGACATCCTTTAGTTCGTTCAGAGATACCCTGACATTCGCCATCATGGGAACATCCAGTATCTGATCTGCCAAAGCCTGTTGCTGTTCCTCGGAAAGAGAGATATCACCGAAGTGTTCGTCAAGGCTCGTCTGGATTGTCCTCTCGTTGTAAGCGTCAATCGCCGTGACTACGCCAAGTATTGCAGCGGCAGCTGCAGCGATTCCAACTGCGGTCATTCCTGCGCTTCCGAGGGCTCCCCACGAAAAGCCACCAACTTTCTGTCCAAGATCATAGACATGCGCTGCGACACCGGCTATCTTTTCGCCTGCGATCACAAGAGCACCAAGGCTCAGCCAGTCTGTCAGCTGTGCCTCATCGCCTCCGGGCAGGGTGTCCAGAGCATTTGAGAAAAGACCGCCGACAATGTCAGCGATCGTGGAAGCTCCGGAGCTGTCAGCCCATTCGCGGAACGGATCCGCGATCAGCGTATCCCATGCGATATTGACCTTTCCGAAGAAGTCAGCTTCCGTCCACTCCTTCGTATTGGTCATGTTGAAGATTTTCTCGTCTACCCCATCGAAGATCTCGTTGATCTTTTCCTCGACACCAGGAAGCGCTTCTTTCAGCGCATTCGCGCCGGCCGTGATATACGGAGCAAGGCGACCACCGAATGATGTAAGTACCTGATCCCACTGGGATGAGAGAAGAGTGAGCGATCCCTGCATGTTGTCCATCATTGTATCTGCCATTCTCCCAGCGGCGCCATCAGCGCTATTGATGGAATTCGTAAGGTTCTGGTAGTCCTGATCCGACGCATTGATAATGGCCAGCATGCCAGACATAGCGTTCTTTCCGAAGATTGTCTTGACCGCAGCGGCCTGCTCGTCCTCAGAAAGACCACGGAGGGATTCTCTGGTGTTCTCCATGACACCGGCCAGCGTCTTCATGTTTCCGTATTCATCAACCAGGCTGATTCCGTATTTCTCCATAGCAGCCTGCATCTGGTCTGTAGGTGCTGCCAGATTAGAAATTGCAGTACGGAGTGAAGTACCAGCCATGGAACCCTTAACGCCTGCGTTTGCCATCAGGCCGAGCGCGATACCGACATCCTCAATGGAATAGCCCATGGCCCCGGCAAGCGGAGCGATGTACTTGAAGGATTCTCCGAGCATTCCGACGTTCGTATTCGATGAAGCCGCAGACTGTGCGAGTACATCAGCGAAATGCGTGGATTGGTCTGCATCCAGCCCGAAAGCCGTCATGGCATCGGTCACGATATCGGACACGGAGGCAATGCTTTCGCCGGAAGCAGCTGCCAGATTGATTACGCCGTCAATACCGGCTTCCATCTGTTCTGGCTTCCAACCTGCCATGGCCATGTATCCGAAAGCCTGGGCCGACTCGGTTGCGGTAAACTTCGTCGTGGCGCCCAGTTCTTTTGCTTTATTTGTAAGGGAAGCGAACTGTTCCTCGGTTGCACCGGAGATCGCTTTGACATGGCTCATTTCGCTTTCGAAATCGCCAAATGTCTGGATTGCCGCAGTAACACCGAGCCCCATTCCTGCGATGCCAGCGGCAGCTGTGATGACGCCTCTGCCTTCTGACACAGCTCTTCCGGCAGCACCGCCCATCATGCTCCCTCCAAGGGACAGGCCGCCTGAACCGCCTCCTGAGCTCTTAGACGAGTCGGAAGACAAACCCGTGTTATCCTCGGCATTTATCTCTATCGTGGCTCCCTGCCCATTTAAGGAGGCAAGAGCGTCCTCTACATCAGCTATAACATTGGTCGCCGAGTCATCCGCGCCGATGTCCACGATGGCGTCGTTTCCGTCCAGTGCAGACACCGCGTCATCTACGTCACCGATAACTCCGGTCGCGGTATCGTCAGCACCAAGCTCCACGTTTGCATCATTGCCGTTGAGAGCAGCGGCCGCATCCTCCACGTCAGCGATCTGCGCTGTCGCATCATCTGCGGCGGATATTTCCATAGTGGCCGACATGCCAGATAACCTCGATGCTGCATCTTCGACTCCAGCTATAGTGTGGGTGGCGTCATCGGAAACGCCGATGTCGATCTTTCGATGGCTGACACTGTCTATTTTCCGTTCTACGCCCGAAAGAGTCTTTTCGAGCCCGGATGTCCTGACAGTCGGGTTCATGAGCTTATTGACCTTTTTCGCGGACGAGGCAAGCTTGTTCAGCTTCCCGGAAATTTGCGACAGGGCAGGATCCGTGCTGTCCTGCACGGAAACAGGGATTTCTATCCTGATCGATTCAGCCAAATCCGTCACCTCCTTATTAGTTTTTGTGTTTCTGGTATTCTTCGATCCGTAGCATCGTCGAGGCGAAGAGGAAGGCCCTCTCGCCTGGAGGCAGGGACATCACCTTACTTGGAAGGATTCCCTGCCTCTGGAATATCTGGTGGAGCAAAGCAGATATGCCCCCGGCCAGTATCAGTTTTTTGCGTTAGCCTGAATGTCCTCGGTATTGAAACCATTGAGGGTGTCAAGTTCGTCAATGATATAGTCAATCTCGCCGGGAAGAAGCGTGGCATTGATGCAGTCAAGTGCATTGAGGATTACTTTTCCTTTTGCCTCAAGGCCCTTCCAGAGCTTATTATTCTCCCAAAACTTTTTCTGATCCGATTCCACAGTGGAGTTATAGATCAGGGAAGCACGATATCTCGGGGAGTCCGTGCCTGTGGCCACCTTCACGCCGTTCCGGCGGTTCTTGTCATATTTTGTGTACTTTTTGCGGATGTCATCCAGCTTTACGGAGCTGAGAGGGTGTACCGTGAAGGCGATGAAGAGTGTAGATTCGCCATGCACATTCCGGTAGATCTCCAGCGTCTTGTTCTGTTCCGCATCCTCGTCCTTTTCGTCCGGGATCATGCCGAGCAGATGCCTGATTGCTTCATCCTCGTTCTGAAGGATTACAGCCCGGCGATCATCCTTTTCTTCTTCGGTAAGATTCTCATCCGTAAGATCGAGAGTATTGGTATCCTTGATTTGTACTTCCATTTCAGTCCTCCATTTCTGAAATCAAATATGGGCTGGAAGAATAGGTATCCCTCCAGCCCTCGCGCAAAAGTATGATAAATGTGGTAAACCGTCAGATAGACAGCTCGCTCTGCTTCTGGACAGCGCCATTGCAGTGCAGGTTGAAGGCACGCTTCAGGACGTCTCCGGTAGAAACGTTCTGGATATCCTGGTCACCCGAGAAGATGCACTCGTTGTAAACGACGCGCTCCTCGGAACCGTTGCGGCCCGTGATGACACCGGTCATCGCGAGAACCGGGCTCTCACCGTTCGCGATGGCATCGATCACGGCATTGAACAGCTCACCGTCCATAACCACCAGCTCTGAGATGGTGATCTTCACGCCGATGGTGTTGTTGACTTCAAGCTCCCTGTTCTGTCCGAGCGGGGAGTAGGTGTAGTTGTTGAAAGAGCCGGAAGTCGTGAAGGACTCGGCCTGCGCGAACGGCTGACCAGCCTCGTTGTAGATCATTGCGTCTTTCCCGGCGCGGGAATGACGAGCATCTGTTGCTGCTCTGGTATTCAGCATTTCTCATTTCCTCCTTTCCTTACTCCACGTTCGTGCTGAACTGGAAGTAGTAGATCAGGTAGATGTGCTCAGCGGAATCCTTGTCGATGACATCGATGTCGAATCCGCAGACGTCTCCGTCTGTCACAACCTTCGTGGACGGGGTGACGGTGCAAGCGGTGAGCTTGCCCTCTGCGATCATGGCATTGCCGACCTTCTGGACCGCTGCCATGATGGTCATGCGGCCGTTGGTGTCGTTGTCGACCTTTCCAGCCAGGGCGTCAGCAGCCTGATTGCCGCGATACAGCAGCTCGTATCTGGTCTTCGTCCTGCGGATTTTCTTCCAACCGTCATCCTGATCATCGTCAGGAGTGACCAACGTGGTGATCGCATTGTCGATCCAGACCTGATCAGATCCGTTGACATCGAGCACAAGGCCACCGGAAGCCTCCGCATCATCAATCTCAGACGGAGTGTAGCGGTCATCGAGAGATGTGTAGTGGGCGATGACAGTGTGCATGATGGACTCGTTCGAAGGCTTCGACGCGATCAGGCCAGCAATATATGCCGCAACCTGATATCCGTACAGATCGCCATAGGACGTTCCGACATCCGGATTGACGACATAGACAACGTTCTCGCCGTTGAATGCCGCCGCTGCGGAATTACGCTGTGTCTTCGTAAGGGTGGAAACCGGAGCGAAGACAGTGATTCCGAAGGAACCGTTGCGATAGATCCTCTTCAGGAAAGCCTGGACAAGCGCCTGGACGCTTGCGTCCTCGGTGTCGATCGCAATCACATTGAAGTAGTACGGCTCAAGCGCGACAAGTGCGGAGCTGTACTGCGCATTCGCGACGGTCGGATCCGCGCCGCCCGTAAATGCGCTCTGGGAAACGTTGGTGATGACGCCAGCGCCTGCGGGAGACGTACTGGCCGCAACTGTGAAGTACTCGGAATTCGCGCAGGCCGCGACCGCTGCCGCGACTTCATCGCCGGTTGCCGCAAACTCGAAGATCTCCATCTGCGTGGTGCCGCGATAGAAGATGATCTCCTTCATGGAAGAATCCGTGAGCTTGTTTCTGACCGTAACCGAATAAGCTTCAGCACCGACAGACTTCGCCGAGATTTCAAGCTTTCCGGTCGCAGCTGTAAGCTGGACAGATCCCGCCGTGCCGCCCGTTCCGAGACGCACCGCGATGACCTTGGAAGCGCCGCCGTAAATCGCTTCACGGATGGCGTCCGTTGTCAGGCCGTCACCGAAGATCTTCGTGTAGTCCTCATCTGAAGAAAGCACAACCGCTTTCTCGAGCGGACCCATCTTTGCCTTGATGAGAAGCGCGACCACACCATCAACCGCGCCAGGAGTGATCCCGGATCCCTTCGCCTGGACGTTGAAGTATGCACCGGGACGGATTTTAGATTCGCCGATAGTAAAATACCCTGCCATTACTTGACCTCCTTGTTCATGAATTCATTGATTGCCGCCCGGACTTCCGTGACGGTGTATTCCTGTTTCTTCGTGCCCATGAGCGCCGCCACGACAACCTCGGACGGTACCCCGAACACCTGTCTGCTTGCCTGCATCAGATCGCTCAGCGGATAGGTGTCTTCCGCAGGAGCTTCCTGAGCCGGGGCAGTGACCGTTTTATCAACGGCCTCGGTTTTCGTTTTAGCCATTTCTGCACTCCTTTCACGAATGGTAATTCGCATCGATAACTGCATGGTTCAGCCTGTGCACCTTGAATACCTTCTTGATGCACGCGTATTGGCAGGTCAATGTGATCTGCCCTGACCGGAGATAATCGGCCTGATTGCTCATGACCGACCTCTGGATTTCCATCGGGGAGTCATCATCCATGATTATTTCATCCACGCAGGACAGCTCCTGATTAAGACCCGCCACCATCTTCAGCCTTCTCGATGCGTCCGGGCATATCAGATGGATCGAGATTTGACAAACGAACCATGTGAACGATCCGCCCAGCATACCGTGCTGGTCAGCCGCCAGCTGAATACTCGTCAGCCTGCAATACCAGACCGGCTTTTCAGCTGTGTTTGTGAAGTCGCCAACTTTATCAACGCCGAGCACTATGCTGCTATCGCCGAAGAGCGACTTAATGTAACTGGACATGGACAGGATCGGATCCGGATCTGTGGTTTCCTGATCCGGGTATTCCAGAACGTCAAAATCCACTTCCTTCACCAGAACCGCAGACCCTTCATACTGATAGGCATCTGTTCTGGACCATGCCACGCACAAAGGAGCCTTGTCTGACGGCTTCATCAGCACATCTCCAAGGCTCCTTCTTACCTGTGCTTCAATCTGCTCCGCAATGAGCGGATTCTTTTCCGTATAGATCAGGCATCTGAGAAGACCAGATGAAGCCCTCTGCGGGTCTGCCATCATGTCAACCTGATAGTCGATCCTCGGATATTCGACCTTCCCACTCCATCCCGGCTGCTGGTCTGCAGGAAATTCCTGACAGAAGATTGCCGGCTGTTTATCGAATGTCGCCAGTTTGGCGACAAGAGACGCATTTGCTGCGAGTCTGGAGTATATCAACTGGTTAAAGTCCATCTATCCTCCTTATCCCTCGCCATCATCGTCCGGATCAGGCTCGATATTGAACTCGACAACAGTAACAAGCCCGTCAGAAGAGTAGCGGACCTGCCATTCCGGTTTTTCGCCGGACAGTTCCGATGCCGGGATTTCATAGTGGTTCTGGACGTTCTGCACAGAGGGAAGATACCGGACGGTGATCTTCTCCTCCGTTACACCGGATACGATACCGCAGATGCCAGCATCCCATGAGGAATGCTTCGCCCAGATCAGCGTCCCACGCGTAATCTCTTCGGTATTGATCGTCGTCTTTGATTCAGTAATGATAATCGCCATATCATCCCCCTATTTCCTGGAAGATGGACTGGATATCCGGCATCGCCTGTTCCTGGATCTTGTCAACGAATGGCCTCGCGGCCATTTTGCTCGTGCCTCCTTCCAGATAACCTGCGTACCCCATACCGGCCTCAATCCCGAAGGTGTCGCCGCCATAGAACATCGTCCAGTTCCTCCGCAGGTCACCGGATCTTACGCCGGGAGGATTGCCGGGGGCTGACGGGCTCGGATTGGCAAGCACCTTCAGTTCCGAGTTGCGAAGTGCGTTCGCCGCTCTCGGAAGCCTTGCGGTAACCTGCGTTTTTACGTCCGCAACCTGATCTTTCACGACCTGCACGATTGCAACCGCAGCTGCCTCAGGACTCATCCTTTCAAATCATTCCTTTCTTCCAGATAGGCAAGCCCCGCCAAACCGAGACCTGCCGGATCATCAGTTGCAAGAACCAGATAGGCTTTTGGATTCTCTTCCGTAGAAGCCAGAAGATCACCTTTCCGCAGGTCATATCTCCCCTTCGTGACAAGTGTATGGGAAAGAGAGTGCTGATCCTGATCCCACAGGTGCTTTGTCCGCTCAGCCTGATTGGTGTCTGCCTGTGAGATCACTCCGGTTACCTGTTCGCCGGTCTTTTGATACCCGCTGACAGGATAGCCCATCTGGTTTGTTGTTACATTCCGGGAGACGTCAAACGTCTTCCAGAGGTTCCCTGGCCTGAGAAATACTCTTGTCTGATGGATCATATGTCTGTTCCCTCCGCTTCTTCATGGCTCATCATCCCATTGTAGAAATACGGTGGAGTGATTTCCGATGTTGCGGGATTCTGTGCCAGCATTGCAATCGCAGAAGCGGAAGAGGCAGTCTTGCCAAGCTCAGATTTCAGATCGTCATACATTTGCTTCCAGAGCTTCGCCCTGTCGCCAAACTTGATGTCCATCGGCCCGATCTTCTGGTCAGGCTCATACGCGAACTTCCGCATGACGGCCTCGAGGCATCTGAGTTTTTGCTTTTTCCACTGCCTCGCAGACGGGCTGGAGGGCAGGTCGGAAAGCACCGCACTGTACTCTTCATCGCACAATGCGCAGGTTTCTACCCCTCCCTCGACCATCGTGTCCCCCAACTCAAACCGCATCCTGTCAGGGCCGTAGGTGGCAACTTTAGAGGGCGTGTAGGTGTACGCCATCAGGCATCACCTCCGTCCTCCGTTTTCGCCTTCTTACGGCTCTTCCTCTTCGGCTGAGGGGCAGGAGTTTCCTCCTGCCCGACTTCCGGAGCATTCATTGCCAAAGGTTCCTCAGTCTCTTCAATCTTCTTGACCATGCCGGTCCGGATGATGGCACCCTGAGTGATCTCATCATCCTGAATGATCTCACCGATCAGCCTACGCTTGCCGTTGAGGTTGATCGGCCTCTTTACAATGTAGGCCATGTGAGTCCTCCTTATGACGCGGCGACAGCCTGATACAGATAGAAGGCTAGGTCATCGCAGGTCTTCTTCATCGCGGTTGCCATCAGGCCTTCCACGAATTCGGAATGCGTGCCGGGTTCTCCCTCGAATGCATCAGTGGTCATGAAGCTGCCGTTTCCGAGCATATCCCATGTGATGATGTAGCCGGCAGACGGCTCCTCAAGGGACGGGGTCTTCGGGCAGTAGGTCAGCAGGGCGTCACGGCTGTTGAAGTTGAACGCCATGCTTGCAGCCTGACCGAGCTTCGCGGTGTTACGGGTTCCGTACAGAACCTTGACTTCCTCGATGCCGAGGACAGCAGCGATGACCTGCTCATTGACGAGCGCCGGGTTCGGGGTAGATCCGGATCCGGTGACTCTCTCCAGGAACTGCGCATGGTTCTTGATCGCCACGAAGACGTCATAGCCGAGCGTCAGCCTGTTCGGAAGTCTTCTTCCGTTCAGGAGCATGTCCCTCTTCAGCTGATCGAAATATCCGATGATGTCGGAATTCGCGTCATTGAACTGCAGGAACTGGTTCGTGGACGGGGAGGACGCGACGCCGGTCTTGACATTCGTCCAAGCGGAGCTGTTGAAGAATCCGTCAGCGAACACACGGTCCAGATGGATCTTCATCTGCTCAGCGATCAGACGAGTCTTCGCACGGCGCGGGTCAATCGTTGCCGGGGCTCCGGATCTCTGATAGTTCAGAGCCGAGATCTGGTCAACGCCGATGATCACCTGGTCAACGCCAACGGAGTAGGTGTCCTCCGAATGGCTGAAGACCGCCGGGGCGACCTTTCCGAAGGCAGGCTTTTTCTGGACCTGGTCGAGAGCAAGCTCAGCCTTGTTGAATACATAGTAGTTACCGGAGCTGGTCGGAACCGGAAGGATCGGGAAGATGTCCGGCGCGACATAGAATGACGGCTCCTGGAAGTGGGCAATAGCCATGTTTGTCAGATACAGATTCGGTTTCCAACCCTTTGCGATGTCGAGTTCAACCCCGGCCGCAGTAGCATGCATAGGTCTCTGTCCCATTGTTTATCTCCTTTCTGATAGATCATTTACGATGCAGGAACGGTAGCGCCAGCGTTCAGGATCTGAACCTTGATCAGGTCGCCTGCAGCGGTGGCTGCTTCCAGTGCACGGGCGATGATGTAGTGGCCAGCGGTGGAAGCCGTGACGGCCTTTCCAGCTGCCGTGGTTGCCAGGAGCGCACCAGCGGTGATCGCTGCTGACGCTTCCCACAGGGCGATGTCCTTAACCTGGACATCAACATCGCCGCCAGAAGCGACGGAATCCGGATTGCTGATCAGCGCAATGCCGACACAGGCAGCTCCCGCAGACGGAAGCGCGACTCCGGAAGCACCGAGCGCGAGGGCAAGGGCCTTCGGGGCAGTGAGCGAACTCGCAGCCTTAAAGCTGACGACCGGGCTCTCATTGATCTGAGCGTATTCGTAAGTAGCCATAGTCAGATTCCTCCTTCCTTACTGGTCGATCTGAGCGCGAAGCTCATCATCGTTGAGCGCGACCTCGTCCATTGCCTGCTGGAGCGTGAGGTCAGGTTTCGTTTTCTGCAGTTCCTTCGCCTTCGAGATCCACAGTTTCTCGGGATCACCGGAAGCATCACCGGTCGTGCTCTTTCCGAATTCGGTGAAGATGCCGGAGCTCTTCTGCATGTCGAGCTGCTGGTCAAGCACGGCGATGTAATCGTTGTAGATTTCCTCGCCGCCGGCTTTCATTTTCTTCAGAGTCGGGACAAGTTCCTCGACCTTCTTGCCGAGCGGGACATACTTCTTTGCGACCTCGGTCATTTCCTTGGTCAGGGAAGCATCTTTCATCGCAGCAAGCGCTTTCCTGTTCTCCTCGATCTCAGCCCTGAGGGCCTTCACGATTTCGGACTCCACAGGCGCTTCCGGAGCGGCCGGGGCCTCTTCCTTCGACTTGTCAACATTGGTGTCCTTCGGAACCGGATCCGTTTCCGGGTTCTCTTCCGGTTCGTCTACCGCATACTTCTTGATGATCTCCTCGTATGCAGTCACCTCATCAGGTGTCATTTTGCTTTTGTCGATCTTAAGCATTTCCTCAAGTTCTCCTTTCTTGGCATTACTGCCGTCTTCGTTACCGACGTCATTGACTGGTTCTGCTGATTTAAGCTTTCCAATCATCTCACCGAGCCGCTCATAGTCTGCTTCCATCCTTTCAACGGTACCGGTGTCCTCCGCATTTTTTGCGATTGCCGCCTGTCCAACGCACCATTTCGGAATGTATTCCTGAACGGCTACCGAAAACTGTGATACTGATTCGGTCATGGCGGCAGTTTTCTGTCCTGCATCCAATTCGACATCAGTCGCGATGGAAAGCAGGGAGGCGCGGAGAGCGCTTGTGACATCCCACATCTCGTTGTCGATCAGTTCGATGTTGCGCTGCATCAGCTGTTCGTTGAACGATTCAGCTGCTTTCTGGATTTCGGCATCGATCTGAGCCTCGTCCATCCCCTCACCTTTGAGCCAGTTGACGAACCGCTTGAACATGGATTCCTGTGGTTTGCCCTCCGGCTCCTTCCTCTTGAAAAGGTTAATGTCTGCCCTCTGATTCGCCCCTTCGTCGACAAAATCGACGCTGGTGATCTTCAGGTTCTTCAATTTTTTGGCCAATCCTCTCTTGTAACCTCCTTTCTGGCATACAAAAAACACCCTTTCGGGTGCTTTCGTTCATAGTATTTGCCGATCATTCCCCGGCTTCTTCGGTGGTATCGACCCTCGTTGCCGTTCCTTCTATGCTGAACATCGAATAGGTGCCGTCTTTTACCTTCTCCCATACCACGGGATCCAGTACCTGAAAGCCGATCCACCACCCGATGGGAAGTGTACCGGAAGGAACGCCCATAGCCTTCATCTTTTCCTCCGTGAAGACCACGCTCTCGATCAGTGTTCCAGCTGTCTTCGGCTCTCCCTCCTGGTGCATTTCGCCGCTTTGTCGGTAGAAGCGCACAAACTGGTATGCAGCCTGTTCGAGATCCTCCGGATCGATCATATCACCTTGCCAATCCTCCAACTGAGTGCCGCCTTCATCAATGGACACGTTTGCCCAGCCGAAAGCCTGCATCTTCTCGTCATTGGCCTTGGTTACTTTGAATTTGGATTTGACCACGGAATCGTCCTGCGGTCGTTCTCTTGCCCTCCCTGTCAGTTCATCAAATGATTTCATCATATTTTCCTCCACTCAAGATTTTAATATTTGACATCAATGCATTTCAATGTATACTGTAGTTAAGTACTAAGGTACTAAGGGAATTGAACGTGATCCACTGTTTGGTTGCGGCGCAATTCCCTTTTTTATTTCCTTCGAAGCACTTTCAGTATTTCATTTCCACGGATTATCATCAACTCTTTTACAAACCGAGTATTCCCAGCCATGAACACTACATCGGACTGTCTATATACTTCAGATAGATCCAAAGGGCTGTTAGTTACGTCGATAATAAAGTGGTCAGCTTGCTTATGCTTTTTATGAATAATGTTTCTTATAGCATCCTTGCTTGATCCACGAATCTCTTTTAAATCCCATTTCTCGCGGTTTGGCCCGAGCAGGAAATCTGGCGTATGAACATTGCTATAAGGTCCTGCGATCTTTGGAGCCATAACTACCTGCTTCCCAGATCTTCTGGATAGCATCTCGCCAACCTCTTTCTCTCTGGGAGTATAATCAACTTTTATATCCTTGCCATCAACTTGATATTTAACTCCCTGATAGACAAAAGAGGTTGCATCAGTTACATCGCTGTCACTATCCTGTGTCCATTCCTCTGTAACATCTGCGTATTCAGCTTCTTCATTCCCGGATGTTGTATCTGCCGAAGGTGATACTGTCGCGTCCTCGCTGACCTCTTCTCTGTATTCAACAGCACACATACAACGCGGATGCATTGGTGGGAGTTCACATGTGTAATCTCTGTTATGCCATGAAACTGAAAACTCACCCGTTCCTTCGTCGATCGCCATTCCCTCCAGTTCTTCGCAGACCGGGCAAACATTTCCGGAGTGCGATGTGGACCAGTACGGAACCATGTGTGGCATCAGGCCAGCTGCTTCAGCTTGTCGGATCGCCTCGTCATTTCCGTAGTTGTAAGCGTATGCGTTTTCCGTCCTGGCAATCGTCACGGCTCTGGTGCGCTGTTTCTTCGCAGCGTCCTTCGCCGCGATTTCACGAGCCTTCCGTTCTATGGATGCTTCCGTCATTCTCGGATGATTGGTCCTGAGCTGTTCCTTGGTGCTCTCGTAGAGCTTCATATTTGCCCCAGCTTGCTGACGCGTGAGGCCGATTGTGGGTCTAATGTATCTGGCGGTCTCGTCGCTTGAGAGGCCCTTTGAGCGGGCCTCTGCAATAATGTACCGCAGAGACTCGATCTGTGTGTTCGTGCAGTTCGTGACGAGTTCGCCTGTTCGGTTGAGCAGCCAGTTATTCACATTCGCGGAAGATGTCGTTACCGTGAAGCCTGCAGCCTGAAGCTCCTGTATCTTCGGATGCGAGTAAGCGCCGGCAGCGATTCCCTGGCGCCAGAGCGGCGTCATCTTTTCCCTGATGAAATCACTGTAGTCCTCAAACCATCTGTCGAAGACTGACTGAGGGCCGACCTCATCGAGCACGATCTGTTTAATTTCCTCGTATCCGAAGGAGTCCTGCTGATCCTGCCAGAAGGAGCAGAGCCATTTCATAGGCCCGTTCGTGTTATCCTCGACATATGAATAGAGAGCGTCGAGAACACGTTGGCTCTCGGCGCTCTTTCTGACTTTAAGATGTCTTCTCTGAGGGTTTATCATGACCCACATCAGATATCGTCCTCCATATCATCCTTCGGTTTGCCGGGTTTGTCCTTAGGCGCTCCTCCGGCCCCGTCTTCGGCCTCTTCCTCGTTACCCTCAGAATCTACCGTTGAAGAGGTGGAAGCGGCTCTCCGGTCATTTTGCGGGGCTCTCCGGGCTGCCTGCCTTGTTGGGTCTTCCCATCTTTCGTCCGGAAGGTCTGTCCGTTCCGGAAGATTGGCGCTTTCACGCACATAATCCTCAAGCTGCTCGTCCGGGATAATGATGCCTGTCGTGACCATATCCTTCAGGAAGGTCGACAGCTCCGTAAGGTTCCTGTCGCTGACATCACCATGCGTCAGCATCGGGTAATCTTCGATGCCTGCGAAGTGAGAACCGTTCAGATCGATCAGCGCCGGGATGGCCTGATTGTTGAATGTCTCGCAGATGATATCCAGGAATGACGATATGGCCATTCCGAACATCTGCGTCTTGTCAGCGCTCAGTGCGAAGGATCCGACCGCTTCGTGACCGAGCTGGATGAAGTCGGCCATGACTGTCTGAGCGATCGCTGTGGAATATCTTGTGATCACAGCTGACGTATCAAACTGCCGGGATCCTCCGGAAGAGAGCAGTTCCGCTTTGTACGAGGCCGGAAGCACAAGACCCTCGAACTCGTTTCTCCTGATGTTCTTTACCATGGTGACGAGAGAAAGGTAGATCTTCTGTGCTTCCTTGTCATCTTCATCGAATATCTGAATGTCATCAGGGACATAGATGATCGGAAGGCCTGCCAGATCACGTTCAATGCCGATTGCCTCAATCTCTTGCATGCGGCGCTTAAAGTACCAGCTTCGGTATGCATTGCGCAGGATTGACCTGCCTTCCGGATTATCCTTCGAACTCTCCGTTCTGAAGAGCATTGCCTTTGTGATCGGTACGGTCAGCAGCTCGTATGATGGCGGTGGCTGCTGTGTCATGCCGATCAGGTTGTCGTTCTCGTCATATTCCCATCTGTACAGCGTGTCCTGTGACCGGATCGGGATCTTTGACCATCCGATCAGGCCATCGGTGTATTTGCTGTTCAGTTCCCTGTTGCGGCTTTTTCCATTCCTCCGCTTATAGCAGATTTCATGGTAGCTCCATCCGTAGGTCAGGAAGGAGAGTATCTCGGATATGGTATCTGTCCATGTGTTGGCCATGTCATCCATACAGCCCTCGATAAACTCTGCCGCTTCCTCGTCCTTTGCTCCGCTGCCTCCAGGTTCCACGCCCCAAGAGACATGACGGATCAGCATTTTGATTGCATAGAGGATCGATCCGACAGTATCATCATTTGACGCCATCTCCTTATAGACCTTGATCCCCTTCATGCCGGTCAGTTCCGGCAGGAATTCCTCAGAGAAGATTCCTTCCCATCGGCGCTGGCCTATGCGTCCATATTCTTTCGCTATCGTACTCACCTCCTTATGATCCCCAATAGTTCTCTTTGCTGAGCGCGCTGATCGCATCAGCTCCTGGAGCTGTGCCAGTGTGCTTCTTGATCTTGCCCAGATACAGGCATAAAGCTAAAGCGTCGCCCCTGTCCGGGGAGTCAAGGCCACGCTTCTTCATATCGTTCTTCGGTTCGATTTCCAGTTTTCCGTTTGATGCCATGCGGTATTTTCTGCTTGCCAGCTGTGCGACCGTCTCCTCATCATCAGAGATTTCTATCGTTCTTGCCTCGAGATGATCCCGCAGCGTCGCCCACATGTCAGTGGTCAGGTTGTTGTAATGCTCTGCCGAGATCCGACCCATCTGGGTATCAGTCTCGATCTTTTCCGCTGCATTGATTGGCACGATCGCCATCTTATACAGTTTCTGTTCCTTCTTGACTTCCTTCAGGCGGTCAGTCACGCCGCCTCCGAGGCCAGTGTCATCAATCTGGATATACACCTTTCCAAAGAAGTCCTTATGCTCCTCATAGATCTTCTTGAACTCGGAGACGAGATCGCCGACCGTGCTCATGAGATCCTGTCCGCGCCGTTTCTTTACGATCTTGCAGTGTCCGCGCCAGTTCCGGTAGATGATCGTTTCATCATCTCCGAAGCGGGCCACGTCACAGCCGAGGATTGCGAACGGCATTTCCTTCTCAGGCGGCAGCTCGTAGGTCCTGGAGGAACACTGCTCAATCAATGACAGCGGAATGAACACATCGTCTTCCTGTGATGGGAATTCGCCAAGGACGCGAACCTTCACCACATTGGATTCCCTGCCATATTTCCGGATCAGCGCTTCGATGTTTTCCTTGTTCGTCCTCGGGCTGTCCTCGGAAGATACCGTGTAGCACTTATAGATCGCACGGTCTCTCGTATGGCTGTCATAGAAGGTTCCGGATGTCCGTGTCGGGTTTCCTGTCAGGAGCAGCTTATTATTCACACCGGAGAGCGTTCCTAAGATCGCCTCCATGATCTGTTCGTCTACGCCTGATGCCTCGTCCACAATGAAAAGCATGTTCTCTTCATGGAAGCCCTGCATGTTCTCAGGCTTTGTTGCCGTCCTGGCAACCGCGAACCATCGGCTTTCAGCGCCTTTCACATAGACGTATGTCTTTGTCCATTTCATGAGGCGTGTCAGGATCGGGCTGTTCCCCATCCACTTACTGATCTCAGGCCACAGTACGTCATTGAGCTGCCGCATTGTGGGAGCTGTGGCAACGACTCTGGAGTTCTCATGAGCGAACAGGAACCAGAGCGCACAGCAGGCTACCGTGCCAGTCTTGCCGACACCCTGACCGGACTTTACCGTGATTCTGTTGACGCCTGGCGTGTTCAGGTCTTTCAGAATGTCCTTTTGCCATTCATCAGGAGAGAAGAGCAGAGCCTGCTTACAGAAAAGCTCCGGATCTTTCACCCAGCTCGGTATAGCCTGACTTAAAAGGATCGCGTCCTCAGGATTGATTTTCATCTTCACCCCTCGCTTTCCTCAGGCCAGCAAGATAGAGCGCCATCAGGTCTTCATCTGATCCGCCGGCGATCTTATCCTTCTCGAGCAGAAGAGCGGCAAGCTTCGCTTCGACATCAGCGCGGGAGCGCTGGACCGTTGACAGTTCCTTTTCCCATCTCTGCAGAACGTCATCGACGCTGCGTGTATTCGTGACGAGATGGAATCTTTCTCCGGGAAGCCTGTCGCCTTTTTCGATCTTTTCGTTGATCGCCCATTTGTAGGCCAGTTCGTCTTCCTCTGTTTCGAAGGAGCGCTTTTCCTCGTCCTTCGTGATTGATTCGATGACAACTTTCTGGCCTTCCTTCAGTTCCTTTATTCTGGTCATGATCCGGTATTCCCTGACGCGGAACATTTTGATCTGCTCCCGGTACAGGTCTTCCAGTTCAGTCGGTGTCTGCTCGACAATGGCATCTTCGCCTTCCATGAGACAACCCCAAAAAGGATCCGCGTACACGCCATGCTTCAGAGCGTTCTTACGCGGATCCGGGTTTCCTCTATTGCCAACGGCATTTTTATTGCCCTTCGGAGCACCGATTTTCTTGCCAGTCTTCTTTGGCGTTCCGGTGGCATTCAGGGCAATCGTTGCCGGCTTCTTTTTTGTGGAACGTTCCCCTTTCTTTCCTTTCGGCTTTCCAGTGGAACGTTCCATCTCAGGAGGTGAATCATGAAGAGATAATTTGCTGTCCCATTTGTCTAAGCTTTTCCACTTCCGTATCTTGAGGTCAGGGAGCTGGAGAGCAGCCGCAATATCGACAAGTTTCCGCTTGCCATCGCTCTCAAGATACATCTGCTCAGCACGTTTGCGCTCATCGCTTCTGCGGTCTTCACACATACCCTCCTTTCCTCCTTCTTGTCTTGTTTCGGATTTGGCGGGAGGGATGCCGCGACCGCCACCGCGCCGTCCGTGGTTTTATGCTTCTAACTTCGTGTAACATCAGACTTTTACAACAATCTTCGCATTGCTGTATCTGTCTCCATCCTTTGTCATCATGTCCAGAAATTCCTCTCGTGTGAATCCTGACAGTCTGAAGATCTCTTCCGGCTTCATTCCGAGCTGTTTTCCGATCTCCTTTACCGTCTTTCCGTCCTTGATGAGGTTCTGGACGATTGCCTTCATCGGTTCCAAGAGGTGTGTTCCTCTTGCCCGATTGTGTGTAATGGTTCCGTACACATCCGCGTCCGTGTCTCCGTGATGATCCACGATTACGACAGGGACTTTCCCGCCGAGCTTTGTGCGCAGCGGTTCCCTTTGTGCCACGGTCCATCGGTGGAATCCGTCGATGATCGTATAATCCGGTTTCACCACGATCGGGAGCGTCCAGCCATTCGTGAGGATCGACTGTATGAGCAGCTCCATGTTCTGGCCTGTCACCTTATTCGGGTTCCATCCGTTCGCATGCAGCTTCTCAACCGGCACCCACTGGAGTGATCCGAGCGGCGCGAACAGGTCCATCGAATATTTCTCAGCCATGCCGCACCTCCTTCCTCATCTCCGTATTGGCCCGGAGGAAGGTGCTCGTCCACAATGCGCGGAGCTTCCGTCTTTTCGGATCCCCGATCAGGAGGGCCTCATACAGATCCTTGTAGTTTCTCTGGGTCGCATATCCCCATGACTGCACGAAATAGGATTTGAAAGCGGACAGGGCTCTCTTTGTTTCCGGTGGAATGTGATATTTCTCCGGATGCAGGTACAGGATATCCTTGCACAGTTCCCTGTAATCCTTCTTTTCCTCGTCCTTTTCCAGTTCACGGCGCTTTGCGGTCGATCTGCTGAAGAATTCCGAATCCCAATAGAGCAGTACGAGATACGCGTTTGGGTATCTTTTCTCAATCTTGTCCCAGAGCTCCGGGTCGGTCTGCGCAATCCATCTGAGCCCCACCGTGGTGGTGTCACCGAAAAATGAGCAGAGCCTGAGGCCGCGCCGGCTGCATCCCGCTTCATAGAGTCTCATGTAGATCTCCGGGAACTCCAGGTTGCGTTCCTTGATGTACAGCCAGATGTCGTTATCTGTCCAATCGTAGATCGGATAGAAGAGGCATCCGGGTTTCGGCGTTGACTTGGTGACTTTTGCCACCGCATGGAGGCGCTGGACGCTTTCCTGTGTCCTTACGCCTACCATCGTGATCCCATCCGCGAACGCGACTTTGTTGAATGCCTGGTAATTCATCTGGCCGGGATATTTAAGGTATGGGCTGTCCGTGATTGCTCCTTTCGGGGGCTTCCGCATCCATACGTCTTCTTTTCCCGGCTCGAATGTGATCCAGCTTTCCGTGTTTTCAAGCTGATTCAGGCAGGAGGCCTGCTTGAATGGAAGGCAGATCCACAGGAACGGTACGCCGATTGCAGTGAATTTCCGCTGCCATCGTTCCGCATTCTCTACCATGGAGCGGTAGAGGCCTTCCTCATCAATGAAAACGACGGTGAGAAGCTTTTTATCTATCTCACCGCCGATCAGCATCTGATACAGTATGTCTGACATCACCAGGGAATCTTTTCCACAGGAGAATGCCATGTATATTTTAATCCCGTTGCTGAATGCGTTCCTGATCCGGATCCGCGCCGCGTCCAGCACCGTGCGTGTCTTATCTTCGATTGTCCTTACAGCCATATCTTTTCCCCACATTTCGGGCAGATGACATAGCGTCCGGATTCTGCAGGAGCGGATCCTGTTTCCTGCGGTGTCCCGGTCTGCTGTGCGGGAGCCTCGGTTGCCTGGAAGGGCGCTGCCGTTCCAGCTTCCGTCCCTTCCCGCTTTTCCTCGATCTTCTTAATCGGCTCGGTTTCGGCCTGATCGTATGCCCCGTAGGAATTGATCTCTTCTGCCAGCTCGTTTGCTGTTGCCGTGATCGTTCTCAGGAGGTCTTCGTCCCAGCCGGGCACATCGAGATCGTCCTCCAGGTCTTTCAGAATCTGGTCGAAGGCTTTGTTATCCATCGCGCCCAGTTCGTAGACCTTATTATCGGCCAGCATCAGCTTTTCCTTCTGCTTTTTGGTCATTCCTTTGACCTGATAGCATTCGGCAGATTCCATATCCATCTGCAGCATGGCCTGATACAGACCGTTCCCGGCGATAATGACGTTGTTCTCATCAATGACAATCGGACGGATCTGGCCAAACATTTCCACGGAGCGGATATATTCCTGTATCTGCCGGGCCGGGTGCATCCTGATATTGATCTCGGACGGCTTCAGTTCTGTGAGTTTTACCTTGATCACCTTCATGCTTCCACCTCCAGACTCTGGAGGAACGATTTAGCGCCAGGAATGACCTGCGCCGCCTCTTCGATGATCGTGTGGTCGATCTCCCAGACTTCCCTGTATCCCTGTTCGGGTGTCTTCATGTTCAGCCGGGCGGGCCAGGAGTGCGTTCCCTGTCTCCATCCGTCCTTCCAATCATAGATCGGCGGGAGAGGGAGCTTGAAATAATGGATGTATCCGTACAGCAGCTCGTGCGGCCAGTCAGCAAGCGGGGCGTATCTGTCAAATCCGTTGTTCCGTCTTACATGCCTGTCCGGGCCGATGTTGTTTCCATCTATTCTCCTGTGTCCGGATATTATCATATCGAGCTTATTATCCAGCTGATACCTGACATAGGTTTTCTGCTGAATGATGGCGTACCATCTTCCGAGCGTCGCGGAGTCCTGCGGGAAGATCATATTCTGATGCTTTTCCAGCCATTTGAGATCCTGCCCGGAGCAGATCATGTCACAGCCCTTCGGGGCGTGCTTCTTCACCCATTCCATGAAAGCGGGATATTCAAGCTTACTGTATGCGAATACCGATTTCCTGATACCGGCCTTCTTGCAGATGTCTCCGAGCACGATGGAGTCTTTTCCTCCGCTCCATGCGAAAGCGGCATTCTTTCCATCCAGGATCCTCTGGATATCCTCGACTGCCTCTGCCTGCGCTTTTTTCACCTCGTCGATGGTCACGTACTCTTCAATATGTTCGATGACCTCCCGGACCTGCTCCGTTGTCGTGTTCTGCTTTCTTCCGAGTACCTTCTTCATACGTCAACCGCCTCCTTCCGTGAGGCGAGTGTCCATACGAACGCTATGGTACCGGAGATCAGCACCGTGTATAGCGCGAAGACGCTCTTCCATACGCTGAGTCCGTTCAGCGTGGCATATGAAAACAGCGGGAGGCCCGTGCACAGGGCCGTGATTACTCCTGCGATCACGCCATTTTTGTTCAGATGCACGTCACAAAGCGTGAGCACCGTCGGCAGAAGAGTAGTGGCACGGAGCGTTCCATAGATCAGGAACAGCTTCGATACGGTCAGGCCGGGGATTGATGCCACGCAGATTCCCGCTGCGAGAAGCGCGACCATTGCGATCCTCGGTTTGCTTTCCTTCAGATCCGTGGTCAGGCTTGCTACCGCACAGAGGTTACTGTCAATCGTACTCAGGAGGCCTGATACCATCATGAACAGGAAAGGAACCATCACCCATGCCGGGAAGATCTTCCCGATCAGTTCGAAGTTTACCAGTCCTGTGTTCTCAGCCTGCATTCCCGATCCTGCAGCAATGAATCCGAGAGCGCCCATGCTCAGCGGTACGATGCCGAACAGGATCGCGCCGAGGAAGAATGACCTTCCGATCTTTTCCTTCTTGATGGAAAAGGCCCGCTGCCAAAAACACTGGTCTCCGAATGGACCTGAGATCAGGCCGATTGTGGTTGCCAGTCCTGTCGAGATGAAGACTGACCAGCCGCTTGATCCGAGCAGGCTCCGGAATTCTCCTGTGATTCCTCCGAGGCCCTTTACCAGATTGTTTACGCCGCCGTGCATCCCAAGTGCCCAAGGCACCATCAGCGCACAGCCGGCGAGGATCAGCGCCATCTGGATAACGTCGGTCAGGACGGAAGCACGGATCCCGGAGAACTGCGAATATGAAAAAGCGATTGCCGCCAGGATAATTGTTACCAGTATGAACGGCAGACCTGTGATCTTGCTGACGATGCTTCCTCCGGCCAGCAGCTGCACTGCCGTGGAGAGGATCGCCAGAAACGAGAGCTGGAATCCGTACACGCGCTTGACGCCCGCGCTTTTGTACTGCGTTCCCATGAATCCGGAAAGCGTGATGCCGTTCTGCATCTTTTCCCTGATCTTCTTAGCGAACGGGATAAAGAGCATCAGGCATAATACATTCGGCACGACAAACCAGAACAGTCCAGGTATGCCCATCTTATAGGCGTTCTCCGCAGAGACGAGCAGCGCCGGAGCCCATATCCATGTGGCTGCGATGCTCATGGCTGAAGGGAACGTTCCCATTTTCCGGTTGCCTACGTGAAAGTCTTCACCTTCACTCCGTTTTGTGAATAATAGTGTGGCTGTCAGCATGATCGCTGTGTACACCACGAGGATGACTATACCTATCATTTTTCTCCTCCGTTTATGTTCATCCAACATTAACCGCTGCGAAGGAGTTGGCCATCCCGTTTATTCACTTCCTTTCCGGACATAGTAAAAGGGCCCTGGCGAACCAGAGCCCTTTCGTCTCTTCTCATGTGGCAAGCATGATCAAACTTCATCCCCTATAACATACGCAATTTTGAAAACGAAGTCAAGAGCGAATTGCAAGGTCTGCTAAACAAGTGTTATTTATTCGCAGTTTCTGCGGTTTCTTCCGTTAAAAAACGAACCCCGTCGACTCCAAAATATTTCGCGGAAAGGTGCGCTTCCGCTTCCCTGAGATCCATCTGGATCTGCCTCCGTGAGACTCCGAACTTCTTTGCCAGCTGGCCGGTATCCATGCGCTTTTTTGCAATATAGAACCAGAAGATTACCTGAACCCGCCGCTTTTCAGTGTCGGTCCCGCGCTGCGCGTCTGCCTTATACGCTTTCATCATCGCTTCGATGTCCGCGACCATGGTGCGCGTCCGGAGGATAGAGCGGTACGTGGAGTCCAGTATTATGTCATCGTCCCGGCCTTGCATCAGATCCTCGATCTGCTCGAAGCGTGTCCTCTGGTCAAGCATCCGGCTGTCATAGACTCCCTTATTGCACCTGTCCTTCAGATCGCGGTAATGCTTTAACAGGAGCCGTGTATTATGAAGCTTCCAGTCTTTCTTTTTGTCTCCCACAATCATTCACCGTTTTCTGCCTTGTCAGCTATCATCTTATGGATTTCCGCTTTTGCCTTTTCCAGTTCTTCCTTGCTTCTTCCATCAGCTTTATAGAATGCCTCAAGCGCCTCGTCAATTCCGCATTCAGAACAGATCTGCGTCTTATTATCCTTGCGGGAGAGTGCGGGTGGATCCGTGAACACCTTCCCGCAGATCGGGCATTTCATCAACTGTTTCATTCTCTTTTTCCTCCCCTCTAAGTATATCATACAATGTGATCTGGCCTGGTATCGCGCCGACAGTACTTTCACCTGTTATTGTGCTCCAACACTCCGGGCCATAGCCTCTTACCTTTGACTCCGGATCCGTCAGCCTTTTTCCGCATCTTTGGCATCTGATCCACATGGTTCCCATCCTTTTTCTGCAGCGACTCTCTGCCATGTCCGGTCAACCTTCATTTCCATGATCTCAGACAATTCAGCATCCGTGATGCTCATGAGGTACATTATCTGATTGAGCATCACAATCACGTCGCCAGCTTCCTCTATCAGGTTACGCCGAACCTTTACCCGCTCAAAGACAGTGCTGGTCTTTTTGTATACGCGAATCACTTTGTTGGCCGCTGTTATCAGTTCGCCACATTCTTCCATCAGTTGCCGAAGCTGTGACTCCGGACCGAGCGCTTTCGCAATACTGATATTCATCTGTTTATGCTCTGTGTCCATCTCAACCCCCTTTCTTCCTTCCGCGTCTTGATTTTTTCTCTTCCATTTCCGCTTCCTTTTTCCTAAAGCAGCTCCACGAACACATCACATACTGTTTCCCGAACCATATCTTTGCATAAGCCCATGTATCAACGTAATAGCAGTGGAATATTTTTCCGCATACAGGGCATGTGATCTCACCTACCGGACTTGATGGCATCCTTACCACCTCCATTCTTCCAGAAAGATCATTCTATGTCTTCGAATATGACCGGGAGCTCTGCTTTCAGAAGATCCCTGGCCATGCATGCGACCTGCCTCATCTGCGGGTGAGCTGCATTACTGCAGCGGAGCTTCAGGAAGTGGCGCCATTCTCGCAGATTCATCGTAACCACCAGCTCCGTCTTGGTGCTGTTCGGTAGCACGGCCCGTGCTTCCTGAGGTGTTGCGCCGAACTTGATCAGGTTGCCATAACAGACTTCTGCAAACTCCATAGCAGTCTTCCAGATCTTAGCTTTCTCCGGATCGTTCTCCCAGTAGCACGGTCTGATAAAGTCAATACCATCCTTATAGTTGACGTACCTTGTCGATTCCTGTGAATAGCTGGCGATCCTGTGCCGGACGATCTCATGAGAGACGCCGCGATCGCAGACGAAGCGGAGAGTGACGGACGAGTGTTCGATCACTGATTCATGGCCTCTTTTGATGCAGGACCTGATCAGCTTTTCCGCGCTGCCTTCTTCGATTCTCCCTTCGCTCTTATAGCACGTCCTGGCTGCACGCTCGATCTTTTCCATAACTGCGAGGCTGTCTACAATTTCTTCCAGCTCTACACTCGGCTCAATTATCTTCATTTCCCATCATCCTCCATATCTGCTAAAGCTCTTCTGTATCCTGCCTCATATCCATCAGAGAATCCTTTTGTCATGCCTTCCTTGTAGATCTCTCCAAGGCTTTTGTTTTCCGGGTTCATATACTGTCCAGTTGCTGAATCATAGGTGTTTTTCTTCTCCATTGTTTCTCCTTTCTATCGCTCATACGGTTTATATCTCCTATAAGGTCTATACCCTTTTCCGTCTCTGAAAATGTACTGCATGGCGTCATTCCATCCATCACGGTATTGTGCGCACGTCGACGGGCATCGATTTCGAGCTTCAGGTCTGTACCATATGCAGTCTGTATGATCGTAGTGATATTCATACTTACTTTTATCTGGCTGTGCGGATGGCAAATGCTCTATGTCCGTTACATTAATAGTCTCCTCGACAACTTCATATGTGCGGAGACTTCGCACTTTATTTCTCGGTAGCGCAAGCACCATTTTTCTGCTGATTAAATCGCACGAGTGCGTTTCCGTGCATTTTTCGGGCTGCGCGGTAAACACCTTTTTGCATTTGTCCATCTGGTCGCAATCTATCATTCCGCAGGCATTACATATTTTGTAATTTGCCGCCTGACGGCTGATTAACTCTCCAAAATTGTTGTCGAGTTCTGACGAGTTGTTGGAGACTTTCTGTGCCTTCTCCTGCGCTTCCAGTGCGTTGATTGCCATCTCTATAGCTTCTACGCCACTATAGTCTGACCCTCGTGCCACCCTGAGATTTTCGAGTTCATAGTGCAAGCAGTCTAACATATCCTCCCTTGTCATCCTTCGCCCTCCTGCTTTTGCTTCCGCTTGAACTGCGCACATCTGTTTTTATCATCCAAAAACCACCCATTCGGACAGGTGCAGGTATCTTCATCGCTGTAATCGCAGTTTTTGCAGTCTCGTTTATACTCTGATAACTTTACAACAGTTGCGCTCATCACTCACCCTCCGATTCTTCTCCGCAATCAATAGCTCCTTCCACCTTATCCATCCCGGCTTGTCGATCTGCTCATCTCCGTACAGATGCATTCGCTCCTGGAAATCACAATCCTCAATCATGACCGTCAAGTCTTTGTCGCTAACGTCAGGCAAATGCGGAGCAATAATATTTCGTACCAAATCAGGCATATACGTCTGCCGTCCGTGGCAGTAGCGAATCGCGCAGATTGCAAGGGTTCCAAAATTTTCTTGTGTAATGTTTTCTATCATCATTCGCCTTCCTATCTCCTCGCCTTCCTGTTTCTTCGCCCAATGCTTGCAACAGCCTCCCATCACTGATGCGTAGCTGAGATACATGTCATGCACATCGCATCTACAGATAATGATGTTATATTTATCATCTCTGCTTCTGATGCAATGGTTACAATTACAGCAAACCTTTCCGTGGCTCATTGCTCGACCTCCACATACTCCATCGTCTCCAGAGCCTTAACTGCCAGATACAATGCCTGATAATATTTCGGATTATCCTCGACCTCCATCAGAGCACGAAGGAGCTGGATTGCCTCTTTCCGGGTCATTTTTTGTCCTCCGATTCCATTCTCAACCATTTCATAATGCCGTTGCCTTCGCCTGGTGTATAAGCATTACAATACCGATATCCAAGACAGTACCCACAAGCTTTCTGCAACGAACATAATTTTCGCGATAGCTCGTCATCATTCATCGCCCGGATCTTCTCGCTGTTCGTCATGCCTTTTTCTCCTTTATGACCTTGTTCTCGAACTTTTTGTATGCGTCAAGATACCATTCCTCATTGTCACCGTTGTATGTAACCTCGTAGTACATTCCATCGAACAGTGTCGAAGAAATCAGGAACTTCCAGTTCTGAAGCGTTTTGCACATCCATACCAAGAACACCTCATACGTCGGCACCGGATCACTCTTGTCCAGATGCTCGTTAATGTAATCATAGACAATCTTCATTGCTCTTTCTTTCATGTAATCCTCCTTATGAATATCCAAACCACTGGCCCCACGGAGACCAGAACCCTCCGATCCCTTGCACGCTGCGGCTCTGCCATACATAGCATTCGTCCAGGTACGTTTCTCCGGTGCGGTACCACTTGTCGAGCAGTTCTTCGGCATCCCGCCAGGCTTCTTCCGTGGGTTCCCAATAATCGCTGCTTGTCCAGACTCCGTCCACCATCATGTAGAATTTGCCATCCGAATACGTGGCATACTGGTCGGGCTGTTCCACCACCTCTTTTATGGTGTTCGGAAAATCCGGTGAATCAACTCTGTTGAGCGGCACGGATCCCGTCCACTGACGTTCCTGTTTATCTGTGTTCCCCGCCTCTGCCATAATCAGATTTGCTATATACCAGTCATCAGATCCATAGGATCGATCCCAGTGCCATTCGGCTTCCGTTTCCTTTGCTGCCAGCTCCTGATAAACTGTAACAGTATCATCTTCGTGAACCATGCCATCAGGGCCGATGCCTGCGAGAGTGATGGAAGCGGAGAGAAGTAATGCTATCATTTCGTCACCTCTTTTATTGAGAAAACAACGTACCCGGGTTCCAGCCCCCAGCCGGAGAGAAGATAAGTAATGCACCATTTCTGGTGGTTGATCTTGTGCCCAATCGGCTGGCCGGTTTTGTTATCAACCGCCTGGAACTGGATGATGTCTCCTTTCTGATAATTCCTGTCGTTGTTCCTGATCTCGAAAGTCTTCCTGTGAGCAATAACCTCATCAGCAAATTTCTTCCGGATCTTTATGTTATGCGTCTTCATTTTTACCTCCTGCGATGCTGATCGGCGAAAGGGCATGTTGCGAAGTGGCTGTTATATCCTGTGGTCGCACCTTCTTCGCCTGCCTTCGCGGTTATTCCACGAACAACCGCGCCGCCATCTGTGACAAATATCTCTGCCCCGGACGGATCTTGATGAAACTGCACAGGCTCCGCATCGACCGGCATGCTCTTTCCATTTACGGTAGTGATCCACTTGATCTCCGCACCGCATGATTTACACTTACTCATTTGCAACCTCCTTAAAGTCTTTCCAGTGCTTATAGGCTCCGCTGCTAAGGCAGCTCATCGCATATTCATGAACGGCCTGATCGGTATGGAGCCAAGCGCAATGTAGTCGGCAGTGCGTTTCAATCTGAAATAGGAGAGTATTCTTGTCCTCTTCGCGAATGGCCTCTTCCAACAGACAGCACCATTCGTCTTTATCAAACTTCCCGTAACGAGTGGGAACATATTCTTTTCCGACCGTCACCATCTTTCTTTTGCCGTTTCCAGCTGTTATATATTCTCCTGTCGGAATAACCCGGAACTCCAAGGCACCTATCTGCTTCAGATCTTCAATGGAATAGCGCACTCAGGCCTCCTTCCCGTCTATGACAAACGCATCAGCACAAAGTAGATCCCTGATCACGCCGATCAGAACATAGGTCCATGCCTCTCCGCGATCTGTTACCTCTACAACGGCGTATGGTGCCAGGCCTTTGAAATATCCTTTTTCGATCATGCGGCTCATGTGCCATTTCTGCGTATCGACATCTTTCTGTGCCATGAGATAGTCGTACTCAAACTGGCTGACATGAACCGGCTTTCTTATCGGGATCTTCTTTACCTTCCCATGGAAATAAATCTCTGCATAATATCCATCTTTCATTGCTGATAGCTCCTTTCAATTCTGATTAGTTTTGTTCCTCTTCCGTCAAAGAGGATTGTTCCTCTGACAGCCTGTAGTTCACTTCTTTATCCCACAGGCCCTTGAAACACCAACCTGCAGCATAGCCAACCGCAAGGAGAGAGAAGAGTGCTGCAAATTCATAAAACGTTATCCTCATTTTTCTGCTCCTTTTCCTGCTTTTTCCTGGCCGCGACGTTTTCCCACCTTTTGCAGTGTTCAAAGTTGCTTGAATCCACGTACCTGAAAGCTGAATTCCGGTATCTATTAGGGATATTGTCCGGATGACGCGGACAGTCGAACTCACGGCAAGACCAGGCATTGCACCATCTCATGCTGTTCAAAATATTTTGCTTTGTCTGCTTCTTGTTCCCCATATCAATTACCTGATACATTCCTCCTTTCTCAAATTTGACTTCCCGGTGGGATGACCAATTCACCGATATTTGGTCTCCACAGATGCAGGCAGTTTTTTACGAGATTCACATACTCTTTCTTCGACGGATGAAACTGAACTACCGTTTCGTCTTCATCAAAGAACATGTCCTTCAGAACACACATGTCCTCCCAGGATGGGAGAATGTCACGGTCATAAGGGGCGACGGATACATGATCCCATCCGTCCTCTGTGGTCCAGATCACGGAACCACGCCAGTTTCCAATATCGACTTCTCCGACTCCGTGGGCGTAGTTGGCTTTTTCCACCTTCAGCCCTTTTGTTCTTCTCAGTTCTCTCTGCTTTCTCATATGTCCTCCTGCTCTATCGTAATTCCTCCTCTGGTGTTCCAAGCCCTGATCACAGCCCCCGGAGTATCATATCTGATCGGAGTTGCTCCTACAGATCCACCGCAGAAAGTGCAAACCACCTGCCACTGATCACGATCCTGATCATGTGCGAGCGTTGCGATCTCGCCGCAGAACGGACAGTCGAGCAGCGCCGGCCATTTATCAAAGTCCATGTATCCTCCTTTCCGGGAGCGGAAGACCACCATCCGCTCCCTTTGTGAAGCGCCATTATTGTGATGTATCGGCGGCGCTTAAATATTCACTGGCAGCACAATCATTTTCAGGGCCGATTCTTCTTCCGAGATGTAAACAGGAGTTCTCGGCCCCATCAATTTCAGAGTGATGATGTCTCCCGAATATCCTTTGAGGGCTTCCAGAAGCATCTTTGGATTCATGCCGATTTTCATGTCTCCGCTGAATTCAGTATCTACTTCCAGGATTTCGTGATATCCGCTCGTGCTTGCCACCAGTGTCATGTCCATTGTCTGGCCGTTCAGCTGCACAACCAGCGCGTGCTTTACCTCATCCGAGTTGCACAGGTTTGCCCTTGTAAGTGCTGAGACCAGATCCTTGCGGTCCATGCGTATCGTCTGCAGCTGGTCTTCAGGCGCGAACAGCTGCGCAGTATTTATGTATTTGCCATCGATGAGCCTGGAATAGATCGTGTATGCATCCGTTTCAAACACAGCACTGTTTCTGTCGTAGGTAAGGGTGATGTTGTCATCCATATCCATACCGATCAGTTTCCGCACCGTGTTCTTCGGAATGATCAGGTCCATGTCCGTGACTCCGTCCGCGATCACCTCGTCGATTGCGACCATGTGTCCGTCCGTTGCTGTGATTGTGAAGATCCCGCCTGACGCCCGGAGGTTTACTCCTGTCAACTCCCGTCGTGATGCGTTCTCGTCCGCAGCGAATACCACCTTTGAGAATGCCTCGAGCAGTTTCTCTCCGGGAAGGACAATCCCGTCCGCGTCAGGCCTTTCCCGCCGCAGCGTGAAGTCGACCACCTTGTAACTGGCGAACCGGCTGGTTATCTTTCCGGAGCTGATCACCACCGTCTGATCCGCGTCCTGTTCGATGTCAAGATCGCTCTCCGGAAGGTTCCTGATAATGTCAAATGCCCTCATGGGTAGTAGGAGAGAAGTGCCTCCAGAAGCCTCTAATTTGACCTCTAAGGTAATCTCCGTATTGGATGCAATGGCTCTCTGCCCATCAATCAAAAGCGCAGAGAGGGCAGGCATAGAAGTGTTCTTCTGAACAATGCCTTTTGCCTTATCAATGGCCCTCATCAATTCGTATCTGTTAATTTTCATTGTCTTCTCCTCTCAGCTCCACTCCGTCAAGGAAGCGAAGGATTCCATTCTTGAAAGTTATCTGGTAGCGGAAGAGGTCGCGCCTGTCCATATACTTGTGGTCATAGATCTTCTTCATGTCCCGGAAGATCACCCATGGAACCCGGTAGAAATCCTTAAACCCGAGCGAGATCACCAGAAAACAGAAGGCGCCCATTTTTGTGTATCTCTCAAAGCATTCTTCCTGTTCCTCAGTGACCACGCTCCTGCGGATCTGCCCGGCGTCTGTATGCTTCGCATCGAACAGAACCATGGTCGCGTCCTGGAGCGCTCCTTTGAAATCCGGCTGTGCCTGTTTCGCGAAGCACGCTATGAACTGGCCTTTCTTCCGGTCATAAGGCTTCAGGATCCGCATCGGCTCCGGGGTCTTGTCTATCGCACAGATTCCTTTGTTCTCATAGAACCGGCATGCGTCTTCGATCATGGCCTCAAAGTACTCACCATCTGAGCGTGACCGCTTACCCTGCAGTGATCGGCTGTATGAATCCATATTTCTTTGCTACCTCCAGAAGCTTGCTAATCGTTACGGCCCCGACTCCGGGAATCTTCTCCTTCTTCAGTACGTCGATGAAGTCCTGCGCTGTCTTTACCGGCTCATTCCTGTTGCATGATTCGCAGACGGCCTTCTTCGCGTCCTTCATATCGTCCGAGGCTTCCTCATAAGCCTTCTTCCGGATCTCGGCCATATACTCAATGATCTGCATATCCGTCATCTTCCTGATCCGTACAGCCACGCCATGGGCTGCATTTTCCTCAATTGTTCTCCGGCAGCTTCTTTTCTTTGCCATTCTCTATCTCCTTTTCATGTTTCAGATATTCTTCAAATCCGTATATCTTGTGATCCTTACAGAACTTTGAGTAGCATTTGAAGCACATGGCTCCGATCCGGATGCAGGTATATCGCTTGTCTTTGTAGGCCGTCCCGACCCTTGCCTGAAGCGTGACCATGTTGTGCTTCTTCAGCTTCTTCTTGCATTCCATGCATTTGTCCGTAGTGAGCCAGGACTGAAGCCGACCCATTCCCTTTAGGGTGAGCTCTTCCGGATATTCCTGTGACATCAGTTCTTCGCCGACGATTACATTGAGGTTGTCCCTCATGAACACCGGAACTTCCATCCTGCTGGCGAGTGCGAGTATTGACTCCAGCCATTCCCGCTGCGGGACCACTTTGTTCTTCACCTTGCCCGTCATGGCGCCGATCGTGATCCAGTCGACGCACTTCAGATCTTCCGGGGACAGGAACAGATTTTCCATAAGCGGCTCGAAGTTGATGAACGTCTTCCTTCCCTGAGGAAGCAGATCGATCTTTTCGAGATCCCTGTTTGATGTAATAGTGACTCCGTACCAGTAGTGATCCCCGTCCGGAAGATCCACCTGTCCGTATCTCTTCGGATTCCTGGTGAGGAACATGTAGTAGTGCTGCGGTGTCGCAGCGCATGTCTCAAACACGAAGCGGATCCAGTCATCAGGAATGCTGTCTCCGAATCCGTCTGAGATCGCGTTCACCAGTACGCGCCGGCTTTCCCGGATAGGCCGGTAGTCGTTCGCCTTGTACCTGTGAAGAGTGGGAGCGGAGCCGAAGGGATATTCCACGATCCGTCCGTTCTCGTCCCTGATCGGAGACTTCAGGTCATAGCAGCCGTTGATCTCCGTATAGGCGTCCGACATTGCTTTCTGCCTCCGGATATCGCCGCCCTGTGCCTTTGCCAGCCGCCTTGCGAAGCAGTAATCACAGTCGTATTCACATCCTGTGATAAGGTTGTAGGTGTATTCAGCCCATTCAATTCTCGTGTACTGCATCTTCCGCCTCCCAATATTCGACCGTGTATTCCATCTGCGCGTTCTTCTTGCCTTCGGATCCTTCAGCCGGCTGTCGGTTTATCCTGACTGAATACCCGCATTTGACCAGAAGTGTTGCCAAGTTCAGACGGTCTTCTTCACTCCACTGGACGGAGCCTTTTCGGATACTCCTTATGATCTGCTTCTTCATCAGCTGGCCCTCACTTTCAGACGTTTAGTATCCTTTGCCATAGCCTCGTGCATTTTTCTTTCAAACGCTTTGACGAAAGCCCTGACATCGTTCGGCATGTCGCAGTTGTGGGAGCCCCTGCACTGGATTACTTTGTTGTCGCGCCATTCCATCGTAAAGAATGGGATATCCGGTGTTTCCACCCTCCTGACAAACAGGATTGTTGTCTTACCTTCTGCGACTTTATTCGCATATGTTGCGACACAATGGTGCAGAGTCTTTCCTTCTTCTCTGAGTTCGTCAACTGATCCGGGGAGCCTGATCAGGTATTTCTTCGTTTCCAAGTGCATTGGATCCTGGTCTGACAGTAAAACCATCTGCTCCCGGATTATGATGTCGAGCTGCTCCATTGACTTCCTGAGCTCTGCGTCGCGCCGATCCTGAAGTTCTTTGTGCACCCTGTTATGGGCCTTTTTGAAATCAGGAGGCATCAGAACGTAAGGATCATTCATGTCGTATCCGAGCTCCTCACACCAGCCTGTATAGTCCATCCAGTCATGGAAGAAGTTTGCTCTGGCAGATGCGTCCTTTTTCCACCTTCCTGCCTGCTTCATCGCATATCTGGAGAATTTCCTGACGGACAGGTTGTTGTTGTAGATTGCCCTGAGAACTGTCTGGCTTGTTCCGAATGCTTCAATGAATTCCTTCAGATCCGGTATGGTGATTTCCTTCCGTGTGAGTTCGACCTCGCGAAAAAGGCTTACCATGCTGTTGCCGCCGTTCATTTCTCGCAGCATCCTCAGATGAGGCTTTGTCAGCATCTTCAGATCCCTGATCGGATTCTTCTCATGCCAGTACAGGATATTGTGGATATTTTCCACCGCAAGCCTTGACAGCCCGGCTTTGACAAGCATCTCCAGATCATGGCATTTCTCGTATGCCCGAAGGTAGCGGAATATCTCTATTTCGCGGAACTCTTCCTTCTCCTGGAGGGCTTCCAGTCCGCTATACTGATAGGGAGTCCCGGCCAACAGCTCCCTCAGGCCGTCACGGCGTATGATGAATTCTTCTATCCCGATCTTTCCCGTGTCCGGGCACCAGCGTTCTTTGTGGCTCTGCTTATACTCCGCATATTCGAAGCTTTCCCAATGGCGTCCATCCATGAATATCCGGTAGATCTCGTAGATGCCCTGGCGTTTGCTGATCGTCAGCAGCGGGAACTCTTCCTTGTGGAAGAGGTAGTCGACACCTAAGCAGCGGAAGAGGAGTTTTCCATCCTCAAGCTTCTGGACGATCGCTACATGGTTTGTCGCGAGTTCCTGTGTATGCCACCGCTTGATGGTTTTCATTACGACAGGGCTTCCGCAACACGGGCATTCGCCCCATTCGTTCATCCGCAGCCTGACTTCTCTGGAATCGATCTCCATATGCTGACCGCATTCCGTGCAGAATGCCTGTCTGATCCGGATCTTGCTGTTGCCGTCATAGATCAGATACCGGCGGGATCTCATTCCGTAGTCGTGGATCCACGTCTCAAAGTCTTCCGGAAGGTCCGGGACAAGCTCCATCATCAGGTTCGTGTGTGCCAGTTCCCGTTCGTGCCTGTCACTGAGCCGTCTTGCCAGTATTTTGTCCTGCCAGTCATCGATGGTGACGAACGGATTCTTTTCTGTTGTTCCCCACCAGCTCCTGGCCATCGGCGGGAATCTTTTCTCAAACAGCTCCCGGCTCTGCGTGTCCACGAAAATGGTTCCTGACCACTTATTGTTCCAGTACCCGATCGAGAGAGTGCTCGATACTTTCCCTGTCAGCCACTTTGTCTTTTCGACCCTCAGGTCCTGCGTGATGTAATCGTCCTCCCATAAGAAGAACCTGAACTTTGCCTGAGCGTTCCCGTCATTTCTCAGCTCTGCCGCGTCCCATGCCGTCACCTGCATGAGTCCGTCTGCTTCCGATACGTGAAGCATCCAGGCGCTTGACTGCGTGTTCTTGGCCAGTTCGATATACTCCGGCTTTGTCTCTGGCCTCGGTATCTGCCGGAGCATTTTCTTATCCACCGAATCCTCCCAGAAGATCGAAGATGTTCATCTGCCCGGATTCCTCGTCCAGTTCCTTCTGTGTTTTCTTCGGCTTCTTCTGAGCCTTTGGCTTTGCCAGGATCTCAGGCTCTGGTTCGTCCTCGTCCTTCTTGCCTTCCTCTGGCTTTGCAGTGGCCTTCTCTATGGCTTTCTTCATGTCGTATGTAGAAGTCTTAGGCTTTGCGGGCTTCGTCTTGCCAGAGGGCTTTTCTGCGGCCTTCCCGGCCACCTTCTCGACATCCTTGTCTGTTCCCCTGTAGTAGTCTTCGGCCCATTCGAAAACCGTCTCGTCGATAATTGCAGCGGCTTTCTGTCCTCCTGCCATTTTCCGTGCCTTCTCGTAGATGTACTTGAAGCACTGATCCCATGTTTTCTGCTTCTTCAGCACATCTTCCGCAAGGCCTTCGTCTTCTCCGATGCGCTTAATCATGTGGTTTAGGACTGGATCAGCAAATGATTTGTCTTTCGCTTTCTCCAATTCCTGACGAAGCTTGCTGATAGCTTTGTCTTTCATTCAGTTCCTCCTCTCCAAAATTGAAAAAGAATGTGTATTTCCTGACCGGATCCGGCTCGATTACCGGCGTTCTGACTTTGGTCAGAAGATCCATTTTTCTGCACACCTTTCTGAGTGACCACTCATCGCGATAATAGAAAGGCGTGTACCAGAATTCCTGTCCCTCCTTTTCGTCAGGTATCAGCACGTCCCCCGTCATTGGACTGCGGAGTGTGTCAGCGATCACTATGTATCCTGGCATTCCGAGCATCGACATCTGGATGTAGGCCATCATGCCGGCGATCCTGTCAATGTCCTGTCCGACGAAAATCATAGAGTTCTGGTAGTTGATGCCCATGATCCTTGCTTTGTTGGCAGCGGCAATCATCATAGCCCCGCCTCCGATGCACGGATCACAGATAGATATCCAACCATCCTGGTCGATCTTCTCCGGAAGATCATTCATCTGCAGATCGGCCATGAGATGGCATATGCTGTATGGAGTGAAGAATTGTCCGTGCCAGTGAGACCCGAGCTCAAACCTCATGTAGAGAGATCCGAGGAAATCCTGATCGGGATTCGCTTCCAACGCGTCCACTACCACGCCGAAGGCTTTCGCAGGAAGTTCAACGCCGCCGCACCGTTTTAGGCAGCCCTGATATTCCTTTTCGCGTCTTTGCCTTCTCGCGCTGTCCGGGTCAAGCGCGTTGCTGATGGAGGTGGCCATCATGGTTATGAGGTCTGCCCAGACTTCCCACTTCATCCGGTTGTAAGTCAGCTTGTCCATTATCTTTTCGAATTCTTTTTCGTATTCGTCCTGAGCTTTGAAATGTCTCATTGTCCACCTCCTTCCTGCAGGATGATCTGGTCTGTTACCGCGTCCCAGTCCGTTCCACTCGGCGTGAAGTTGTTGAACCGATTTGTGCTTTTGTGATTCTGGAACTGCGATTGTTTCCTTGGACCACGATCCTGTTCCCGTGTTAGCCAGCCGTTGATGAACCTCTTGATACCTCTGGCAGTTTTCCGGTTCGCAGGATTGTCATCGCACCATCCGCGCATTTTGCGGAGTTCCTGTTCGACATCGACAGCGGGATATAGCTTTTTCTTTTCTTCCACGTATTCCCTTGTCACATCGAACATCTTTCCGTCGTTCAGTGGCAATTGGATAAAAACCTCCAGGGGCGGCTCTGCTGCTTTCTCCACCATCACCCCCGCTCGGCTGTCTATTCCTTTCACAGCGGTTACCGCAGCTGGCCCTTTCTCCACCATCGGCTGCGGTCCGGAGCTCGGCTCCGGGCAGAAGGTTTTATCTTTCTCTATCTCTTTCTCTTTCTCTATCTCTTTCTCTACGTCACTCAGGTGTAACGGTAGTGTCACATCGGCGTCACATTGTGACGCTTTTTTATCTCTCAGCTTCCTCATTCGCTCCGCGCTTGCGCTCTCGGATCCTGTTAATTTCAGTGCTTCCGGGAGCGTGTATTCGTCTTCACTTACAAGCTCCATCAGATGCTGGGAGAGTAGATATGCAACAGTGACTTTCACGTTCTCAGGATCTTCGTCTATATCAAGTGCCAGTTCTTCATAGAAGACATCCTCGACACCATCGAAATACAGCTTCCCATCCTGTTTGATTGCCACAAGGAGCATTTTGAGATAGATGATCGTATAGGTATCGCCACCGGCTATCTTGCGCAACTTTTTGATTGGCTTCTGCCGGAACCAATCGTCCGGCAGTTTTAGCCAGTAATACCTTTTTGCCAATCCAACTCCCTCCCTGTTAATCCCACTGGACGTGGCTTCCGTCTTCGTCCTTTGTTACTGTGACGCTCTGGCTGAACCTGGCCTTGAACTCGTCATCATGCGTGATCGCCATGATCTCCATGTTCGGGTATCTCTGCCTGATCGCTTCCAGCGCGTCCACATAAGCCTGTGTGCCTTCATCGTCCAGAAACGGCGGCTCGTCAATATGGAGCATGCCCAGCTGGATCCCGGCGGCGGTTGCTTTGATCTCTGAAAGGGAGAGGATAACGGCGAGAGAGGACTTAACCTTTTCACCTCCGGACTTCGCTGCGTAAGGCAGCTTTGTCTTTCCGTACTCGTCAATCAGCACATCAAGGGTCGCCTTCTCGTTCCCTGTTCCCTTCACGATCTTGTCCAGAACGAACTCCACGCCCATCGTCCCGCCGGTCATTGATCCGAGGATCGAGTTGGCCGTATCGGTGATATGAGGAATGATGTTCCTGATGATCTGGTGAGGAACCCCATCCTGACTGAAGGCCTGCTTCAGTGCGTCATACCTGACCGAGAGAACCGCGTCAGCATCGATCTTTTTCTGGAGGACGGAGATCTGTTCCTTCAACGACCCGATGTCCTCCAGCTTCTGAGTGAGCGTGCCCTTCGTGATGTTCAGCCGTTCCTGAGTCTGGGCGTTTGCCTTCAGCTTCAGTTCCATGTCGAACATTTTCTCTTCGATGTCGGAATCAAAGGTGTCAAGTTCTGTCTTAGCGCCTGTCATGCGGACGATGGCATCCGTCAGAGCGTGCTCGTCTTCGGTTCGCTTTGCCTTCGCCGCTTCAAGGTTCTCCTGATAGTGCTTCCGGCGTTCCTCCCAGAGAGGGATCTCATTCCGCTGCGAGATGTATGGCAGGAGAGTGCCATGCACGGCCTTCGCCTGTGTGTACTTCGTCACAGATTCTGAGAGGGTATTCGCCGTTTCTGCAAGCCTGAGAGCCTCTGATTTGACCTCTACGGCCTTTTCCTCGCATTGCTTAAGTGATTCTTGGGTAGATATGATCTCGCCCTCTAAACGGCTCACAGCTCGTTCCGCATCTTCATGCTGTTTTCTGATTGTTT
>JBGUKV010000016.1:0-17111 GCA_045114655.1 Candidatus Allocopromorpha sp. | reverse complement strand
CCGTGAAAAGGGTTATGAGATCTATGAAATGGATCTTGTATATGCCGGAGAGGAAGCATATGCCAGCATGCGAAGAGCGACCAACGGCGGAGGTGAGAATTCCCCGATGTTGGAGAATGAGGACGACTATTACAGCCTGTTTATGGCTGCTTTGGGGGCAAAGAAATAATTAAAAGACAGTGCTTGAAAAAACAGAAAAAAACAGAAGTGCAATGGCCTAAATAAACAGCGGACAAACGCACGCCGTTGGAGAAAAAATTGGAGAAATTATTTGCCCGGAGGCTGAAAACGTTGCAAATACTGGACGCTTGTGAAAACAAAGCTGCCTACCCTAGCCAATGAACAGGGCTCCGAGGAGAAATCCCCGGAGTTTTGTTTTTAAGGGAAAAGTCCAGTAATGCCAAGGGTTTGCGCCCTTAACTAAATGCGTACACAGAGGTTTTTCACGCATATACGAGTTTCTTTTTTAGGCGGCGATGGTCTGGTATATCATTTGAAGCAGGTTGTCCGCATTAGTATGATGGCGGGAAGCTGCGTGATCATTAGTCTTGAAGTTCTTTCTGACAAGATCTTCGAAACCGATTTTGGCAGCGAATTCCTTGATGAGAAGGAGTCCTGCATCGGAGGAAAGATCGCCTCCGGCGAAGTTAATTTTAAATTGCTTATTGCTTCCCAGAGCAAAGGTGTTTAAACTATCCATTGAAGACCTCTTTCTACTGGTTTGATATGGCTTGCAAGGAAGGCAGAATAATGAAAACCAACAACACACTTTTGAAACCGCTGCTCGCCATCGTCGGCGTCAACTTTATCTGGGGATTCGACTTCATCGCCATTGAGTATATGATGGGATTCATGTCCCCCGCCATGTTCACCTTTATGCGGCTCGTCATCGGCGCCGTCTTTCTGACGATCGGAACATTCCTGTTCCGGGGCGGCCTGCACATCAGAAAAGAAGACATGCCCCGCATCTTCATTTCGGGCGCGATCGGCATGTCCGTTTATTTCACCATCGAAAACCTCGGCACGGGTCTGACGTCCGCGTCGTTCTCCTCTTTGATCATGGCGACGGTTCCGATTTTCGGCATGATCGGTGACCGCATTTTTTATGGAAACAAGATCACGCCGCTCAAGGTCGTGTGCATCCTGGCTTCGATCCTCGGCGTCTATCTGCTGGTCTCCGGTGAGCCAATGGGAATCAGCGCGATCGGCGTTCTGGCCATGTTTGCAGCCGCGATTTCCTGGACCATTTACATCGTTGTGGTCAAACCCCTTTATGATAAATACGATCTGCTGACGCTTCTGACGGGGCTGTTCCTTTCCGGTCTGATCCTGCAGATCCCCGCCGTCATCATCACCCAGGCGGTGACCCACGCGCCGGTCACGGTGACTCCGATGGGGATCGTGGTAACACTGGCGACCGCCATCGTGTGCATCATCATCGGCGAGTTCGGCTACATCTACGCCGTCGGCAAGCTGTCCACGACGCTGGTGTCTGCGTTTGAAAATGTACTCCCCGTAACGGCGGTCATTTTCTCTATTTTTATCTTCGGCAAAATCCTCACTCCCATGCAGATCATCGGAGGTGTTATAATACTGATTGCAGTTACCGTTATCGCACTTCTGGAAAAGGACAAAGAATAAGGTCGACCTTCTATGAAAGAACAGTTAAAAGGTGAATCACTCCTGTTCCTGGCAGCCCTCATCTGGGGCGTGTCTTTTGTTTTCCAGAAAACAGGCATGGACTACATCGGCCCGATGACTTTCGGCCTCATGCGCTTCTCCATCGGCGCCATCGTGACCCTGCCCTTCGTCTACCTCTACGGATGGTACTGCCAATGCAAAGGCATCCCGCTGCCGGGTTTCACGGACCGGACGATGCTCACAGCGGGTGTTCTGACCGGACTGACAAACTTCGGACTGAGCTCCCTGCAGCAGATCGGTCTGGTCTACACCACAGCCGGAAAGGCTGGGTTTACAATGATGTCGATGGCACTTCGTAAACCAAAATCCGGTTTGCCGAAGAAGATGGAAGAAATGGCTTCGATTGGTGATTCGGCACAGTCTCCAATTGTACCGTTGTATGCTGCAGCACCGGAGAAAATATGGAACAGTATTGAAGAATGTGATGAGTTTCTGAAGAACATGACGATTCCGGTCGGCTACTGTTTTGCTAACGATGATCCGGTATTCCAGGATTATTATGAAAGCAATATTTACGGCATCATGAATACCCGCGGAGCCAGAACCATCATTCTTAACGGAGAAAAACACCTGATGGAACTTGACAGTCCCGAAAGAGTTGCCAGTGAGGTATTTGGCTTTATTGATGAATGCCATAAAGGTTTTTACAAAGAAATCATGGAACCGGATTTGTATGAATAAGTGTCACACAAGTTCCAACAGGAACTCTTAAGAACCTGAAATAGGAGACAAATTAGGGGAATTACAGAATTAAAACGCTGAAACCATTGTAATTACAGTGGTTCTGAATAACCAAATTGAGATACCCTAGCCAATGAAAATGACGTCCGACAGGACGTCATTTTTCATTGGCTAAGGTATTGTAATCAAGATAATTAAGAAACCAGTCGCTGGACACTGTTCACCAACTGTTTTTTCAATTCTTCTGTCGGTATCGGATCTGAAGATGAAAACCACCATCGAATCACTTCTTCAATTGCCCCAATGATAAACTCTGTGAGCAGCTGCGGATCTGCTGCCAGAGTTTGGCCTGCCGCCTGATCTCGCTGAAGGTGCGTCAGCAGTTCGTCATGTACGCTGTCTCTGATTACTTCGCCGATCGACCACAGCATGGAGTCCGATGCAAGTGATCGCAGCAGTTCGCGATTGTTTTCAAGCAGATCAAAAGCGTGGTAGAGAAGCTGTTCGTAATATTCGGGGCCGGCCAGCCTTTGCAATTCACTATCATCCCCGCGATAGCTATCCAAGGCGTCCCGGATGACGAAATCGGCAAATTCATACTTGTCACTGAAGTGGTTGTAGAAGGTGGCGGTCCTGACCATAGCGGCGTCGCAGAGCTCCTTGACTGTGATCTGTTCGAAGCGCTTCTCTTTCAAAAGAGCAGTGAATTCCCGGGTCAATGCAGCATAGGTCTTTTGTATTCTGAGATCTGTTCCTGACATATTTGACGAATACCTTTCATGTGTAAATTAATTGACTATCAGAAGGCAATCATGTCTTCTCTTTTTTTGGGAAGTGAATATAGTTAGATTGTAGCTAATTAATTTATTGATGTCAAATAATATCAGGGAGGTACATTAAGATGGAAACAGTAAGAGTTTTGGATAGACCGGAAGATTTTAAGAAATATGGGATCAAACAGGAAGGATTGGAAGCTTGGGAAGATGGAAGACGTGACAGTTCAGATCCGGGTCATGGTGAAATCTGGTATTTTGACTGTAGCTTTGACGATGGTTCTACGCTTGTATTAGGATTCCGTCCGAAATCTGTGGATCATCTCATGCAGCCGGAGGATAACCCGAACGTTGCCATCAATTACACCAATAAGGAGGGAGAGACATTCTTTGACTACAGGATGTGCAGCATTGAGGAATCAAATTTTTCAAAGGGAAAATGTGACTTGGCATTAGGCGCGCATTACCTTAGGGGAAGCAATTGGGACGAGTACGACGTGAAGGTCGTACCGGAAGAACCATCTGCACTTGTCGTGGACGGAAAGCCTTCCGAAGATCATTCGGCCGGTGTGGACCTTCATTTCACGGCAGAATCCGAACCATTCAGACCAGGTACCGGAATCATCGATGTAGGAGAGGGATACTACTACAATTTCATCTGTATCACAAGAATGCAGGTATCCGGTCATATCCATATCAATGGAGAGGATAAGGAAGTGTCCGGTGGGGCATATTACAACCATCAGTGGTTCAATATCAGCCCCGCGATCGCTTTTCACCACTGGGTCTGGGGACGCCAGAATATCGGCGAATACGGTGTCCTGATCTACGACATGGTCACAAGAAAGAGTACAGGTCTGGTGCAGATCCCGCTGTTCACGATTGATGATATGCAGGGAAACAGGATCTTTGAGAATACTTCAAGCAGCAACATGAGCTTCGAGATTCTCGATACGTATATCGAAAAAGTAAGTGGCAAGGAATACCCGTGCGCCCTCAGATATACTTTTGAAGGGGAAGACATGAAGATCACCTACACCATTCGTGATCCGCAGGAGATCGGCATCATGTTTGTATATGGCGATGCGCCGGAACCTGTCAGGAAGCAGTATGATGCTATGGGGCTCAAACCATCCTATACTAGAAATCTTGCAGATACAGAATTAACTATCGAATCAGATGGCGAATCACAGACAGTCAAAGGCAGGATGCTCTATGAGTTCAATTTCCCGGCCGCAAAACTGAGATAAGTTAACAAGATAAGGCGCACAAGTTCCAACAGGAACTCTGAAGGACCTGAGATAGGAGACAAAAAAGGGGCATCACAGAATCGAAACGCTCAAACCATTGCAATTACAGTGGTTCTGGAAAACCAAATTGAGATACCCTAGCCAAACGAAGATGACGTCCGACAGGACGTCATTTTTCATTGGCTAAAGAGCCGATCATCCAGGGCTCATCCACGCTTATCCAGGAATAATCCACGCACATTCAGTGATTATGCGATGTGCCCGGTGTAAAAATCGCTTCTACAACGCCTGTTTTTCATCCCATATTTTTCCAGCCGTGAATTGTTCCTAAATCTCGAACTATTTGATGTAATTATTGTTTGTTATGTGATGAATATTCACCACAATTCAGGCTGTTTTTACATCTAAATACAATCCCTTTCGAACAAATGTAATATTATGTAAATTATTGGCGGCTAATCGCGCCTTCGCAGATGCATCCATCGACTGAGTGATGAAAAACGGGCCTGAATAGTATCAAAATTACACAAGCACACCATCGACCCACCACCGACCCACCATCGACCCACCACCGACCCCTTCAACAGGAGACAAAATAGGGGCATCACAGAATTAAAATGCTTAAACCCATGCAATTACAACGGTTCTGAAAAACCAAATCGAGATACCCAAGCCAATGAACAAAGTTCCGAGGAGAAATCCATGGAGCTTTGTTATTAAAGGGAAAGTCTAGCAATAATTTGTATGTTAATGTGGTATCATAAAGACGTTAAAAATTGCATTTTGCGAAGGCAATGATAGGATGCGAAGCAGAACTTCCACAACGGACAGGAAGATGCGTATACAGGATAACAAAAGCGTGAACTGAAAGACTGGCATTGGAGGAAGATAGATGAGACAGAAGAATCGCGAGATAACGGATCTGGTGGAGATCATCGAGGTCATGCGTGGATGCGACGTGTGCCGTCTGGGATTGAATGATGAAGATGGATTCCCTTATGTGATTCCTTTGAATTTCGGCATGGAGGTTACAGACGGGAAGATCCGTCTGTACTTTCACGGTGCTATGGAGGGTCATAAGCTGGATTTGATCCGGCGGGATGACCGGGCAGCCTTCGAGATGGAACGAAGCCATGAACTGCAGTACGTGAAGGAACGCGGATACTGCACCATGAACTACGAGAGTGTCATGGGGAAGGGAAGAATCCGGATTTTGGGAGATGATGAGAAGATGCATGCGCTGAAGCAGATGATGGCGCATTACCATGGAGACCGGGAGACTCCGTTTAATCCGGCAGCGCTTCCCAGGACCTGTGTGTTCGCGCTGGATGTAGAGCAGATCACCGGAAAACGCAAGGAAGCAAAGAAGTTTGACTGAGCTGATGTGAAAGGGAACCCTAAGCACCGCCTTTTTCGTATAGGGAAAAGGAACTTATCATCGCATATCAGTGCTTGTCAGTGTTTGTCAGTTCTCGTGCAACACATACCCAGTGTAAAAATCGCTTCCGCTACACTCGTTTTTCATCCCATTTTCTTCCAGCCGCAAATAGTTCCTGTTTTCCGGACAATTTGATGTAATTATTGCCTGTTATGTGATGAATATTCATCACAATTCGGGCTTATTTTACACTTAAATACAATCCGTTTCGTTGGAATGTAAAATATTGTAAATTATTGGCAGCTGATCGCACTTTCAAAAGTGCTTCCATTGACAGATTGATGAAAAACGGACTTGAATTGCATCAAAATTACATCGGTCTCTTATGTTCTCCATCGCAACTGTGGTATCATATTACTGCCGAACGCAAATCAGTGAACGCCTTCCGGGGAAAGGGCCATAAGCTATGCATGAAACATCATTGATCGATTATGCGCTGAACGCAGTAGAAACAAAAGCCGCTCAAATGGGAATCCGCGAAGTACGCGAGGTAGGCCTTGTCATTGGCAAAGCAAAAGCAGTACCGCTCCTGATGGAAAAGGCTTTTCAGATCATCCGGATGAAGCATCCCATGTGCAGGGAGGCGAGTCTTCACTTGGACGTGAGAGAGATCCGGATGCAGTGCGCTGCATGCGGAGCAGAGTTTGAGGTGGAAGATGTGATGGGTGATTTCAAGTGTCCGGAGTGTGATAGTGAAGACTGCCGGATGATCAGCGGCAACGAGCTTATGGTCGACTACTTCATCCCGAACGATGACCAAAGCAACGAATAGCAGAACTAATAATAGCAGTACAAAGAGCAACAGAATAAAGAGTTGCACAATACAGAGTAACACAATACAGATACTGCAGACTCGGAGCAAACGCTTCGGGTCTTTTGTTTGAAGTGCCTGTTAAGCGTGTTTAGAAATACTTAAATCTGTATTAAGGTTTTGTAGTTTTACTGTCTGCTGCATGCTGCAGTATAATAAAACCGGAGAAGGGAAAAAATGTGCCATGAGTGAGTTCTCGGCGAAAAGGATGATAGGCATTTGCGGTGCCTGTGTTGCGTATTATATCGGTGCAGGATTTGCAACGATGCAGGAAGTCGTGCAGTATGAAGCATCATACGGTTCGCATTTTTTGATTGTCATCGCAGTTGCCGCAGCGATCTACATCTACACCAATCTCTCCTTCGCCACCAACGGAAACAGGATGCACATCGAACATGGCGGGGATATCTACAAAGTCTACTGCGGGAAGAAGATCGGCACGTTCTATGATTACTTCGCTGCGTTCTTCTGCTACATGTGCTTCATCGTCAAATGCAGCAGTGCCAATTCCGTAGCGACGGAGCTCTGGGGGCTGCCGAACGGAATCGGTGCAGCGATCCTTACAGTGGCGGTCATTGCCACGGCTGTATTCGGCCTTGACGGAATCATCAAAGCGCTCAGCAAGCTTGGTCCTGTGCTGATCATGTTTATTCTGTTTGTATCTCTGTGGACCGCGATCAGAAACCTGGGCGACTTTCAGACAGGGTTAGAAGAAATCGATAGTCACAAATACGATATCGAACAGGTCGGCGGCGGGAATCCGTTCTTCTCCGGGGCGTCCTACGGCGGATTTGTGATCCTGTGGTTCGCGTCTTTCCTGGCGGAGATCGGCGCCCGGAACAATCTCAAAGAAGTCAATGTGGGCATGATGATTTCGGCAGTGGCCGTGTTTGCCGCTTCCATCGTCTGCTGCATCGCTCTTATCGCCAATATTTCAGAGATCTGGAGCGATGATGTTCCTGCCCTGACACTGGCGCACAGCATCCATCCCGTGGTAGAGCTTGCCTTTGCATTGATCATATTCGCCGGAATCTATACCACAGCGCTGCCGCTTCTGTGGACCGGCATCATCAAGCTGGCGGAGGAAGGAACGAAGAAATACAAACGGCTCACGGTCATCGGGGGGATCCTGGGATTTCTGATCGGCTTCCTGCCGTATAAATCCGTGCTGAACGTTCTGTACGGCGTCAATGGGTATCTGGGTTTCTTATTGATCATCTTCATGATCTGGCATGACGTCAGAGAAAGGCTGTCCCATAACCAGTCATAATGCAATTGACTCCACGAGGCAATCGATACTAAGATATTATTATGATTGAAGATACTAACGGAGGCGCGGACAGCATGAAACGATTATTCGTCAACGGAAAGATCTTTACATCCAACAAGGAACAGTTATACGCGGAAGCAATGCTTGTGGAAGACGGCAGGATCACATGGGTCGGCGGCGCGCCACAGGCCCGGGTCCTGCAGGATTCACAGAAACCCATGGAGGTAACCGACCTGCAGGGACAGACGGTGATCCCGGGTTTTGTGGATGCGCATATGCATCCCATGATGCTGGCGGAATACAGCCGGCAGATCGCATGTCTGCCGCCGAAGATCAACTCTATCCGCCAGCTGTCGGAAGCCATTGCAAAGAAAGCTGAAGAGATACGCGCAGCGCAGGGCAGTGATGCAGACGACACAGAAGGAAGCACAGCAGGAAGCGCCGCAGAAGGCGGTCTGCCGTGGATCTGCGGCTGGGGCTACGATGAAGGAAAGTACGAGGAGAAGCGTTCCCCGAACCGGTATGATCTAGATCAGGGCTGCGCGGATCTTCCGGTCTTCCTCGTCCGTAGCTGCGAGCATATCCGCTGCGTCAACAGCAAGGCGCTGGAGTTCGCCGGCATCACGAAGGACACGCCGGATCCTCCCGGCGGAAGCATCGACCGGGACGCGCAGGGAGAACCCACCGGGGTACTGCGGGAAAACGCCAGAGATCTTGTCCTGCCATATATGCCGGTCGAGACAGAAGAGGAACTGATCAGCGCGCTGACGGATCTGGGTGATCTGCTGATCTCCCAGGGAATCGTCGCTGTGGCGGATATGGGGAACCTGCATGAAGGCGGTAATTTCGAGTATTATACAAAAGCAGTAGAGAGGGGATTCCGCCAGAGAGTGGCGCTCTATTATATGTGGGACTACTTTATGGATGATCCGGACTTCGAGATAACGCCTGACATCATGGACAGGGAGAAACAGATCCGGATCGCCGGCCTGAAACTGATCGGTGACGGGAGCATCAGCGGCAAGACCGCCTGGCTTCGGGAGCCGTATCTGGGCACCGAGGAGTGCGGCATGCCGGTTTATTCGGATGAGAGCCTGGAGAAGGCGATAGACTTCGCGAAGAAGGCCGGATGCCAGATCTCCGTGCACGCTATGGGCGGACAGGCCATCGACCGGATCGTGGACAGGATCAACGGCGAGGAGGACTGGACGGACGGCAGCGTGCCGTATCTGCGGGTGGAACACCTGACGGAGCCGTCGGAACAGGCTATGCAGAAGGCCAGCGAGAAGGGGTTTGCCTTTGCCAGCCAGCCAATCTTCGAGTACTGCGAGATCGAGACGTATAGGGCGAACATGGAGCAGGAAAGACTGGAGCACATCTATCCCCATCGGACAGAGCTGGAGCACGGCATACGTCTGTGCTTCTCCACGGATGCTCCGGCCACATCCTGGGCGGTCCCATCGGATCCATTCCCGAATCTGAAGTCCGCTGTAACGCGCAGAGCTTACGATGGGACGGATATCGGCCAGAGCGAACGGGTCGATATCGAAACTGCCATCATGCTCTACACGAAGAACGCGGCGGAGGTCTGCGGATTCGCAGGTCTTGGGCAGCTGGCGGAAGGATACAGCGCAGATTTCGCTGTCCTGAGCGAAGATATATTTACGTCTGCCCCGGACGACATCGACCGGATCCGGGTCGAAGAGACCTTTATCAGGGGTGAGCGCGTATATCAGCGGTGAACAGGATCGAAAAAGAAAGGATGTATCTGCGGTAAAGATTCGGATATTCTCTGCTGTTTTGTGATAAAATACAGTTAAAATTCAGACAAAGCGCAAAAGCAAGAACAACTGTATTGATACCAGTGAGGAGATTCGAGCGATGAGCAAGATACACGAGAGAGAGGAGTATGGGCGCGCCAAGGCGTATTTTGACAATCTTTTGGCGGACACAGAGCCTGACATGCTGCCTGAAGGAGACGTAAACAACGAGCCGGCTTCTGCGGGCAGCTTTCTTATTCCATCAGAAAGCATCGCCCCAGAAAACGTCGCCCCGGAGATCGGGGATTTCTGCGAAAAAAACAGTCTGACGAAAAACGCTTTTTTCCACGCGGTGTTTGCCTTTGTACTGGGTAAGTACAATCTCAGCGAAAACGTTCTGTATATCACGGCCTGCAGTGGCGGAGGGGATATCGGCCCGGAACGTACCGTGACGGTGCCGGACAAGACGTTCCCTGTTGTCTGCCACTTAGATGGGGAGCAGACCATCACCGCCTTTGTGCGTGACGTTGACAGGCAGCTGACGGACAGCATGGACAACGATGCCTGTTCCTTCGAAGAAATCGCCCGGGAGCACCAGATTGCGCCTGACGTCGTGTTCACCTGTCAGGGTGGAGCGTTTCCCCTGAAGGTCACGGACGGGGAGCCGTCAGAAGAACGCCCGTCGGCGTCTGACGCGACCGGAGCGCTGCTGCATGTCGATATCTCTGAACAGGATGACAGACTTATCTTTACCGGTGAATACCGAAAGGACCGCTACAGCGAAGATTATATAAACCGCATGGTCGCCTGCCTGCAGCAGGCGGCGCGGGAGTTTCTCGCAAAGCCGGTGCTGAAGGACGTGTGCCTTACGGATGCGCACACCTGTGCGGAGATGGATGCCTTCAACGCTACCGAGACCGAATGGCCGGAGACAGACGTCGTTTCGATGTTTCGCGCGGCCGCAGAGAAATACCCGGATCGCGAGGCAGTCATTTTCAAGGATGAGGTGCTGTCTTACGGAGAGGTGGACGAGTGCTCTGAACGCATCGCCGGATTCCTGCGCGCAAATGGCGTGGGCAGCGGAACGGTGGTTTCCATTCTGATCCATCGCGGAAGCGCGATGGTCACGGCGACGCTGGGCGTTCTGAAGACGGGGGCTGCCTATCAGCCGCTCGATCCAGGCTATCCGCCGGAGCGTCTGGACTTCATGATGAAGGATGCGGATTGTGCGTTTCTGATTGCTGACGAGGATCTGCTTGAACGTGTCCCGGACTACAAGGGACCTGTCCTGCTGACAAAGGACTTTCCCTCGCTTCCTGCCTGCGAAAAGCTGACGGACCACCCGGCTCCGGAGGATCTTTTCATCCTTCTCTATACATCCGGTACCACCGGCGTGCCGAAGGGCGTCATGCTTGAACACAGGAACTTAGCAAACTTCGTGAGATTCTACAAGACAGCTTTTCAGCTCGATGAGAGCTGCCGGGTGTTTGCTTATGCCAGCTATGGATTTGACGCATGTATGATGGATCTTTTCTCGCCGCTGACTGCAGGTGCCTGTGTATGCATCGTGGAAGAGGAAATACGACTGGATCTGGTCGCGGTAGAGGCTTTGTTGAATCGCCGGGGTATCACGCACGGCTTCATGACCACTCAGGTGGCGCGGCAGTTTTACACCATGGCAACGATTCCGTCGCTGCGGTATCTGCTGACCGGCGGGGAGACACTGGTACCAGTAGCTCCAAGGACAGATGTCGACACAAAACTGATCAATATATACGGCCCTACAGAGTGTACGATCATGGCCGCCTGCACAGAGGTTGACAGGCTCTATGAACGTGTGCCGATCGGCACACCACACATTAACTGCAAGTGCTATGTAGTAGACGCGAACCTCAACAGACTTCCTCCGTTTATTCCCGGCGAGCTGCTGATTGCCGGGCGCGGTGTCGGGCGGGGCTATCTGAACCGGCCCGATGTAACAGAAAAAGTGTATATCAAAAATCCCTTCAGTAACGATCCTGCCTTTGCCCGTGCTTACCGCACGGGTGATGTGGTGCGCCTTCTGCCGGATGGAAATATTGATTTTATCGGGCGCAGAGACGGACAGGTCAAGGTGCGCGGCTTCCGCATCGAACTGACGGAGGTGGAAGGAGTTGTCCGGGAATTCCCAGGTATCTCGGATGCCACCGTGCAGGCATTCGAGGATGCAGGTACCGGCGAAAAGTTCATCACCGCTTATGTCGTCGCAGACGGTGAAGTAGATGTCACCGCTCTGAATGATTTCATCCGGGATCGTAAGCCTGCTTACATGGTGCCTGCTGTGACCATGCAGATCGACAGCATTCCGCTGAATCAGAACAGCAAGGTCAACAAACGGGCCCTGCCGAAGCCGGAGCCAAAGATACATCCAGAAGCGGCAGGTACCGGCGGCGCTGCGCCGCTGAACGCGCTTGAGAAGGAACTGAAGGAGATCGTTTCCGAAATCGTGGGCACGACGCAGTTCGGCATCACCGACCTCTTCGGCGAACTGGGACTGAGCTCCATCTCCAGCATACGGCTGGCGATGCAAGTCTACAAGCGGTTCAACATACAGCTCGATACGCGGAAACTGATCGGAGAAGGCTGCATCCAGAGCATTGAAAACGAAATCCTGGAAGGCTTCCTGAAAGGGGAGCCACAGAATCCGGTGGCCCCTGCTGCAGAAGCCGCGGAAGAGAAGAAACCTGCGGAAGAGTCCTGCCGCCTCAGCTTCGCGCAGCAGGGCGTTTACACCGAATACAATGCCAACCCCGATACGGTGCAGTACAACCTGCCATTTGTCATGCGCTTTCCGGAAGGGATCAGCGCGCAGCAGCTGGAGGCAGCCGTGCGCAGCGTGATCGATGCGCATCCGTATGTTCTGTGCCGCTTCGTTCCTGATGATGACGGGGAGATCATCCAGGAACCGATCCCGGATTTCGAACTGGAGATCCCGGTCACAGAACTGCCGGCCGGGGAATTCGAGGCGCATAAAGAAGCCTTTGTGCGGCCTTTCGACCTTGCGAAGGGACCGGGCGTAAGGTTCGAGATCGTGAAGACGGACGGTCTCGTCCTGCTTGCTGACATGCATCATCTGGTCTGCGACGGCGCTTCCATAGATCTCTTCATCAGCCAGCTCTGCAGCGCGCTTGACGGTGAGGCGCCGGAGATGGAAAGCTACAGTTACTATGACTTTGCTTCGGAAGAAAAGATCAGCCCGGAGACAGAGGAATTCTTCGCCGGGCAGATGGCAAACGCAGAGGACGCCACCATGCTGCTCCCTGATGTATTTGATGAAGGACTTACCCATACGGAGAGAAGCAAATCTGTCCCAACGGATTTCGCCGCAGTGAAGGAATTCGCACGGGAAACCGGCGTGACGCCGGCGGCGGTGTATCTCGCTGCGTGTTATCTCACCTTCGGCAGATATGTCTGTGAGGACACGGTAGCTATCGCGACGATATCCAACGGAAGAGGGAATCTGAAGGTCAGCAGCACGATGGGAATGTTCGTCAATACGCTCCCGCTTGTCATGTCGACTGACCACAGCGAGACAGCGGCTGACTTTGTGCGCCGCGCAGCGAAGGGATTCTCAGACACTATCGCCCACGAGAACTACCCCTATGCCCGCATCGCAGCCAAATATGACTTCCGCGCCTCGATATCCTATGCTTACCAGATCGGTGTCGTAAATGAGTATCACACGAAATACGGCCCTGCAGAAACGGAACTCCTGAGTCAGGATATCGCGAAGCTGCCTGTGTCTGTATTCATCGATGGAACGGAAGAAGCTGCGTGTATCGACGTGGCCTATGATTCCGCCCTGTACAGCGCCGGCATGATGCGCGGTCTGGCCGAGAGCATCGAAAACGCCGTGCGCGGGCTGCTGACATGCAGGACGCTCTCTGAGATCAGTCTTACAGAAGAAGCGCAGTGGACGGTGCTGGACAGCTACAACCGGTCGTGGGATCTGAACTACGACATCAGCGACACTGTCGTGACACGGTTCAAGAAGAACGTGCAGGCGCAGCCGGATAAGACTGCGGCGGTGTATAAGGATAAGGCATATACCTACCGGGAACTGGATGAACTCACCGACCGTCTGGCCGCAAAACTGTGGAAGAGGGCATGCGAGTCATCCGGAAAGGACAGCCTGAAAGAAGAAGTCGTGGCGATTCTCCTGCCGCGGGATGAGAACGTCTTCATCCTGCCGCTGGCCGCGGTCAAAGCAGGCCTGGCCTACGAGCCGCTGGATCCGGGTTATCCGAAAGAGCGTCTGAACTTCATGGTGAAGGACGCAGGTGTCTGCCTGCTTCTGGCGGAGGAAAGTCTGCGGGATCTGGTGGATGAGTACGAGGGCCCCGTACTGACGGTGAGCGAGCTGTACGCTATGGAGGATGTAGCCGCAGAGCCGGCAGGGCCTGCGCCGGAGGATCTGTTCATCCTGCTGTACACCTCCGGCACCACCGGAACCCCCAAGGGCTGCCAAATCGAGCACCGGAACGTGGTGTCCTACGCCTACGGTGTACGCAATGATTTCTATACCAAAGAGGACAGGATCGCAGCATATGCTTCCTTCGGATTTGACGTGAACATGTCCGATGTGTTCTGCACGCTGCTCAACGGCGGCACAGTATACCTGATCCCGGAAGAGATCCGCATGGATCTGAAGGCTTTGGCGGACTATTTCGACGAGGCCGGGATCACAGCGCTGCTGCTGACGACCCAGGTCGGGGTCCAGTTCCTTCTGAATTATCCGAACATGAAGACCCTGCGGATGCTGGTGATGGGTGGCGAGAAGCTGCCTGCAGTGGATCCGTCCAGTCTGTCCTACACCATCGTCAACGGTTACGGGCCGACGGAGAACTGCTGCGGCGTCAGCCTCTTCCCTATACCGGAGTGGGAGCCGAATATCCCGATCGGGAAACCGATGCGGACCATCCACGCCTATGTTCTGGACAAGACCGGACACAGACTCCCGGCGGGCGCAGCCGGAGAATACTGCCTGTCCGGACCGCAGGTCAGCCGCGGCTATCTGAACAGGCCGGATAAAACGGCCGAAGCATATGAACCGTGTCCGTTCAATGAATTCCGTATGTATCATACCGGGGATATCGTCCGGTACCGGCAGAATGGAGACGTGGAATTCGTCGGACGCAGGGACGGGCAGGTCAAGATCCGCGGATTCCGAATCGAGACCAAGGAAGTGGAGAGCGTGATCCGCGGCTTTGCGGGCGTCCGGGATGTGACCGTACAGGCATACGATTACGAGACCGGCGGGAAATACCTTGCCGCCTTCGTGACCGGAGACGCCGAGGTGGATGTCGCTGCGCTGACGGAGTATATCAAGACCCAGAAGCCGGCTTATATGGTTCCGCCCGTGATTATGCAGATCGATGAGATCCCGCTTACAATCAACCAGAAGGTGGATAAGAAGGCTCTTCCGGAGCCCAGTCTTCAGAAGGCCGCCTACGTTGCGCCGGTGGGCAAAACGGAGGAGGATTTCTGCGCTGTTTTCGGAAGCGTCCTCGGGATCGAGAAGGTCAGCGCCGAAGACGACTTCTTTGATTTGGGCGGCAGCTCCATCCTGGCCATGAAGGTGGTCATGGCCGCCGAAAAGGCGGGCTACAGCATTGTGTACAACGATGTTTTCAGTCATACCACACCGAGGGCTATGGCCGGTTTCCTCACCGGAGATAAAGAACAAACCGCCGATACCGCCGGGATCCCGGCGGGGAAAGAGGCGCAGGCAATCATAGAAACAGGCAGAGACGGCTATGACTACAGCAAGATCCATGACCTGCTCCGCCGCAACACTCTGGAGGCCTTCCGCAGCGGAGAACGCCTCCCGCTGAACGATGTGCTGCTCACGGGAGCGACGGGATATCTCGGCAGCCATGTGCTCCATGAGCTGATCGTAAACCATGACAGCCGGATCTTCTGCTTCGTCCGTCCGGGAAAGGAACAGACCGGGCAGGAACGGCTGCAGGCGCTCCTGCGTTATTACTTCAATGATGACTTCACAGGACTTTTTGGTTCCAGGATCACTGTGATCGAGGGGGACGCCACTGCACCGGATGCGCTGACAGCATTCCATGCGCCTGCTGAAGATATGACTGTGATCAACTGCGCGGCCAGCGTCAAGCATTTCGCGAGAGGCGACGAGATCGAACGGGCCAACGTGGACTCCGTCCGCAATCTTACCGCCTGGTGCGAAGAGAATCAGGCCCGTCTGGTCCATATTTCTACAGGCAGTGTGGCCGGAGGGCGGAAGAACGGCGTGCCGCCGGAGAGTTTCCGCTTTGATGAGCACGGTCTGTACTACGGTCAGATCATTGACAACAATCAGTACGTCCACTCAAAATTTATGGCGGAGCGTCATGTCTACGAGGAGATCCTCAGGCGCGGCCTGCGGGCCAAAGTGCTGCGCATGGGCAATCTGGCCCCACGGAATGAGGACGGCGAATTCCAGATCAATTACGAAACCAACAGTTACATGAATAACTTCCGGGCATTTCAGACGCTGGGAATGGTAAGCTTCGAGATGATGGCACAGCAGGTGGAATTTTCACCGATCGACTGTCTTGCAAAAGCAGTCCTTGCCCTGGCTGAGACGCCGGACGACTGCATCTGCTTCATCCCGCTCAACCCGCACAGGCCGCTGATCAGCGACGTCGTTCGGGCACTGAATGTAGAGGGATATCCGGTCCGCGGCGCGGAGCCCGAGGAGTTTATGGCGGCGCTTCACGAAGCCCTCTCAGATGAGACAAAGCGCGGAGCGGTCAGCAGCCTGGCCGTGTACGACAGCAGCGATGACACTGAGATGATCGGTCCTGAGAGCTGCGACAATTCCCTTACCATGCAGATCCTGGAGCGGCTGGGTATCTCCTGGCCGGAGACAGGCAGTTCCTACATCCGTCAGTTCCTGAAAAAACTGGAGGAGAAAGGTTATTTCGGAGATAATCAAGAATGAAACTGATACATGAACGGATAGCGGACTACGCCGCATCATTTCCCGCAAAAACGGCGGTAACAGATCCCCGGGGGGAAATCAGCTACGGGGAGATGGAAACACAAAGCGCTGCCATCTCCGGTGTTCTCTCCTCACTGGGAGTCGGAACCGGAGACGCAGTTGCGGTTTATGTACCCTATTCCAAGGAAATCCTGCTTGGAGCGGTTTCAGTTTTTCGTACGGGTGCAGTTTTCGTTCCCTTTGATTTCGAGTACCCTGTGGATCGGCTGGCCTACATGCTGCAGGATTCCGAGGCAAAAGCAATCCTGACACTGAGAGAACTCTGGGAGCAAAAGCCCTTGCATTTTCCTGCGGACAAGGTAATTTTCATGGATGAGCCGTACAATTCTGATCAGAAAGAGGTCTTCTGCGAGACCCTGTCGGAAGATTCGCCCGC
>JBGUKV010000015.1:0-9088 GCA_045114655.1 Candidatus Allocopromorpha sp. | reverse complement strand
CCGAGACGGCTGTCGTCGGCTCCTCCGCGTCTGACGCCGCATCCGCAGGCGATGCCGCTTCAGTGGCCTCCGTGCTGTCCGCCGCATCACCCGCGTCGCCTGAATCGCTGCTTCCACAGGCGCATAGGAATCCAATGGACATAAGCAAAACCATCATAAACGGAACTAATTTCCACATGCATCTTTTCATAGAAATAACCTCCTTCATGTTTCTGTCGATTATGGAATCATTGTAACACATTACAGCGCAGTGTAATACCATGCTGTTTCTCCTATGGACACCATGCAGTGTCCATGTTGACAAATAATGTAAAATCTGTTACAGTGTGTTCAAGATCGGGGAGTAGTTCGCGCATACAGCAAGATGATCGTCAGAAGGAAAAGACGATCGTCAGAACGAATGATTGTATGCGCTGCGCATAACGTCATCACGTCCACGGGACCGGGATGCGCACTGAAACAAGAATGAGACTGTATCACAATTATTGTGATACAGTTTTTTCATTAAGGAGCTATTTCATAGAAAGCTAGTTAAGAAGTCAATCTAAGGAGTCGACATGATACAGGACATGATACTGATAGTTTCGATAAATCTGGCATTCCTGGCCGGTGGGTTCATACTGTTGATCAAGGGGGCGGATTTCTTCGTCAAAGGCGCTTCAACGATTGCGCACAAGTTCGGGGTGCCGCAGATCGTAATCGGGCTGACAGTGGTCGCCATGGGCACGAGCGCGCCGGAAGCGGCCGTCAGCATCAGCGCGGCAGTTTCGGGAAACGCGGACATCACCATCGGAAATGTCCTGGGCAGCAATATCATGAACATCTTCGTGATTCTGGGGCTCACCGCCCTCGTGGCGCCGATCCTCGTGGACAAGGACGCAATCAAGGTGGACATGCCCTTCATGATCGTGATCTCGATTATACTTATCCCACTTGGTATAACCGGCTATCTCGTCGACAGAGTAGAAGGATTGGTTTTGCTGGCGTTGTTCGCAGGGTATATGATCTATCTTTTCCGCCGCGCGCTCAAAGACTCCAATGAGGAAGAAGAAGCGAGACCGACTTACGGGCAAGGCAGCCGCTGGATGTTCTTCTGGACTCTCGTAGGACTGGTGATGATCGTGGTCGGAAGCAAAGCCACCGTCTACGGAGCGAGCGAGATCGCAGAGGAATTTGGCGTGAGTCAGCGTATGATCGCCCTGACTATCGTCGCCTTCGGCACGTCCCTTCCGGAGCTGGTGACCTCCGTGACGGCTGCCCGCAGGGGCAATACAGGCCTGGCCATCGGCAACATAGTCGGAAGCAACATTTTTAACATCTTATTTGTAACAGGGCTGACCGCAGCAATTACACCGATCGCGTTCCGGCCTGCGTTCACAATCGACGGCGGCATAGCTGCTTTTGCTGCATTGCTTTTGTGGCTGTTCTCCCTGAAATCCAAACGGCTTGGGCGGATCAGCGGCGCCGTGATGGTCGCCTGTTACGCGGCGTATTTCGCATTTGTGCTGTTCCTGAAGTGATTTCTTATTATTGCTTGCGATCGTTGAGCATTTCTCTTACCAGAATCAGCTGCTCTTCAAGCTTGTCGATTTCTTTTTCCAGATCGTTGGCGTTCTGCATGCGTTCTTCTTTCTTCCGCATCTGCCGCATCTCTTCGATTGAGTTGACGATCACACCTATGATCAGATTCAGGATCAGCATCACCGCGATGATCATGAACGACACAAAGTACAGAGTCGCCGCAGGATCCTGCGCGATGATGAAGCGTGTGATTCCGCCGATTTCATCCCCCATCGTGATTTGGAACAGGGTGTAAAAACTGATCCAGAGATTCCCGAAATAATCCGGAGAAATAACCGCGTACAGGTTGGTCCCCATCACGGCGTACACATAGTATACTATCATCAGGATGCCGACTGTCCAGCCGATGCTGGGGAGCGCATGAAGCATAGCCTGTATTACATTCTGCAGATTCTCGATATGTCCAATAAGCCGCGTGGTACGGAATACTTTGAATACTCTCAGGATACGGAGAATTCTCGCCGATGAAAAGAATGCGATTTCCGGCAAAATGGACAGTCCTATAATGATAACATCGAATATATTCCATCCATCCTTCAGAAACGCCGCCTTATACGCGATGCATTTCAGAATGATTTCGATGATGAATACAATAGTGCAGAACCAGTTAAAGTATGCCAGCACCAGATGGGCTTGCGGAGGTATCGTAAATGTTTCGATTCCAAGCGTAATCGAATTCAATATGATCAGTATCAGGATTCCTCTTGTAAATGGTTTTGAATTGACAATTGCAGTGGCTCTGCTTCTCATCTTCTTTCAGCTCCTTTGCAAAATCTTTCCCACAAAGAATGATAGAACAAAAGCCGATACCGGCATCGCAGAGATACCGGTCCGGCCTTTTTCTGCTATAGTCTTATTTGATTTGTTATCCCTCGCGGGATCTTCTCCTTACGGGATTTGCCGCAGTTTAGTACTTCTTGCCGAATGCGCTTGCCAGAACTGCCAGGTGCTTCGGGTGAAGCAGCTCCGCGTTCTTCTTTGCTTCCCATACTTCCGGATATCTTTCGATTACGCCGTTGATGGATTCAAAGAGCAGCGCCAGTTCATCTGCGCTCATGCCGCTGGCCTTGATATGCGCTTCGAACTTCTCCGGGGAAGACTTGATGTCTTCTGCCATCTTCTTATACATAGCTGCATAATCGTCGCTTGTCATCTCCTCGATGCTCTTCAACTCCGGATGCAGTTCATCGGCTTTCATCTTGTTGTCGATCAGTTCAACAACCTCATCCAGTGACATGGAATTCTTCTCAATCAGCGCCTGCAGACCTTTCAGGGAATGCTTCGCCTCTTCATGGAGTTCTTCGTATGTCTGTGTTAATTCTTTAGCTTTTTCCTTCATTTTATGTCCCCTCCTTACTTTTTCTGTCAATTCCAAAAGGTAGTATACTCTTTTGTCTGAATATTTCAAGAGGGTCAAACGCTATTCCTATGCGCTTTTGCATTATTGTGTATGCATTTCAATCAAATTTCGACGATCAGAACTCACCCTTCAAAATCGCCTGCACGATGATATCGCCGACCTTGAAGTTGTTCTCCATCGCCGTAGGGAAGATGTCAATGGTCTCTGTACTTTCTCCAGAGGCAAGGCTTTCTAAAGACTTTGGGTCCCAGTGCCCTTCCGGAGTCATTCCCGGCAGGAACACATCCATGTTCACAGCGTCGCGGAGAATGATGAGTCTGTCCAGCATCCCGGCGCCGGCTGCCGCCTGGGCGACTGCGATGTTCTCCATATCGGTTGCCACATATGGATCCTTACATCCGTACGTTTCCACGATCAGCAGCGCGTTCTGGTGATCGTAATCCCCTTTCCAGAAGTTATCGCCAGTGGCAGATGTCCCTTTCAGAACCTGCGGCTGCCGTTTGGCCCACGCCTCATCCGGATAGTGCTTGTTCAGAATCTTCCTGGTCGTCTCGGTCGACTCCAGCTTCGTGTCCTTCACCATCCCATAGACTTTGTCGGTCAGTTCCGGATTCAGGTCGACCTTAGCGAAAGGATCGAACTCTTCATCATGGAACCAGGTCGTTTCGGAATCGCCGGTCATCTCTCTGGGATCCGCGTGATGCCCCAGATCGTAGTCCACGCATGAGGAAATCACGAAAACATCCCCCATGGTGCCGTTTCCTATAGATGCGCCGGCGCATCCGGTCGTGAGAATATACGCGTCCGAGAAGTCGAACCGCGCATCAGAAAGAATCGAATTGGTGGTCAGCGCCGCGCTGACTTTGCCCTCCCCCAGAAGACAGAGAGCAACGCCGTCCTTGTAGTACAGTTTCCCGTTCCCGTAGGCGCCTTCGACCACGTATTCCTCTCCGCCCTGCAGGTACTCCTCATAATAGAACTGGGCTTCTCCCGGGAAATCGCCGGACATCTTCTCTATTTCAAAGGCCGGAAGGATCAGCACTTTCACGGGAATTTTATCCTCCGAAGCAGTCTTCCCGCCGCACGCGCACAGCGCGAACACAATGAGCAATACCAATGCAAAAGCAGGAATGACTTTTTTGATTACTGTTTTTCTTGTGCTTCCCAAATCAATTCCTCCAAGGTCTGATACAAGTGTTCCGGGTCAACCGGTTTGGAAAGGTGCGCGTTCATGCCTGCCTGGAGTGAACGCTGCACGTCTTCGTCAAATGCATTCGCTGTCAGCGCGATGATCGGGATCGCCTGCGCGTCAGGCCGGTCGAGGGCGCGGATCGCTCTGGTCGCCTCCAGCCCGTCCATTTCAGGCATGCGCACATCCATCAGAATGGCGTCGTAATGGCCGGCAGGACTTTGCTCGAACATCTCGAGGACGACCTTGCCGTTCGTTGCATGATCGACTTCCGCCTCACGCATCGTGACAATCTGCTTCATGATCTCCGCGTTGATCTGCACGTCCTCTGCCAGGAGGATCCGCTTACCTGTCAAATCAGCGCGTTCTTTCTCCTTGTACAGGCTCATGCTGTTTCGTCTGGCGATCCGCTCAAATTCATCGATTACGTTTGACGCGAAAAGCGGTTTCGCGAGGAAACTGTCTACGCCCGCATGGAATGCATCATCCATGATATCGTCCCAGTTGAATGACGTCAGTATGATGACGGTCATCTCTTTATCGTACCGTTTCCGGATCTCGCTGGCGACCTCTACGCCGTCCATCCCGGGCATCTTCCAGTCGAGCAGTACTAGGTTGTACGGTTCCTGCTTCGCTTTCTGCGTTTCCAGCATCTGCAGTGCCAGCTTCCCATCGCAGCAGACATCTGCCTTGATTCCCACTTCGTTCATGACGATCCGGGCATGCTCAGCCGCGACTTCTTCATCATCAACGACCAGGACCCGAATATCTTCAGGCGCGACATTGTTCGTGATCGATTTCTGGACATCTGTATCTGTTAAGGTCACTGTAACCGTAAACTCCGTACCGACGCCCTTCTCTGAATCGACCGTGATCGTTCCGTTCATCAGTTCTACGATATTCTTCGTAATGGCCATGCCCAGACCGGTGCTCCCGTATTTATTGCTGCGGCTGCCGTCTTCCTGGGTAAACGGGTCGAAAATCTTCGGTATGAATTTCTCGTCTATCCCGATCCCGGTATCCTTGATGCGGAACTGGATCGTGGAGTGATCGCCGAAGGTCGCCGTCTTTTCAACGGTCATATCGACGGAACCGGGCGCGTCTGTGAACTTGATCGCATTGCTCAGGATATTGATCAGCACCTGCTTCAGTTTCATGTCATCGCCGATATAGAAATCGTGTACCCCTCCGATGAGGTGGCACTCGTATTCCAGACCCTTTTCCTCACACTGTGTCATGACGATCGTATTGATCTGCTCCAGCATCCTGCTGAAGGAAAACTCCTCCTTACGAAGAACAAGGCGGCCGGATTCGATACGGCTCATATCCAGAATATCATTGATCAGCCCCAGAAGGTGCCGCGCGCTGCCGTCGATTTTTTCCAGATACTCGCGTGTTTCATCCGGAATCGATTCGTTTCGGCTGGCCAGATTGCCCAATCCGATGATCGCGTTCATCGGCGTACGGATCTCATGACTCATGTTCGACAGGAAGATGGTCTTTGCTTTATTCGCTTCTTCTGCCACATTGAGTGCGTCTTTCAGAACTTCCCGGCTTTTGTTCAGTTCCTCCTTCTGGATTTTTTCGCGCTCGAGCGCTTCCTCAAGCTCGCGCCGGTACTCTTCTTTTTCATCTTCCACAACGAAAATATGCAGGACGCAGATTCCCAGCATGTAGCCCATCGCATAGAAAGGAAGCAGCGGGAACGCCATCTGTATGGCGATGAAAATCATCATGGCAATGCCGAACAATCCGATGGTCCGATGCCGGCGCTTTACCTTGCCCTCTGATTTCGATGTAATATACAGTGTATAAATGGATGTCAGCAAAAACAGGAGAATCTGGATCGCCAATGTCACATGGCGCGCATTCCCGGCATGATAACCGCCGGAACTGTCAAACCAGAACATGATCGGATAAAAGCAATTCACAGCTACAGCTATGACTTCAAGCGCAAAGAAAATGCGGCCGATCAGATACAGCGATTTGCCAAACACATTATCCTGCTCAAGATACAAGACAACATAACGGGTCCACAAGACGACAGCGGCTGCCATCGCAAGAAAATAGAGTGTGGTATCAATGAAGAGCAGCGTCGTCAGATGATGCGACTCCAAAATCCCCCACAACAGGTCCGTGATATAGTAAGAGAGGACTCCCAGCAGGAAATAGCGGTAATAACGCTGTGTCGGCGTCAATTGCCGCTCCGCTTGAATCCTTAGTACATCTTTGTTGATTGTCAGCAAGACAATCGACGCCAGTATTCCGATGATCGAATACATCATGATGGTTTAGATTCCTTTAGTCAAAAGCTACACTGTCATACTTCTTGTAAACGCCCTGCTCGCGCAGCTTGCGGGACGCCTGGCTCTGATAGGTTCCTTCCACGATGTTCTCAAATCCGTTCTTCTGGATGATCTCCCTGATGTAATCCACATACGGGCATCTGTCGTGATGTCTGTTGTCTGTCACGACACAGCTGGCCAAATGCACCGCGACTTCGGATTTCTTGATATCCGTCAGCGTGCGCAGTTTCATCTCGAAGTGTTCCAGACGGCCGGCGACACAAGCGCCGTTGCATCCGCCGCAGCTCATGGTAAGATACTTCGTTCCATCGTTGTATCCGGAAAACGCCGCAGTCTTGCCAAAGAACGCTTCGGAACAGGCAAATCCGGAACACCGTTTCATCGTATGATCGCACTGGATCACAACTACATATTTGATCGATTCCTTATCCATACTCATTCTCCTCATCTACCACGAAACTACCACAAACAAAATCCTCTGTGTGTATTTTATCATGCTGAATTATGAAAATACAATACGTATTTGTCCTGCAATCTCCGCACTTCCGATACCAACGGAGTTGTAGTTTTCGGCGTTTTGGTATATTATTTACTAGCAAATACTATTAAAGAACAGAGCAGGTAACAATATGAAATACTATCTTCTTGATTACGAAAACGTTAATGCATCAGGTCTGGACGGAATCGGCGAGCTTACGTCTGACTGCCGGATCGTACTCTTCTATACGAAGAACTCCAGCAAGATCGACCTGGGTGTCTTCAACATGCTGCGCAGCATGAAAGCTGAGATGTCCATCATCGAAGTGCACCACGGCAAGCAGGCCCTCGACATCCAGCTCGCTTCCTATCTGGGCTACCTGATCGGGACCGAGCCGGCGGATACGGAGTACTACATCATCAGCAAAGACAAAGGCTACCGCAACGTCCAGAGTTTCTGGCCCGACCGCCGCATCGTTCTGTGCAGGAATCTTTCCCCCGACAGCGAGATCGTCGATGATCCCGCTGAAGAGAAAAAGCCTGCATCCAGATCCGGCTCCAGGGGCGGCCGCAAGTCCTCTGCTGCAAAAGCATCATCTACAGCAAAAGCATCTGCTGCTGCAAAGGCTCCCGCTGCTGAGGAAGAATCAAAACCAAAAGCGAAAGCTTCGAAAACTACGAGAACTTCAAGCAGAACAAAAGCCCAGCCAAAGCCTGTTGAGGACGTGAAGGTTGAGGAAGTGAAGAAGGATGCTCCGAAAGCTGAAGTTGCTGTTGAACAGCCTGCAGTGGAACCGGCTGTTTCTGAAGAACCGAAGCCGAATGCTTTTGCAGAAGCCGCTGCGATCGCGAAGGCCGTCGTGGAAGCGAAAAAAGCCAGAAACGAAGCCGCCGCAAAGAAGGCTGCACAGGCACCGGAAGACAAGCCGGGGAAGCCGGCAGAGAAGGCAGCCGAGAAGGCAGAGAAGCAGGCCGACAAAGCAGACAAGCCCGCGAAAAAGACCAGAAAGACCGCATCCAGGAAAAAGGCCGCTGAACCTAAGAAAAAGGCTGAAGATCCCAAACAGCAGGAGGCGGAAGCCAAGCAGAAGGCGGCGGAGGCCAAGCATAAGGCTTCTGACACCCGCAACGAAGTCAACAACGAGATTCAAAAAAGGCTCAGCAAAGAAAACGTTGACGGGGACATCATCAACTCCACTGCTTCCTTTGTTTCCAAGAACATCGGCAAGGACGGGTTTAAGCAGATCATCTACCGCGGTATCATCAAACAACACGGGCAGAAACAGGGCCTGGCGATCTACCGCCTGATCAAAGATATCCTGTAACCACTGCTGGCCTATATAACTGACCTATATAACTGACCTATGTAAGAAAAGAACGCTGCCGATTGATACAGCAGCGTTCTTGTTTTGTTCGATTCTACTTCACAGTTACTTTGATCTTCTTTGAGACGCCGCTGACGGCATACACGTAGACGGTGCACTTGCCTTTTCCGACGGCTGTGATCTTGCCTTTCTTGCTGACTTTGGCGACCTTCGCGTTACTTGTTGCGTAGCGGAACTTTGCGCAGTGCTTCAGCGGCTTCTTGTTCTTCTTCTCCAGCACCAACTTCGCCTTGATCTTGGCGGTCTTGCCCTTCTTCAGAGTGAAGGATGCCTTCTTGACCTTGACTCCTATGACGTTGGTGCGCTTGGAGTTCTTGCTGCCCGGCGCGTGGGCCATGATGCTCTTGGCCAGTTTGACCTTCTTGCCGTTCACCTTCTGGTACGCCACGACGTAGAACTTCAGGTTTTTCTTCGGATTGAACTTCTTGCCGTTCAGTTTCGTGATATTGAAGGAAGTCGTCTTTCCGCTGACGGTCTTGATCTTCTTGAGCTTCTTCTGGTCGCAGTAATTTGCGTAGATCACATAGCTGCTCGCGCCCTTGACCTTACCCCAGGATGCGGTGACTTTGCTCCCGGAGGATTTTGCGATAACGCCTGCGTCGAGGGAGGTCTTGGCAGCTGCTTTATTGATCTTTGGCTGCGGCTTTGGCTGTGGTTTTGGCTTCGGTTTGGCTTTGGTGATCGTGAGCGTGCCGTTCACATAGCTGATATCGTAGTTATCGGTCGCGTTGCCGACCGCGGCACCGGAAAGAGTGATCGGATACTCGCCGATTTCTGTTCCCTGGCCATC
>JBGUKV010000014.1:0-37646 GCA_045114655.1 Candidatus Allocopromorpha sp. | reverse complement strand
CGCGACCGAAGAGGGGGGCGTACTCGAGAAGTTTACACCTGAAGAAATCAACTGATCTGAACTGACCCGGATGGATCAACGCAGGGTCTGACCGGTGCCCATTCGCACCGGAGAAAGGAAAAGACAAATGGCAGACAAAGGAACTTATTACATCAGCACACCGATCTACTACCCAAGCTCGAACCTTCATATAGGGCACACGTACTGCACAGTCATGGCGGACGCTATGGCGCGCTTCAAGAGGCTTCAGGGTTACGATGTCATGTTCCTGACAGGTACGGACGAGCACGGACAGAAGATCCAGTTACTCGCAGAAGAGAAGGGCGTGACCCCGCAGCAGTATGTTGACGAGGTCGTAGCCGGCATCAAGGATCTGTGGAAGACAATGGAGATCTCCTATGATGATTTCATCAGGACCACAGAAGAAAGACACGTGAAGAGAGTGCAGGAACTCTTCATGAGAATGTATAACAAAGGCGATATCTACAAGGGCTACTACGAGGGATGGTACTGCACGCCGTGCGAGTCCTTCTGGACGGAGAACCAGCTGGTGGACGGCAAGTACTGCCCGGACTGCGGCAGAGAGGTGACAAAGGCCAAGGAAGACGCTTACTTCTTTGAGATCAGCAAATACTCGGACAAGCTGCTGCAGATCTTCAGAGAGACGCCGGAATTCCTCGAACCGGAAACCCGCAGAAATGAGATGATCGCGTTTATCGAACAGGGCATGGAGGATCTTTGCATTTCGAGATCATCGTTTGACTGGGGCATTCCTGTGCCAATCGATGACAAGCATGTCATCTACGTATGGCTGGATGCGCTTTCCAACTATATCACGGCGCTGGGATGGCCTGACGATCCGGAGAAGTACAACAAGTACTGGCCGGCAGACGTGCACCTCGTAGGCAAGGAAATCGTCCGGTTCCATTCCATCATCTGGCCGGCAATGCTCATGAGCGCGGATCTTCCGCTGCCAAAGCAGGTCAGAGGACACGGATGGCTGCTCCTGGGCGGAGAGAAGGTCTCCAAATCAAAGGCAGCCAAGGGCAAGGACGTCATCGATCCGGTCGTTCTCATCGAACGCTACGGCATCGACGCCCTCAAGTACTTCCTGCTTAGGGAATACACCTTCGGACAGGACGGCATGTTCACCAACGAAGTCATGCTGAAGCGGCTGAACTACGATCTGGCCAACGACCTGGGCAACCTGGTCTCACGGACCGTCAGCATGATCGAGAAATACAACGGCGGATTCGTTCCGGATCTGACAGACGCAGGCAAATGCGTTCCGGGTGAGGACGGCGTAGACTACGACGCGCAGCTGAAAGAGATCGCGATCTCTGCGGCGGACAAGGTCGGCAAGCAGATGGACGACTTCAAGTTCAATCTGGCTCTCGAGGAGATCTGGATCCTCGTCAGACGCGCCAACAAGTATATCGACGAGACGATGCCTTGGGTTCTGGCTAAGAATGAGGCCGACAAGCCGCGTCTCGACAACGTGCTCCACAATCTGGCGGAAGCCATCCGGATCATCTCCGTGCTGATCCACCCGTTCATGCACACCACATCGGACGCCATCAGAAAGCAGATGGGTCTGTGGTACGCGGACGTCGCGTGGGAGGACGCCTTCACATTCGAGATGATGGCAGGCGAGCAGGTCAAGAAGGGACCGGCGATCTTCCCGAGACTGGACATCGACAAAGAACTCGAAGAGCTGTATGAACTCGGTGCGGCAGCGGAAGCTGCAAAAGCAGGCGGCGCGGATGTCAACATTCCGCTGGAACTGAAGGATGAAATCGTCTATGAAGATTTCGACAAACTGGATCTGCGTGTAGGCACGATCCTCTCGGCAGAGAAACACCCGAAGGCTGACAAGCTCCTTATCTTCCAGGTGAAGATGGGGACGGAGAAGCGGCAGATCGTCTCAGGCGTAGCCGAGTACTTCAAACCGGAAGACTGCGTCGGACAGAAGGTCGTCGTCGTGGCGAATCTGAAGCCGAGAAAGCTCCGCGGCGTCGAGTCCAAGGGCATGCTGCTCTTTGCGGACAATGTCGCCGACGGCAAGGAGAGAGTCGAGTTCGTTTCGACCATCGCGGAAGACGGGAATCCCGTTACCTGATGAACAGCCCCGGCGGGGAAGCCGGTGGCAGGCAGTCAGTACCGCAGATTGAAAAGAAGACAGGTGATATCATGAAACAGTCATTTAGGAAAAAAATACGAACCGCTGTCGCGATCACTGCAGCGATGGCGATGGCAGTAGCCTTCATGCCGGTAACCGCGCAGGTTTCGCATGCGGCAAGCTTTTCGACGTCGGGCAAGGTGTCAGGGCTCAAAGTGAGCTCGTACACGGGCTCATCCGTTACGCTGAAATGGAACGCGTACTCGTCGGCGACGGGCTATGAGATCTATAAGGCAACGAAGAAGAAGGGCAAGTATGAACGGATCAAGAAGATCACCAAGACGACCTTCAAGAGAAAAGACCTGACGGCGGGCAAGACCTGCTATTACAAGGTCAGGGCGTATTACAAGAAGTCAGACGGATCGAAATCGTACAGCAAGTACAGTTCTATCGTTGAAGGAACGCCGAAGCGCTTTACCGACGGCAAAGTCAAAGATTTCGAGTTGACCGGCAAGACCTACAACTCCATATCCCTGTCATGGGACAGCTATCCGGAAGCGGTAGGCTATAAGGTCTACAAGGCCAAGAAGAAGGACGGCAAATACAAGAAAATCGCGAACATCAAAGGAACATCCTTCAAGAGGACGGATCTGACGACGAACAAGACCTGCTACTACAAGGTCAGAGCGTATAAGAAGTCCAAGAAGGGAAAGAAGATCTATACGAAGTACACGGCCGCGATCAAGGCAACGCCGGAACTGAAGACGCCGGTAATCACGGTCACTTCATCCAAGACAGGCATCACCATGCACTGGTCGACTGTCAGCGGCGCGACGGGGTATCAGGTGTACAGAGCCACCAGCAAGAAGGGGGACTACGACAAGGTCGAGACAACCTCCGGCAGTTCCTATACCACCACAAAGATCACAGAAAACAAGGACTACTACTTCAAGGTTCGCGCCTACAGAACGGTAGATGGCGACAAGAAGCACGGCAGCTTCTCAAGCGCGAAACTGGGCGTGAAAGTGAATCTGCCCAAGGTCGGCGGCGTCAGCGCCAAGTCAAAGGATGACTGCATGGCTCTTACCTGGAAGTCCGTGTCCGGCGCGAGCGGCTATGAGATCTACAGAGCCACTGGATCTAATGAAAACTACAGCAACGTCGGTACGGCGTCATCCAGCGCCTTCAATGACTACAATGTCGCCAACAAGATGACCTACTTCTACAAGGTCCGCGCCTACAAGACGGTCAACGGAAACAAAGTTTACGGCGGCTTCAGCTCCGTAGGCTACAGCAGATCCGCTGTCGTCAGCGCGGCGGTGGAATGGCTTGGATGCAAGGAGTCCAACAAGTCCAATAAGAAGATCGTGGATCTGTACAACAAGAACATGGGGACGCACTTCTCCTACACGACGCCTTGGTGCGCGATCTTCGTATCGGCAGTTGCCATCAAGACGAAGACCACATCGATCATCGTCAGGGGAAGCTACTGTCCTTCCGTCATAAACGTATACAAGAAGAGCAAAATCAAGAACTACTCGTACGGATCAGGATCCAATTACGTTCCGAAGGCCGGAGATGTCATCTTCTTCGATTGGAACAGAAACGGCGTGCCTGACCACACCGGGCTTGTTGCCACAGTCAGCGGCAAGACGATCAAGACCATTGAGGGCAACTACCATGACGCGGTTGGTTACAGAACCTTCTCTGTCGGCTACCGGTACGTCCAGGGCTACGGCCTGCCGAACTATGACGACGCCAACGGCATCGTATACACAGGCAAGAGCAATACATCCGTCGGATGCGGCGAGCTGACGACCATGGGAATCGGCGTGGAGCCGGAAGGCTTCGAGGATCTGGGCAGCGAGTATGATGAGGCGGAAAAGAATATCGACGAAGATCTGGATGAGGAAAAAGAGGACATCTCCGATTACAAGAAGATGGAGCTCATGGTCGACAAGGCCAGAGAGAGCGCCGAAACGGAAGGCATCGACTGTTCAGAGACACAGTACTACGCAGCGTTTATCTACAAGCTCTGCTGTGAGGAAGACGAAGACCTGGAAGCTTCCATCATGACGATGGAGGACGAAGAGGGAACGACCCACGCGTGGGTAGAGGTTTGCCTCGATGGGAAGTGGTATAAGGTAGACGCATCCAAGGAAAGCGACCAGATCACAGAGTTCTCACAGGATTCAACTGACGTTGAAGGCGATGCAGTCGAGTCCACTGAGAAAGAAATGGATGAAGGCGCAGCCGCTGCAGATGAAGAGGCCAACGAGAACATCGACGGCATCGACGCCAGTGTCGCCAGTGATGGAGACTACGATGAATTAGACGGCGATGAGGCCGGTGACGCAGACGGCAGTGACGCGGATGCATCCGAAGACGCAGAAGACGCGGAGTAATAAAATATGCTATTTGATTCTCACACGCATTTTAACAATGAAGATTTAACGAGCCTGGAACGCCAGGCTCTCTTCAATACTGTGGATAAAGCAGTGCAACAGGGCAAAATGTCCGGGGCGGTGGATATCGGCTTCGATCTGCCGAGTTCCGAAATGGCGGCAGAGCATGCGCGTCAGTGGGACTGGTGCTATGCGGCAGTAGGCTGCCACCCCCATGAGGCCAAAACCATGGACGAGGATAAACTCGCCCGGATCGGGGAGCTCGCCGCAGAGGAAAAAGTTGTCGCCATCGGGGAGATCGGCCTGGACTTTCATTATGATCTCAGCGACAGAGACACCCAGCGGTACTGGTTCCGCAGGCAGATCCGGCTGGCCAACGAGCTGATGATGCCCATCACTATCCACGCCCGGGAGGCAGATCAGGAAGTCAGGGACATTCTGGTCGAGGAAGGAGCCTTCTCGGAAGAACGAAAGGAGCACTTCGGCCATGCTGGCGTTTTGCTCCATTGTTTCTCAGGATCCGCGGAGTTTGGCCTGGAATATGTTAAAATGGGAGCGTTCATCAGTGTAGCGGGTCCCGTGACATATAAGAACAACAGGAAAACCGTAACCATGGTCGCCGCGATTCCCATGGGGCGGCTGCTGATCGAAACCGACGCGCCGTACCTGACGCCGGTGCCCTTCCGGGGCAAGCGGAACACACCGCTGTTTGTCGAGTACACGGCGAACAAGGTGGCGGAGATCAAAGGGCTGCTGCCGAAGGAGGTAGCGGCGCTCACAAGAGACAACGCCAAGCGGTTCTATGGGATCCCAAAATAGGAAACACAGTAAGAAACACAGTAGGAAACACGGAAGGAAACATAAGGCTTAAGGAGCGAATAAGGCAATGAGCGAGATAGCCAGAGTTCCATCAAAAGTCGCAGTCGTGCGGTGCGATTCATATGATCGTGACAAAGTCATGGACGCCGTCCGGGAAGGCATCGAACTTCTCGGCGGTTTTGATTGTCTGTTCGCAGATGCCGTGCCGGGCTGGGAAGAGTTGGGGAAGGACGCGGAGGTCCTGCTTAAACCGAATCTGCTCAGCAGGGCCGTACCCGAGAAGGCAGTGACCACCCATCCGGAAGTGTTCCGCGCGGTGGGGGAGCTTTTGCATGAGGCGGGCTACAGAAATCTGGCCTACGGCGATTCGCCGGGAAATCCTGCCTACGGAATGTCGAAGGTGGCGGAAGCATCCGGCATCAAGGGCGTTGCGGAAGAACTGGACATCCGCGCAGGAGACTTTGACCACGGCACCGAGGTGGAATATCCGGAAGGAAAAGTCGCGAAGCATTTTGTGCTTTGCGATGAAGTCGTGAAGGTTACCGGCGCGGACGGCAGCGCGCCGGCGGGCGTGATCATAAACGTCTGCAAGATGAAGACGCATCAGCTGACGAGGATCACCGGCGCCGTCAAGAACACTTTCGGATGCGTTTACAGTATCAACAAAGCGGCATCCCACGCCAAGTTCCAGAGTCCGGAACACTTCGCCAGAATGCTGGCGGATCTGAACCACGTGGTAAAGCCCGCTCTGCATATCATGGACGGGATCGTTGCAATGGAAGGCAATGGGCCGGGTTCGGGAGATCCGTTCCCGATCAACGCGATCCTCGTGTCCACCGACCCGGTGGCGCTCGACGCTGTGTTCTGCAAGCTGATTTATCTGGATTCCGAACTGGTCGCAACAAACGTCGCCTGCATGGAGGCGGGCGTCGGCACCTGTGACGATGAGGAAATAGAGGTTTTGCTCGGCGGCGTTCCGATGCAGCGGGAAGGCGCCGTCATCACGATGGACGAGCTCGAGGTGAAATACGCGGACAAGGAATTCAATGTCCAGCGAAGCCGGGACTTCCGCGGATCTATGAGCCTGATGCCGCTGGTCGGCAGACTGGCCGGTAAGAAACCCGTCGTTGTGAAGAATAAGTGCGTCGGCTGCGGCATTTGCGTGGAGACCTGTCCGCTTGAAGAGAAGGCTATCTCCATCCGAAACGACATCTTCTCACGGCCTGTTGCGGACTATGATTACACCCGGTGCATCAAGTGCTACTGCTGTCAGGAAATGTGTCCCGAAAGGGCCATTACAATCAAAAAATCATTGCTTGCAAAAATCATTGACCGACGTTGGAAAGTGTGATAGTATATGAAGGCTCGCGAGAGTTGAGAGAATACTTGCGGGCAGATATAAGAAGGCTCGACAGGGCAGAAAGGAAGTGAAAGCATGAAAAAAGGAATCCATCCTGAGTATAAGGAATGTAAAGTAACTTGCGCATGCGGCAACACATTTATGACCAGATCAACTGAATCAGAAATCAGAACAGACATCTGCTCAGCGTGCCATCCGTTCTTTACAGGAACTCAGAAGTTCACCACCAGAGGTGGTAGAGTTGAGAAGTTCAAGACCAAGTACGGACTCGAATAATCAGCGAAATCAGATGGACTGCTGCAGACGCAGCAGTCTTTTTATTTGCTCGGATGCAGAGATTTCTCATGAAGTTTCTCGCAAACAATAAAAAAAGTGGTATAATTCTGTGTCGGAAAAGAGGAGCAACACATAGATGACAATGAAATTCTGTTCTTTCGCAAGCGGCAGCAGCGGTAACTGCTACCTGATCAAAAGCGATGAAACGGCTATATTAATAGATGCAGGCATATCGGGCAAACGGATCCTGGAAGGGCTTGAGGAGACGGACACTCCGCGGGAAATGGTCAGCGCGATCCTGGTGACCCATGAGCACATCGACCATGTCAAGTCACTGCCTGTTATGACGAAGCGGATCCCGGACCTGCAGGTCTACGCCAACGGCGCGACCTGGGAGCAGATTGATCGACCTGTACCCGAGGAGCGGAGGGAGATTTTCATGACCGGCGAGGAGTTTCAGATCGGCGATCTTACTATCCGGCCCTTCCCGGTATCTCATGACGCGGCGGAACCGGTCGGCTTTTCGGTTTGCGGAGAGGGGCAGCAGATCAGCATCTGCACGGATTCCGGATTCATCAGCGATGAGATCTTCGAGGAGATCGCAGAGGCGGACCTGCTTTTGCTTGAGGCGAATCACGAGAAGGAAATGCTGCTGTTCGGGAAATATCCCTACCCCTTGAAGCAGCGTATACTCGGGGATGAGGGACACTTGTCGAATCTCTCCTGCGGAGAGTGCCTATGCAGGATCGTAAATGAGAATCCGAAGAGACGAATGGTGCTTTTGGGACACCTCAGCCACGAAAACAACACGCCGGATGTGGCCATGCAGGCGATCATCAACACCCTCGAAGAGGACAGGATCTTCACCGGAGACGATCTGCAGATCGAGGTGGCCATGCGTGATCAGATCAGCGATATCTATGAACTGTAGGCAGAGGGAACAGGCGGTATGAACATACACATCATCGCAATCGGAAAACTGAAAGAGAAGTACTGGCGGGAGGCGGTGGCCGAGTATTCCAAACGGCTCGGCGCCTACTGCAGTCTGGATATCGTCGAGCTCAAGGAGAGTCCGCTCCGCGCGAACCCGTCGCCGGCGGATGAAGAGGCGGTGAAAACTGCCGAAGGGGAGGACATCCTGCGCCATATCGGCAAAGGCGATTACGTCATCACCCTCGAGATCAAGGGAAAGCCTCTGAGCAGCGAGCAGCTGGCGTCCCGGATCGCAGACCTTGCCTTAGACGGCAAAAGCACCATCGACTTTATCATCGGCGGATCGCTGGGGCTGTCGCCGGACGTCAGCAAACGCGCCGATTTCAAACTGAGCTTCTCCGCGATGACCTTCCCCCACCAGATGATGCGCGTCATCCTTCTCGAACAGATCTACCGGAGCTTTAAGATCAACCGGAACGAAACATACCATAAATAACAACAATTAAAACAGCGGCCTCGCGAGAGGCCGCTTCTTTATGCCGGGGGATCAGACGGTGAATTTGTAGCCGAGGCCGCGGACGGTCTGGATGTACTGCGGGTCGGACGGGTCGTCTTCGATCTTCTGGCGGAGGCGGTTGACATAGACCATAATGGCGTTTTCGTCGATGATGGTCTCGCCCCAGATCATGCTGTAGATCATATCCTTGGAGAAGATTCTGCCCACATTGTCGATGAAGAGTTTGATCATGGCGTTCTCCTTCGCGGAGAGCGGGATCTCGACTTCATTTTTATAGAAGCGCAGGGTGTGGGTGTTGTAGGTAAACGGACCGACCTCCAGAATCGGGTTGTCATCGGAGACGGAACTGCGGCTCCTCCTGATAAGAGCCTTTGCCTTTGCGCCTAAGGTGACGGGATTAAAGGGCTTCGTGATGTATTCGTCTGCGCCGATGTCCAGCCCGTAGAGCGTGTCGTAATCGGCCTTGCGCCCGCTGACCACCATGATGGGGACGTTCTCCCCGCGGCCGCGGAGCTCGTGGATCACTTCGAACCCATCCATTCCGTGCATGTTGATATCGAGCAGTATCAGCGCGAAATCATTTTCCTCGATGGCAGCCAGTGCCTCCTCGCCGCTTGCGGTTTCGACAACGTCGAAATCGTTGCCGGTCATGACCTTCCCGAGCATGGTGCGGACTGCCTGATCATCATCTACTACAAGAACAAGATCTTTTGCCATAATAAACTCCTGTTTTACATTATCACTATATCTTGTATAATTATAATGAAAAATACTGAATATAGCAATAAGGAGTGTAGACTTTGCGTAATTTGCTGAAAAATACGAATAGAAAAGAATTGATCGAGCTTGGTCTGGCTGTGTTGCTTGTGGCCCTGGGCATCATCGCGGCCGCCACGACAGCCAGCAGAATCATCCTCGGTCTCGCACTGGTGCTGGCGGGCATGCTCGTCGCCCTGCAGATTTTCCTGCAGGGAAAGCGCGACATGATGAAGGCGGACAAAGAGCTGGAAGCCCTGAAGGAAAAGAATCGGCAGATGGAAGAACTTTCACGGAAGACGCAGGAGCTGGCCCACCATCAGCGGCTGGAGACGATCGGTACGTTGACATCCAGCATCGCCCACGAATTCAACAACCTGCTCACGCCGATCATGGGCTACAGCCTCATGACCCTCGAAAAGCTCCCGCAGACAGACGACAGTCCCTACGACGACGTTTTGGAAATCTACAACGCCTCCGTCAAGGCCAAGGACATCATCTCCCGTCTGTCCGAGCTCTCCCGCAAAAACACGGAGATGCGGTTCGAGACGATCAATCCGGACGAACTGGTGAACAAGGTCCTGCATGTCACCTCGCCGGCCCTGCCGAAGAAGGTGGATATCTTCCGGAACCTGCACTGTTCGCGTAAATATATAGAAGGAAATGAAACGCAGCTGTCCCAGCTGATCCTGAACCTGATCATCAACGCCTTCCACGCGCTCGGCGAAGAAGGCGGCGAGGTCACGGTCACCACAGAGAAGGTCGGCTCGGACATCATGATCGAGGTTGCGGACAACGGCCCGGGAATCCCGGAGGACATCAAAGAGAAAATCTTCGACCCGTTCTTTACGACGAAGGAGGCCGGCGTCGGCACAGGCCTGGGTCTGGCCATCGCCCTTCAGGCAGCCGAGGACCACAAGGGGCGGATCGAAGTGGAATCCGAGGAAGGCAAAGGCGCCAGCTTCAAGGTGTTCATTCCGGAGCTTGAAATCAAGCAGGACAGGACGATGCGGTATTACGATTTTGATGATTTGCCATAAGGCAGGAGATATGAAACATATGAGAAGTGACGGAGTTTTGAGAATCTATACAGACGGCGGATGCGCGGGCAACCAGTCCGAGGAGAACCTGGGCGGCTGGGGCGCCATTCTGGAGTTTGCGCCGGCCGGTGCGCTGGGGGCGGCCGGGGTTACGACGCCTGCCGTCAAAGAACTCTACGGAAGCGAGGCCAATACGACCAACAACCGCATGGAGATGACTGCCCTGCTGGAAGCCTTCCGCGCCATAAAAAAAGACGGCCAGCGTATCCAGGTCTTTTCGGACAGCAGTTATCTGATGGACTGCTTCCGCAAGAAGTGGTATGTAAACTGGCAGTCAAACGGCTGGAAGAACGCCCAGAAGAAGCCTGTGGAAAACCAGGATCTGTGGGTGGAACTTCTGCCTTTCCTGGACCGGCATGATATAGAATTCTACCGCGTCAAGGGACACGTGAACCTGGCGAGCGAGAACCTCGATCTGATGAAGCTCTACGGCAAGTTCTGCGAGTGGAACGGCGGCGGCTTCACCCTCGACGAGTTCAAATACATCATCGAAAAGAACAACCGGGCCGACGCGTTGGCGAACCAGGGGATTGATGAGATCCGGTGAGTGTCGCCGCGGCGCGGATTACCGCATATTTTCGAATTTGCGCGTGGCGTCCAGATAATTCTGGAGCGTGCCCAGGTGCACATAGTAATAGGAGAAACGGTCCTGCTTCTTGATCTGGAGCAGATCCGCATCGGCGAGTTTTTTCACGTGCTGGGAAATCGTCGCCTGCGCGTACCCGAACTCTTCAACAAGATCTTTGTTGCAGACAGGGGTGCGCCTTTTGTTTTGCTGCATGATGAAGCGGAATATCTTGATCCGCGCCGGGTGCGCCAGCGCATCGGAGATCTGTGCGATCAGCAGAACTTCCTTTTCCTGCAGTTCGTCTAATTCTTTTCTGAGTCTCATCGGTCGTCCTCCTGTATTTATTTATACAACTCTTCTTTTTCGATAACGTCAAGCACCTGCCGCGCCATAAATACATGCCCGTCCGGCGTCGGGTGCACGCCGTCCAGATACGCCAGATCCGGATCGCCCAGTTCCTCGATGTAGTCCTGATAGAGACGGTTCATGTCCACAAAGGGTCTTCCGGAGCCCTTCAGCATTTCCGAGAAATCTGCCAGGTCCCGGTTGACTGCATCGTAGGAAATGCCGCATCCGGCCAGCCACATATAACCTGCCTTGCCGGCGTCCACAGGCGTCGGCGTGATGTAGACGGACACGGCGCCGATCTCATCTGCCTGCTTTGCCAGCCCCTCCAGATTCCCGAAGGCTTCCTCTGGACCTGCTTCCCGGTAGATAAAATCGTTTGCGCCTGTCAGATAGAACACGATGTCCGGCTTATGACTGAGCACATCCGCGTCGAACCGCGCGGCGATGCCCGCCGTCGTGTCGCCGTTGATACCCTTGTTGATGATATCGAAGCCTGTGCTCTTGGCAAAGGCAGGAACGCCGGCCGGATCGCCGTCGCCGTCCTTCAAAATTCTCCGCAGCACGCCTGTGAAGCTTTTGCCCTTGCCCCACGGGTATCCCGCCACGATACTGTTGCCGATGAATATCACTTTCTTACGCATGTTGCTGTCCGGTGCCTCCTGGTTATTCCCCGCTGCCTCTAGATGTATCGCCTATTAACTATTGACTGTTCGTATTGTAACACATACGGGGTGCGTGCTTCCACAGGTTTCTGCCCTGCGAGTACGAATCTGGCGGCGCTCTTCGTACAGTAATCGCCGGTCAGTTATGGTGTCTGCTGATGGTGAACCTTCCCATATCTGACCTGCGGTCAAGAAAACCGCCGTATTTCATTCGTTCTTGTACAGCCGTACAAGATATCATTCACTACCTTGAATCTCTTGTACAAATGGCTTTTGAGACGCAGACGTAAGCCCCGTTTTGTACAAGAAACAAGCCTTATTTTCGCCAATCTTTTCCTAGCGACCCTGGATGTACAAGAGATGGAGAAATAACCGTTCTTTCTTGGCTCCACGTACAAGAGTGAGCCCATAATGAAGAGTCTCTTGTACAGTTCGCTCGGCGTGTCCTCAACTTGGCGAAGCCGCCCCTGGACCCTTACGCTCCCCGTTTTACAGAGCCGCCGTACCGTGCGAAGCAAGAACCAGCGCCAGCCGTGCAAATATATTTGCACACACGCCCCGCCTAGTGGTATAATCACTGTGCCGGGAACGGCAGGAGGAGCGGAGAAGTTATGAATGCGAAGGAATACCAGGCAATACTGAGAGCGGCGGCGGAGGTCCTGGGCGGAGCGATGCACATCGTGAACGCTGAGGGCATCACGATCCTCTATAATGAGGAGATGGCCAAACTGGAGAAGACCAGGATCAGCAACGTCATCGGCAAACCTTTCCGGGAGGTGTTCTCCAACATCCCCGAGGAAGAAAGTACGCTTATGCAGGCGCTGAAGGAACGAAAGGCGACGCGGAACCAGCAGCAGACTTATCTGAACGAATACGGCAAGGAGATCAACACTGTCAACACGACGGTCCCGATCATTGTCGACGGCAAAGTCATCGCAGCCATGGAGGTGGCGAGGGACATCACCGATATCAAGAACATGAGCGATACGATCCTCGACCTGCAGAACGACTTGACAGCAAGGCGCGCGCCGCAGGCGCAGGACGAGGCAGGTCCGGAAGGCGGGGATAGCGCCGGAGCAGGCGGACAAAGCGGCGAGGGCCGGAAGCGCGAGAAACGGCGCGGCATCCGCAGGTACCAGTTCAGCGACATCATCGGCGAGAACCAGAAGTTTGAGGAAACCATCGCCAGAGCGCAGAAGGCGTCCCATAACGATACTTCTGTACTCCTCTACGGCGAGACCGGCGTCGGCAAGGAGCTGTTCGCGCAGAGCATCCACTACGACGGACTCCGGCAGAAGGGACCGTTCCTGGCCCAGAACTGCGCGGCCATCCCGGAGAGCCTGCTGGAAGGAATGCTGTTCGGAACAGCCAAGGGCGGATTCACGGGAGCCGTTGACAGAGCGGGATTGTTCGAGCAGGCGAACGGCGGCACACTGTTGCTGGATGAGGTCAGCGCCATGCCCATCGGCCTGCAGGGCAAGCTGCTGCGAGTACTGCAGGAGGAATACATCCGGCGCGTGGGCGGAACCAAAGACATCCCCATCGATGTACGTATCATCTCGACGATCAATGAGCCGGCAGAGGAACTCATTGAACGAGGCGCTCTTAGGCGTGACCTGTATTACCGGCTTGGCACGGTACGGATATCCATCCCGCCGCTGCGGGAGAGAAAGGACGACATCCCGATCCTGAGCAGCGCGTTCCTGAAGAAGTACAATGAACGCTTTGACAAGGAAATCTGGATGCTTTCCGATGGAGCCAAGGCGAAATTGATGAACTACGATTACCCGGGCAACGTGCGGGAGCTGGAGAACATCATCATGTCCGCCGTTTCAATGGCCGATGAGGATCACGTCATCACAGAAGCGGACATCGACATTGACAGCGGATACAGGGAATCGGCGGATGTGTCCGGCGGGCACGCAGCGGAGAGCTTTGTGGAAACCGGCGGATCCCTGTCCGATTATCTCTCGGGAATCGAAGAAACCGTCATCCGGCAGTATCTGATCGCCAACGACGGAAACGTGTCCAAAACAGCCAAAGAACTGGGCATGCTGCGGCAGAATCTCCAGCACAAAATCAGGAAATACGGCATATAGCAAATATATTTGCGCATATACCGCAAAAATACTTGCAGAATTGGATGCTTTTGCTCCAAGACTGTAGCAGAAGAAAGCGAAGAAGCCTGGAAGCAGGCGCCGCGAAGCCTTGCGTATCAAGGGTTTCAGATCAAACAAAAAACAAACACATCCCCGGCCGGAGTTGGCACGGGGATTGCTTTATATAAGGGCACAATCAAATCGCTTATACTTTTAAGTAAAATAAGATGAAAAGGAGAAACACTATGGAAAACGTAAAAGTAATCATTTGGGGACTCGGCGCTATGGGCGGCGGCATCGCTGACATGCTGCTTACAAAGGAAGGCGTAGACATCGTTGGTGTTGCTGGAAGAGAACACAAGCAGGGACACTCAATGTATGAGTACATCAAGACAGAGAAGGGTGACAGAGAAGACGTCATCATCAAGGCTCCGGAAGAAATCATCAAGCCGGGTGCTGCTGACATCGTAGTACTGTGCACAGACTCCTTCACAAAGGATGCATTCCCACGCCTCAAGTTCATCCTGGAGCAGGGACTCAACTGCGTTACTTCAGCCGAGGAAATGGCTTATCCTGCTGCACAGAGCCCAGAGCTGGCTGCTGAGCTGGACAAGATCGCTAAGGAAAACGGCGTAACAGTACTGGGAACAGGCATCAACCCTGGTCACATCATGGACATGCTCGTACTGGTAATGACAGGCTGCATGACCAATGTAGAGCACATCCTCTCCAGAAGAGTTAACTCACTGTCACCGTTCGGACCTGTTGTTATGCATGAGCAGGGCATCGGCGTTTCCGTTGAAGAGTTCAACGAAAGAAAAGCAAACGGCACAATGTCAGGTCACGTTGGATTCGCAGAATCCGTTGGCATGATGGCAGAAGGTCTTGGCCTCGAAGTTTCCGAATTCTCACAGGATATGAACCCGATCGTAACTGACGTTGACAGAAAGTCACCGTATGGATTCGCAGCAGCTGGTTCCTGCGCAGGCGTTGCTATGGAAGCTGACGCTACACTGTCCAACGGCATGAAGGTTAGAATGGAGCACCCGCAGCAGATCGAGCCTGAACAGGTTGGCGTTCAGACTGGCGACTATGTAATCCTCGAAGGAACTCCGTCCGTTAACATGGTTAACAGCCCAGAGGTTGAAGGTGGTCTCGGAACAATCGCTATGTGCGCTAACATGATTCCGCAGGTTATCAACGCTGAGCCTGGCCTGAAGACAATGATCGACCTGCCGATTCCACGCTGCCTGATGGGTGACGTAAGAAAGAGAATCGACCCGGCTAAGAAGATCGTTAAATAAGAATCGATAATTACAGATTATAACAACATGGGGCACGCTCACGCAAAAGCAAGGCGTGCCTCATATTCACAATACGGAGGATGAAAATGGCAAAAAAAGGTGATTGGGTCCGCATTCACAGCATCGTTCTGAAGGCAGAAGAAAGAACAGCGAAGCTGCCGGATGACACAAAGAAATGCGACCTGGAACAGTGGACAAAGGGCTTCCTGCTTGCAGACGCTGAGATCGGCGACGAAGTAGAAGTTGAAACAGTTGTTGGCAGAATCGAGAAGGGCACTCTGATCGATGATTTCCCATACTATGATCACAGCTACGGCAAGTTCGTTCCGGAGCTGATCGAAGTAGACAAGGTTCTCAGAAAAGAGATGGCAGAGATCGGAGGTGTAAGATAATGACATTAGCAAAAGATTATGCTTCCGTAATGGGAAGATCAAACGACATCCAGAAAGACGCACTCGGACTGGACTATGCAGAATTTGAAACATCCCCAATCGCATTCGATTATGACAAGCTCATGACTTCCACAGGCTACACCCTGGAAGAGGTCAACAGAGTTCAGAGCCAGTTCGGCGTTGGCAACACACCGCTGCTCGAGGCTAGAAACCTGACAAAGCTTGCTCGTAAATATGCAAAGCCCGGATTCGGCGCTAGAATCTTCATCAAGGATGAAGCTGCTAACCCATCCGGTTCCTTCAAGGACAGAAGAGCTGCCTGCGCTGTATACCATGCTAAGAAGCTGGGATACAAGGGCGTTATGGCTGCTACATCAGGCAACTACGGCGCTGCAGTAGCTTCACAGGCTGCGATCCAGGGCCTCAAGTGCATCATCGTGCAGGAATGCTACGACTCCCACGGTGTTGGACAGCCTGAAATCGTTGAGAAGGCTCGTAAGTGCGAAGCGCTCGGAGCTGAGGTCGTTCAGCTGACAGTAGGACCGGAACTGTTCTACTCCTTCCTGTCAATCCTGGAAGACACTGGCTACTTCAATGCTTCCCTGTACTCACCATTCGGTATCGCCGGCGTTGACACACTGGGTTATGAAATCGTAATGCAGTGCAGAGAAAAGCTGGGCAAGGATCCGGATATGGTAGTCTGCACAACAGCCGGCGGCGGCATGACAACCGGTACAGCTCGTGGCGTCAGAATGGCTGGCTGCGATGCTGAGATCGTTGGCGCATCCATCGACCTGAGCGGCCTTTCCATGGCGTCAGACGTTGACTTCAACAAGAAGTCCTGCACAACAGGCCACACCGGATTTGGTGTTCCTTACGCTACAGATCCTGACCACAGTGACGTTCCAAGATCAGCTGCAAGACCGCTGAGATACATGGACAGATACGTTACGATCACACAGGGCGAGATCATGGAAATGACAGAGATGCTGGCTCAGCTCGAAGGTATCGAGAGAGGACCTGCCGGACAGACATCACTGGCAGCAGCATTCTCACTGGCACAGGAACTGCCTGAGGACGCGATCCTGGTAGTATCCGAAACAGAATACACAGGCGCCGGCAAGCACGTACAGCCGCAGCTGTGGTTCGCGAAGGAAAACGGCATCGAAGTAAAGCTGGGCGACCCGAAGGAAGAGGTTCCGGGCAAGAGCGTAGTTCTGCCTGCAAGCCCTGCACTCTTCAAGTACAAGGAAGCTGACATCAACCACTTCAGACAGTCCCTGATCAAGAAGGCTGTCAAGAAGGCAGGCGTTAAGCCGACCGATTCAGACCTCGAATTCCTGGCTGAAGAAACAAAGACAGACGTAGAGTTCGTTAAGAAGACTCTGGAAGAGAACGGACTTCTGTAAGCTGAAATAGAACTGTAACTGTCGGCGGCTTCCGTCGCCGGCAGTTGTCACATGAAAGGAAAATAAGGATGAGAAGAGAAGACGATTTTGCAGAACGCAGAAAGCATATTGCGGATCTGACAGACGAGGAACTGTACAACAGATTCTGGGAACTGGTTGACCAGGTTGTTGATCCTCTGCTTGAACTGGGAAGAAAGAACACAACGCCTTCCGTAGAAAGAGCTGTTCTCCTGAGAATGGGCGTATCCTCACTGGACACACAGAAGGTTGTTGAGGGCTGCATGGACAGAGGTCTCATGGGACACGGAGCTGGCCACGTAGTTTACAAGGTAATGAAGGCACACGACCTCTCAGCGAAGGAAGCAGCTGAAAAGCTGGTTGCCGGCGAATACTGGGACGAAGTAGTAGCAAGTTTCAAGTAAGGAGGTAACAGGATGTCAGATTTCAAATTAGCACCAAACGAAAAGTTAAACATAAAAGAGATCCTGAAGGACCTCGACAAGTATGAACCGAGAAGAAGAGGCTGGCACTGGAGAGAGCCGGATCCCGGCTGCAAGCTTGGACCGTTCGAATACCATGATTGTTCAAAGCCTCTGAAGAACAGTGTAGGCCTGCCTCCTGCCAAGTACTTTGAGGACGCAGACCCGCAGCCAATGCCTGTCATCACAACTGAGATCGCTTCCGGTAGATTCGAAGACGATATCAGAAGAATGAGAATGGGCGCATGGCACGGCGCTGACCACCTGATGGTTATCAGACACATGGGACAGTCCCATATCGACGGCCTGATGGAAGGTACTCCGCAGGGTATCGGCGGTGTTCCTATCACACGTAAGCAGGTCAGAGCACAGAGAAAAGCCTGCGACATCATCGAAGACGAAGTTGGTCGTCCGATCAACTATCACTCCTACGTATCCGGCGTAGCCGGCCCTGACGTAGCGGTCATGTTCGCAGAAGAAGGCGTTAACGGCGCGCACCAGGACCCGCAGTACAACGTACTGTACAGAGACATCAACGCTATCAGATCATTCGTAGACGCTTGCGAATCAAAGAAGATCATGGCATGGGCGCAGATGCTCCAGATCGACGGCGCACACAACGCCAACGCGACAGCCAGAGACGCATGGAAGGTCATGCCTGAGCTGATCGTACAGCACTCCATCAACTCAAGATTTTCAGAGAAGGTCGGCATCAGCCCTGACCTGATCTCACTGTCCACAGTACCTCCAACAGCCGTACCTGGCCCGCTCATGTACTATGACCTGCCGTACGCTGTTGCGCTGAGAGACATCTGCGGCAGATACAAGATGAGATGCCAGCAGAACACGAAGTACATCTGCTCCTCCGCAAGAGAAGCGACTGTAACTCACGTTCTGGACATGTTCATCTCCAAGCTGACTTCCGTAGACATCCAGTCAACGATCACGCCGGACGAAGGCAGAAACGTTCCATGGCACATCTACAACATCGAAGCCTGCGACAACGCGAAGCAGACACTGATCGGTATGGACGGCCTCATGGAAATGATCGAGCTGAAGAAGGACGGACCGCTGAGAGAGAACGCTAGAGAGATCAAAGAAAGAGCTCTCCTGTTCATGGAAGAAATGGTCGAAACAGGCGGATACTTCAAGGCTGTTGAAGAAGGATTCTTCGTTGACTCCGGAAAGTATCCGGAGAGAAACGGCGACGGTATCGCTCGTAAGCTGGACGGTGGCGTAGGCTATGGCTACATCTTCGAAAGAGAAGAAGACTACATGGCTCCTGTCACAGCACACTACGGATACAACAACGTTGAGCAGTACGGCGGCGATCCTGAGAACCCATCCGCACTGATCGGCGGCTGCACATTCGAGGACAGAAGCAAGATCGTTTACATTGACGAGCTGGACGACGAAGACAATGTAAACGTAAGACTCGAGAAGGTTGCCAAGTACCACAACGGCGAAGCCATCATTCCGGAAGTGGAATGGTGCGGAGACGGAATCATCCTGCTGACCATGTGCATCCCGACACACGCCAGAGCATCCGAAGCGGTCGCCCTGGAAATCGGACACAGACTCGGCCTGGAGGATCCTGTTGTTATCAGTAAGGAAGTTCTCCACCCGGCAGAGGGTACAAGAGTTGAAATGAAGGGCAAGGTTCCATTCGACATCGATCCTTCCACACTCGAGATCCCGGCACCGCCGCATCACCAGTCAGATGCTGTTCTCTACAAAGAGTTCGAAGAGCATCCAATGGTAGTCGTATGCGGAACAGTTGGAAACGACGAGCACTCCGTAGGTCTCCGTGAGATCATCAACATCAAGCACGGCGGCATCGAGAAGTGGGGCGTCAAGGTCAACTACCTCGGCACTTCCGTTCCTGTAGAGAAGCTGGTAGATGCTGCTGTTGAGCTGAATGCAAATGCAATCCTGGCGTCCACGATCATCTCACATGACAATGTTCACTACAAGAACATGAAGAGAATCAACGAGCTGGCCATCGAAAAAGGCATCCGCGACAAGGTCATCATCGCAGCCGGCGGAACACAGGTTATTCCTGAAGAAGCCCGCGAGACTGGCATTGACGAAGGATTCGGCAGAGACTCCCACGGCATCGACGTTGCTACCTTCCTCTGCGAAGAAGCAATGAGAAGACGTGGCGAAGAACCACCTGAAGTACAGGAAGTTCTCTAAGACAAATCCAATTTACAATCACAGGGCCGGGCGAAAGCCCGGCCCGAATTATCTAAACAGGATATTATCTCGAAAGGATATCATTATGAAAGTCGACGTTTTAGTAGCTGAAATCGGATCAACGACAACAGTAGTAAATGCATTTAAGAATATCGACAGCGACAATCCGGAGTTCTGGGCGCAGGGGCAGGCCCCCACATCGGTGCTTGAGGGCGACGTCAGAGTCGGCCTGCAGGGAGCCATCGATGACCTTTGCGCGAAGATGGGCATCGACAGCCTCGAATACGACGAGATGCTGGCGACCTCTTCAGCTGCGGGCGGTCTGAAAATGACAGTCCACGGTCTGGTCTACGACATGACGGCTAGAGCCGCCAAGGAAGCAGCCCTGGGCGCAGGCGGCATCATACACTTCGTCACAGCCGGCAAGCTCAGACGAACGGATCTGAAGAAGATCCAGGAGATCCAGCCAAATCTGATTCTCATCGCAGGCGGCGTCGACTACGGCGAAAGAGACACGGCCATCGACAATGCGGAGAAGATCCGCAGCCTCGGTCTCAAGACGCCGATCATCTACGCCGGCAACATCGAGAACCAGGAAGAGATGGAACTGATTTTCGATGAAGAGTCCGGTCAGAAACTCTACAACGTAGAGAATGTATACCCGAAGATCGACGACATGAACGTCGAACCCTGCCGCAAAGTCATACAGGACGCGTTTGAGGACCACATCACGAACGCGCCGGGCATGGAGCATGTGCGGGACATGGTCAACGGACCCATCGTTCCAACCCCGGGCGCGGTCATGCAGGCTACGAAGCTTTTGCATGAGTGTATTGGTGAAGTGGTCGTTATCGACGTCGGCGGCGCGACGACAGACGTGCATTCCGTCTGCCGGGAATCGGACAACGTAGCGCGCATTCTGACGGCGCCGGAGCCCATGGCCAAGAGAACCGTCGAGGGCGACCTGGGCGTTTACGTCAACCGGATGAAAGTCATCGAATCCATCGGGGAAGAGGAATTCCGCGAGAAGGCGGCGGAGGCCGGATTCGATCCGGACGCGACGCTGGCAAGCTACGTGGCGATTCCGAAGAATGAAGACGAAATCAAAATGGTCGAGATCCTGACGGAGGAAGCTGTCATGAAGGCGGTGGACCGTCACGCCGGCCAGATCAGATATATCTACGGCCCGAGCGGCCGCAGCACCGTGGCGGAGGGCAAAGACCTGACGCCGGTCAAGTACATCGTCGGAACAGGCGGCGCCCTGACCCGTCTCCCGCATAGGGAAGAGATCATGGGACGCATCTGCGAATATGACCAAACCGGTCTGAAGCTGTTCCCGACCCACCATGCGAAGGTCGCAGTTGACAACGACTACATCATGGCATCTCTGGGCGTGCTCAGTGTCAAACACAGAGAAGGCGCAATCAAGCTTTTGGAGAAGTCTCTTGGCTTCAAGTTCGTCAAGCCGGAAGAAGGGCAGTACGGCATCAAGTCCACCGCCCAGCAGAGCGCAACGGCAGGAGAAGCCTTCGACGGACCGGTGGCTCTGGCGGACGTTGCGGCGGAGCTTGCCGAGAAGGACGCGAACCGCGAGGAGATGATCAAGCACATCCTCGAGTGCGAGGAGCAGGGTTACGACATGACCGCGTATAAGCTGGACTACGGTCTCATCACCGAAGAAGAAGCCGAAGCCATTGAAGCAGCAAAAGCAGCCGAAGAAGCCGAGAAAGCTGAAGAGGAACGGGCGATGCGCGACCGTGGCATGATCAGAACGGAAGACGTCCTGAAGATGACCCACGACGGACAGCCGACCTGCAACAGAGAATGCCATCTGTGCATGAGAAAGAACTGCATCTATCGCAAAGAGTGTTGAGTGCGGGTGTTGCGCGGGGCATCAGCCATACCAAACCAGCCATATCGAACTAAAAATAAACGGCCTGTGGAAACTCGTTATTTCCGCAGGCCGTTTTTTGCTTCTTTCGCAAGGTCGTATATAAAGCCTTTTTCTTTCATCGAGCAGTCTTCCAGAAGGTCTTTGAAGTCTTTGTCAAAGGCTTCCTGTGTGACTTTGAGGCTATCGTGGACAAGCGCGTCGAGGGATGAATCCAGAACATTGGCAATCCTAACGAGAGCCGGCAGGCTGAGCTTCGTTTTGCCGTTTTCGATGTTGCTCATATGAGTCGCGGACAGAACTGCCAGTTCGGCCAGTTTCTCCTGCGTTATGTCAAGCCTTTCCCGTGCTTCCCTTATTCGCCTGCCGATCGCAGTATAATCCAGCTCTGTCAGGGGCCGATCATCGTGCTTGTTCATATCCTACAATCTCCGGTTAATACTTATGCAAAATCCAGTCAACAATTATTTATGTAGTTTAATTTTACCGGCATTTGTGATAGGATATAATACGCTGAAACAATAGATATAAAGCATAATATGCATACAGTTTAAGAACAGCGTATATGCATGCTGTTTATAGAGATTGCTTCATGAAAAAACCGGCGTCCCTTTCGCCGGTTTTTTCGTCGTTCATCATTATTATCCGTTTTGTAAGTAGGTGGTTCAATTTTTTTTGATGATTTTGCCATGGGAAATGGCTACAATGAAAATGGATAATAATACTTGGGGAGCGTTTGTATATGGGCGAGAAACTGAATGACTGGAGAAAAGAATTACGGCATCTGATGAAGACTACAGGCATCCGGGAAGAAGAAGTCTGTGAGTATCTGGACGTCAGCTATTCACACATCACGGGATGGCAGAAACGGACGCCAGTAAAGCGGGAAACGCTGATTGGAATCGGCATGGCGTTCCGGCAGAAGCTGGATCTCATCAACGACTGGATCGTCCGTTATGGTGACAAGCGGAAACTGTACGCGAAGGATGTTCTTGGAGATCTTGTCTGGATCTATCTCATCAACGCTAACGCCGCGGATCCGGATAGTGGAACAAATTATTACAAGCTGTACGATCAGTGCAGAGACGCCATCCGGGAAACCTACATCAGCATTTGGAATGAGCACATCGAGCATTCCAAGGACACAGCGGATGTCGAGGACGATCTGAACAAGGTCGCGTATGACCCGCGGTTTAGCGGACTTCGGGCTTTTGTGGTGGAAAATATCGATTCATTTAAGACAGCATACAGCAAACCCAGAAGGATGCTGAGCGCATACGTCCGGGCGATTCTCGACACACATACAGAAGCGAACGACGGCCAGCGCACGCCGGTCAATTTCCTGCGGGGATATCTGGATGACGCCATGATCAATTATGTAGTCGGGAGCGACGAGAGCATCCATGTCATGGACATGAAATCAAAGGGCATGACCGTAAAGCAGCGCCCGATCCCGAAACTCCGCAAAACGCACATCGCTCTGTGCCTTGCTCTCGGCATGACCACAGACGAAATTAACACATACCTTGAACGGATGGGTTACGCGCATCTGAATCCGGACGCTGAGGAAGATGCGCGCCTGATTGAATGCCTGAGTAAATGGGAAGCGAAACACCCCAATGTCGCGAAATTCAAAAGAGCCAAGATTAAAGGCGAAACATGTGATAAAATATCAGAAAAGGACAGCCTGCAGGCTGTGAGCGATATGCTGATGCTGCGGTCTGACCTTGACTATGAATATCTGAATAACGGGTGGAACTTCCCATACATGAAAGGATGAGACAGTGAAAAAGATGAAGTTCGCTGGAAGAAAAATCGCCAGAAGATTATTGATCACAATAAGCTTCTGCTTTTTGATGTGTCTGTTGCCAATGTGTGCGCACGGGGCAGAGTATACGGATGAGGACGGAACCACCTGGTATTATGCGACACCGCCTGAGGGTGCGGTCTATCCCTATTCGGGGACGGCGCTGATCACAGAATGCAGCAGGATTCCGGAAGATGGTATCCTGAAGATCCCGGCATCGATCAACGGAACGGCAGTAACCGGTATCAACAGTCATGCGTTCCGAAATAAGGAAGAAATCTGCAAGGTCGTTTTGCCGAAGGGGTTCAAGTATATTGGTTTTAGTGCATTCACAGCGTGTTCCAATCTGAAGACAATCAGCTTCCCATCCTCTCTGGAAACTATTGAAGAACATGCCTTTGACAGCTGCGGATTTGAGACGCTCGATTTTCCGGCGTCCCTGCACTGCACGATTAAAGACGGCGCCTTCGCATATAATAAGGCCCTTCAGACGGTTACGATCAACGGAAATGTAACGTTTGATCTATCTGCAGGGAGCGTGTTTGACGGCTGCAACAATGGTCCGGGCACCGGGTTGCAGGCGTTTTTGGTGCCTGACAACAATGACAGTTTCAAAGCTGTGGACGGCGTGCTGTATTCGAAGGACATGACCAGGCTGGAGGCCTATCCTCCTGCCAGACAGGGAGAGTCGTATACTGTTCCGGACGGTGTGAAAACTATCTGCTCCCATGCCTTCAGCCAGAACAGCCTGAAGAATGTTTCTCTGCCAGGGACGCTGACGGAAATCGGCGGCTATGCATTCCAGAACAGTTGGAAACTGGCTGCGGCAGAGATTCCTTCCGGCGTGAAAAAACTAGGGACGAACAGCTTTGCTTCCTGCAATTATTTGGGAGAAGTAACGCTGCACGAAGGATTGGAGTCAATCGACGAATATGCATTCTTTGGATGCAGCCGGATCTATGAACTCGAACTGCCGGAGGGTCTGACAACGATAGGCGACAATGCGTTCTGCGCAATGAGTGTTTTGCAAAAGCTGTATATCCCGGAAAGCGTTACGGAAATTGGAAACAATGTCTTCCAGGCAACCGGGAATGTGACGCTGTACACGACCAATGAGACAGCTGCTGCATATGCCCGGGAAAACGGCATCGCCTGCGAGACGGCTACGGTGGAAGAGTACAGAGCAGTTCCAACAGGTCAACCGCAGATTCAAGACCCCGACCCGGGAACAGGATCAGATCCGAACCCAGGTAACGATCCCGGCCCTGGTGATGACAATCCGGATCCTCCGGGACCATCTGATCCTGATCCAACCAAGCCCGTGAAGATTTTGAAGGCGCAGTCCATCAGCTGCACTGCCAGATTCACCAAGCCCATCGGCAAGAGCTTTTATCTGAAGGCAAAAGCAAAAACCGCGCTGAAATATAAATCATCCAACAGAAAAGTGGCGACAGTCAACACGAAAGGCCTAGTCAAAATCACCGGCTATGGCACCTGCAAAATCACGATCACTGCATCGAAGTCGGGTACATACAAAGCCGCAAAGAAGACGATCACCATAAAAGGGCGGCTGGCAAAGCCGGTCCTCAAAGGTGTGAATGTTAAAACAAAGAAAGTGAAACTCACCTGGAGTAAGGTCGGCGGTGCGACAGGATACAAGTTGTACATCAAATATCCCGGGGCCAAGAAGTACGCCCTGGTACTGACGAAATCCGCAAGAGTAAAGGGCGTGACCCACAGGAGGCTCTCAAAGAAAAAAACATATTGCTACAAAGTGCGTGCATATAAAAAGGTTGGGGAAAAGACTGTTTACAGCAGATACTCGAATGTCATAAAGGTTAAGATCAGGAAGTAATCACATCACAGCAAACTCGGCATCAATGGAAACACGGTTCAGCAAATACGAACCCATTTTTGGGTCGTGGTATATCAAAGATAAGCTCGGTCAGGGGGCCGCAGGAGAGGTCCTGCTGATCGAGAGGGAAGACCTGGGGAACACCTACAGGTCGGCATTGAAGTGCATCACCATACCCCAGTCGAAACAGGACCTTCTGGCTGCGAAAGCAGACGGCATGACTGATGACGATGTTAAGGCATACTATCAGAGCCTGATGAACCGGATCAAATCCGAACTGCTCAACATGTCGCGAATGAAGGGCAACAGCAACATCGTCAGCTATGAGGATCACATGATTGTTCCTCATGAAGACGGCATCGGCTGGGACATTATGATCCGCATGGAACTCCTGACCCCGCTGTTTCAGTACTGCGATGAGATTGATCTGACCCCGGAAACCGTCCTCAAAATGGGCATCGATCTTTGTAAAGCTCTGGAACTGTGCGCCAACAACGGCATTATTCACCGGGACATCAAACCGGACAATATCTTCGTATCTTCAAATGGTGATTTCAAACTCGGCGATTTTGGCGTTTCCCGCGTGCTCGAGGAGACACGGATCGGTCTGTCCCTGCGGGGCACCTACACCTATATGGCTCCCGAAGTCTACAAAGGAGAGGCCTACGGTCCGCGAACTGATATCTATTCACTCGGTTTGGTTCTCTACAAATTCCTCAACGGCGGCAGGAATGTGTTTTTGCCCGCACCGGGAGAACCTTTCACACAGGAGGACGAGGACCGTGCCTTTTTCCGGCGCATGAGCGGCGCCGCCGTGCAACCACCCGCAGACGGGTCGGATGCGTTCCAAAGCATCGTTCTGAAAGCCTGCGCCTACCGCCCCGATGACCGATTTCAGACCGCGCGGGAGATGCGACTGGCACTGGAGGAACTGGATTACCGGCGGAAGTATGACGATGCAAAGGCTAAGGAGCCTGCGGAGGAACCAGTGACAGTAGAAAAGGAAGAACCCAAGGCTGCCGCAATCACAGAAGAAGCCATTGAGCCGAAGAAAAAACGGCTCTCAAAAGAAGTAATTGTTGCTTTTGCATTAGTCGCTGCCGCAGTGGTTGCCCTTGTGATCTATGCGACGATACCGAAAGAAGTTACAAATGTTACGGGCATCGATGCGACTGAAGAACTATTTATTGGCGACACTCTGAAGGTGAAGTACGATATCGAGCCTGATCGTTTCGAGGACGAGCCCATGACGTTCGCCTCGTCTGATGAGAAGGTGCTGACTGTAGATAAAACGGGCGCGTTGACCGGGGTCTCTGTGGGTGAAGCGACGATGACCTTAAAGGTCAAGGAGTTCACCAAGTCCGTAGACGTTAAAGTCGTTCCGAAGGTTACCGAAATCAGCGGCGTAGATTCCAGCCTCACGATTTACCGCGGCGACACCTACGACCTGGATCCCAAGCTCGCTCCGGAGAAATTCTCCAAGGAGCCTATCTCATATACGTCTTCCGACAAGGACATCGCCACTGTCAATAAAGACGGACTTATCACTGCCGCCGGCGACGGCACAGCAACTATTTCTATAGATGCCGGCGGATGCGGGAAACAGGTCGAAGTATCCGTCACTGAGAGACCCACAAGCCCACCTTCCTATAGCAGTTCCGGCAGCAAGTCATCCAAGAAGTCCTCGAGGAAGTCCAAGAAGAAATCCGGCGGTAGCAAAGGCAGCTTTAGCTCCGGGGATGATGAGTATTTCTAAATAGAACCAATGAAAATAACGTGAACCTGCACCGCAGGTTCATTTTTTTTTGATAGAACCAAAGGCGTCGTTTGATACCATTAACCTTAACAAATCATAAGGAGTGAATAATAGTTCACAACGTATTGTCATAGGAGGCGACAAGATGAAACGGAGAAGTATAGCAGCAAGAGTACTGACGATCACTCTTTCCGTTTGCATGGTTTTCACCATGTGCCCGTTTATCTCGGACGGGTGGAATAACAGCGGGCACGCGGAAGCGGCAACAAAAGTAACCGATAAAAAGGTATATCGCAATAAAGGATATAAGTCGGGAGATTGTGTCCTGTCCGCGAATATCTATATGATGAGACGGGCAGCAATAGCAAGAGGAGGCAAATGGAAAGTATTTAAGAAAATTAGTAATGACGGGAATGTTAGGGGTAAGATATGTACTGGTATAAATGATGTGAAATACGAATATACGTATTCATATGGCGGGATTACATTTAAGGGCGCCAGTAAGGCTCTTACTGGAAGCGTTAAGACCAAGAAGAAAACATTAAAAAAACTTTTGGACAAACATCCGGAGGGAGTCGTTGTTTGGCAAAGATCTCCTATGCATGGGATATTAGTCACCAGTTATTATTACAATAAAAAGAAAGAAATAAAATTCATGGCGGCCGATTCCACGCATAACGCTGCTATATGGTATGCAAAAGGAAAAAACAAGGGAATCGAGAAGCTAAAAAACACAACCATACCATCTATTAGTAAATGGGAGCAGTATTGGTATCTCTCATCAGTTACAGTGAAAAAATCATGTACACATTGTTATTGGAACAGTAAATCAGGCAGCAGCAAAGCAGGTACCAGAGCCGCAGGTTATTACACTAACATATGTACTGAGTGCCAAGCAGACTACACACCTAGCGTGTCAGATGCAAGCACAAAAGGAAAATACTTTCAATTCATTAACCCATACGATGTTCGGGAATATCCGGACACACAAGGAAAGGTATTGAGACCAAAAGAAAAGGGTACGGTCACTGTCTGTGGTGTTGTCACTGATCATGCTGACTGGTATCAGGTTAAGATTGGAAACATAATAGGATACGCTGAAAAAAGCAGCATTCAAGAGTATAAACCAGAATCGACGCTTGCCATTTCAAATCTGAATGATCTTTCGCTTAAGAGGGGATCCACATATGATATTCCGGGGCAGGTAAACTCAAACTATCCTCTCACTAAAATCAAGGGTTATATAATTGATACAAATTATGCCGGAACATTAGACACCGGAGATTTCGGAACGAATGCAAAGAGCGTTTCGATTAAAGGGACACAGATAAATAAGCAAATCGAATGTGATAAATTAGCAAAAGGAACTTATCAATTATGTGTTGAAGCTTGGGATAGTTACCCAAATCATGTGACTAAAACTGTCACAATAGAAGTATACGGAGTCAGCAAACCAAGCTCGAAGACGATAATAAAGAGCAAGGGAAGAAGTGCTGCCAAGGCTGCTGATGAACAAGCCGATACAAAAGCACTTACAGGTGGAAAAACCGCAACAATTACACAAACAGAAGCCGGTGCTACATTATACTATCAGATTGGAGATCAGCCTGTAAGATCAACCGAAGAGGGATCGGTTACTACTCCTTTGATCACAGAACCGACTCAAATCAAATCATACAGTGTCCTGGATGGCGAAGCAAGCAGGGCTGATATTTGCATTGTTGATTTCGATGAACTAATCGAGCCTGAGTTGGAAGCGACTCAAATCGGCGACAGGGAAAAAATCATATTGCTGCCTGACGATAGAGCTACTGTTATGTATCATTTGAATGACGATAGCTATGCAGAATACAATGGTCAGGAAATCTGGCTAAATGACAAAGAGACAATCACTTATTATGCAAAGGCAGACGGATGTTATAACAGTAGTGTCGAAACATATACGGCAGAATTAGACGCACCGGACATTCCGGAGGTGACGCTTCTTAATTCATCAAACACGGTTCCGGTTGGAAAGAACATAACAGTATCATGGCAACAGGACAATAAGGCAACCACATATAGTGCAGAACTACATAAAGTCTCTGATGATAGTGTTGTTCAGGAAATAGAAACAACGGAAGCAACAGCGAGTTTTACTTTAGGAGAAGAAGGTGAATACTATATTACGGTTGCAGCTCAAAACGCCATTGATGTCAGCGAATCCAGCGCGCCGGTTAAAGTCTTTGCCAAGGACAAACTCACAGTTACATTCCGCGATGCGGATGTTGATGGACATCCGGGGGATATTATTAACCAGGTGATAGTGGAATATGGTTCAAATCTCAGCAGAGTTGATAACCCGTCCAGAAAGGGACATGAGTTTAAGGGATGGGCCGACGACGATGGAACAGTATCCCAGAATGGATATCTAAACAAAGCAATTGACAGGGATCAGACATTTGTAGCCACTTATGACCCGCTGAGTTATAATGTCAAACTTTATAATCATAATGGGGAATATTTAAGAGTCCTGACGTTCCATTACGGGGACTCGCTGCGCGGCGCAGACGACGCGGAAGAGTTAACTGCATCACAAAGCAAAGTAAGGGAAATCGAGACGACAATCAATGAATCTCTTGAACCGGGTTATGCATTGCAGGGCTGGCAGGTGACAGGAACGACAGATGAGGAAAGTATCGCTGATTCAGCGTTCATCGACTCTAATATGGAAGTCCATGCTGTTGTTAGTTGGGATCAGCCAGAGCTTCCCGTGAAACTTAGCTTTGTGCAGGATCCATATCAGTCAGGGGATACAATTAAGGCAAAGGTTGCTATTTCCAACGACGAAGCACAGGATATTAGTATTTACCTTATTTGGGCATTGAAGTCTCAAGATACAGGGAAAGACAAGCTGAGTAAAACTGTGTACACAGATAGAAAGATTGTTGAACTGCCTGGCGGTAACGCAAGCGCTTCCCAAAAGGAAGTAGATTTAGAAATGCGCCCGAATGGTTCCGGTGGAAGTTTGGAAGGAATTAACCAGGTTGAAATAACAGCAGTAGAAAAACGTCCTGACATGACGACGGGAAGCGCATATTCAGAGTCTTTGAAGAAAACGGTGCAGGTGGATGCCGGATGGGGAAACTGGTCCAGTTGGAGCAACACGCAATATACCCCTGTAGATAATCAGAGAGAAGTTGAAACAAAGACGGTTTATCGTTACAGGGACAAAGAAACGAAAGAAACCGGTAATGCAGCAGAAAGTGGATGGACAAAGGAATCAACAAGACAGATAAGTAGTTCCGGACCAACCGCATGGACTCCAAGCAAACTGACCGGGAGCACAACGTATGCGACGAATGGGATGACGGTTGTAACGGTTGAATCCAAATCGGCATATAAATCCTACGCCTATTATTGCCCATGTGTAAAATGGTGTTGGACGAATAAGAATGCGTCGTGTAAATATTGCGGAAAGAGCACTCCGAACTTGTTGCAGGTGTTCAGTTCAGTAAGTCTGAAAAATTCCGGTTATAAAAAAGACACAGACGGTTCATATTTCATGCCGAAGACAGTCAGCACCAGTTCGCCTGGAAAAATGGGGACGATATACTGTATGAAGTATAAAGGGAATGCAGTTACTTCCTTTACTACAAAATCCTCATCAGGCCATGTTTTCATGTGGCCGGATGGAACGGCTACAATTTACCGTTCAACTACAAAAAAATACTTAAATAAATGGTATAGATGGAAAAGCTGGACAGGTTGGAGCGATACCGTTGTTACAGCCAACGCAAACAGGCAGGTTGAAACACAGACATGGTGTAGATATCGTGACAAGGTAATGGCAGATAGTAGTGCAACCGTGGATCTGGATCCGGAAGGAACATTAGCATATCACTTTGATAGTGAACACAACAGACCAATCCAGATAGATCAGGATCTAAGCGGTAAAAAAGCAACAATCATGGTATACCAGACATGCAACACAGATCCGAACAAGTATCAGATGCAGTATCTGGGGCAGACAGAAATAGGGGAGAATAACAGTTACAGTTTTGATTTTATTCCAAGGGATCTAAAACCAACAGCAGATTCAGGTAATTTCATTGTTGCACTTGCGATCCAAGGGACGAGCGGTCTTGTAAACGTTGGGGTCATTGAAACGGATAAGCCGGAATATGTTGTAAAACCGTTCTATATGAAAAACGGAGACACAAAGCAATATTTCTCATTAGAGTACGATGATCAACCCATTACGGTCAAGGAGCACGAAAACATTGATTTAAGTAAGATTGACATTCCAGAGCGTGAAGGGTATGTATTCCTCGGGTGGAGAAACAGGACGACAGATATAGCGCCTGACTGTTTGGTTGACGGCATATGCGAAATAGAGGCAGTTTATGCCCCGGTTACACATGCGGTTGCCTTTGTTGACTGGATCAACCAAACTCTTGATCTGAGAACGGCAGTAACGGGAGAAAAGTTGGTGCTTCCATCTGGAACAGATTCTGTGGATGGTTATGTATTTAAGGGATGGAAACTGGAAGATGGAACCTTATTGACCGTTGATCCCGAACCAGATCCGGAAGACGAAAATGCAAACAGGGTTGAAGTAACCGGCAACATGATCATCACAGCTGAATATGAACCGATTCAATACGAAGTCAAGTTCATAGGGGCGAATGGTGAAGTAGTTGGTGAACCACAACTCGTAAACTATGGAGAAGCGGCAACACCGCCCAGCTACACCGCTCCTGAAGGACAGGGTAAATTTGTCGGCTGGAGCACGGATAATAATTGGTGGAGCGTGGAGCAGGATGTTGAAGTCCGAGCGATAATCGTTTACAGCGAGCAGGCTCTTGCGCCGACATCCAGAATCGTCACCAATGACGAGACAAACGAACGCAGCTTAGAACTCGAAACAGATGAAGCAGATGCAACTGTCTTCTATACAGTTGACGGAACAACTCCTTCCGCGGGAATGATCAGGGAGTATATTGAGACACCGGAGAAAGATTCGTATAAAGGCAGTATTCGTGAGTACACGAAGCCGATTTCGTTCTCTGACTTCGAGAATGATCAGGAAAATCCTGATGAAGCAACGGAACCCGTATCAGAATTGGATATTACTGCAGTATCGTACGTTGAAGGGAAAGATCCAAGTAAGGAACTCGTTGTTCTCTTTGAAAAGGAGCCTTCCCCTGATGACGCTGAAGAACCTTTTGCAGACTGGAATGAAGTTGGAACGTACGACGTAAAAGCAAAAGCAGGAAAGGATATTCAATTGAATGTCGATCTTGAAAACAATCCGGGCATTACCGGATATGACTTCATGATTGAAACGGACAGAGGAGCATTTTACGCTGAAACCAATGATTATGGAAATCCAATTGTAACTGAGGGCAGTGTTTCACAGACAGGAGATATTATCACGTCGGATCAAAACGATGGCTGGAGAGTAAGCTGGAGTTCACTCGAAGCAAGTGAACAGGATGGAAATCTCTTTACAATGAACATTCACACCAGTGAACAATTAGAGGAAGGCACATATCAGTTTACAGTCAATTATGCTCCAGAATACACACTGGACAAAGATTACCTGCGGACGAAGCTTGACGGAGTTAAAGTTTCATTTGATTCTGAAGCAAGCATTAATATCAACACCTTGGAAGCAACACTTTCCAGATACAGCTACGTATATGAAGGAGAAGCGTGCGAGCCGGTCGTCAGGATCGAAGGACTGAAGGAAGGAACAGACTTCACCGTCGAATATGAGAATAATGTTGATGTCGGGACGGCGAAGGCGATCATCACCGGCATGGGCGACTATACGGGGACGGTCGAGAAGGAGTTCACGATCACACCGGTGAACATCGCCAACGCAGAGATCGCACAGATCGGTGATCAGGTGAAGACCGGAAGTGCGATTGAGCCGGAGGTGAATATCACTTACAACGGCACGCCGCTCGTGAGAGGCACGGACTACGAAGCGACGTTCACGGACAACGTCGAGGTCGGAACGGCTGGCGTCGCGATCAGCGGCAAAGGCAACTTCAAGGGAACAACTGAGGCGCAGTTCAACATCATCGAAACGACAGAGTCGAGGCTCGAAGCCGCAGAAGCGGCAGTCGCCGAACTCGAACAGCAGCTTGCGGACATGGAGACCGAGAAGGAATCCATACAGCAACAGCTGACACAGGCGCAGAACAGCTATAACGATCTCTTGACAGAGAAGAACGGACTGGAGACGCAGCTCGCGGATCTGCAGACCGAGAAGACAGCTCTGGAGCAGAGAGAAGCCGAACTTCTCCAGCAGAAGGCGGAGCTCGAAGAGAACGCACAGGAGAACCAGCAGGCACTGGCTGAGATCCAGGACGAACTGGACGGGATAACAGCACAGAAGGAACAGCTGGAGACCGACCTGCAGAATGCGCAGAATGAAAAGGATGCGATCGAGCAGCAGCTGACGCAGGCGCAGACGACAGTCAACGATCTGACGGCACAGAAGGAGACTCTGGAGACGAGGAACACCGAACTGCAGAACGAACTGAATAACGCACAAGCTGAGATCGCGAGACTGCAGAAAGCGTTGGAGGAGAGCAAGGCGGACAGCCTGGACGAAGTCAAGGTCAGCGGGATCGGAAACAGGGTCTACACAGGCAGTGCGCTGCAGCAGACGCTGACGGTAACGGTTGGAGGGAAGACCCTTGTGAACGGCACCGACTATACGGTCGCGTATAAGGACAACACGAACGTCGGAACAGCGATTGTCACGATCAGTGGAAAGAATGAATACAGAGGCACGTTCAGCAGGACCTTCAAGATCAACCCGAAGGGGACATCGATTTCGAAAATGGTCAAGGGCAAGAAAAAGCTGACGGTGAAGTGGAAGAAGCAGGCAGTGCAGACGACGGGCTACCAGATTCGCTACAGCCTGAAGAAGAACTTCAAGTCCGGTGTGAAGACCGTGACAGTGAAGGGTCCAAAGACCACAAGCAAGGTCATCAAGAAGCTGAAGGCGAAGAAGACCTACTACGTACAGGTAAGAACCTACAAGACGGTCAGCGGTAAGAAGTACTACTCCGCATGGTCCAAGGTCAAGTATGTGAAAACAAAGTAACTTCAACAGAATCGATTCAAGTTGTACGTAATGAAAAAACCGGCGTCCCTTTCGCCGGTTTTTTCGTCGCTTGAGCCGACGGGAGCTTTTGACATATATATTCAAGGGGATATAATACTATTAGGGGGGTGAGTTTCTATGATCTGTATAACCGGCGACACACATGGCGAGCAAGTGATGTGGGCTCTAAACATCGACCCCTTTCTCAAGCAGGACGACACGATTATCGTTGGCGGCGATTTCGGCAAAGGGTTTTATGATGGCCCGTTCTGGCCGGAAGAAATGTTCTATGATCATCTGGAGGAGCAAGGTTATACTGTGCTCTTTTGTGACGGAAATCATGACGACATTGACGCGCTGAACCGAATCGAAACAAGTGAGTGGAACGGCGGACGCGTGCATTTCATCAGGAGCAACGTGATCCATCTGATGCGAGGCGAAATCTATACGATAGACGGTTTCAAGTTGTTTGTCATGGGTGGAGGCTATTCGCTCGACAAAGACCGCCGGGTCCCGGGAGAAAGCTGGTGGCCGGGCGAGATGCCAAAGGAGGCGGAATACCGGAACGCGACCGAAAACCTGGAAAACTGTAACTACAAGGTGGATTATATCCTGACGCATACCGCTCCAATCGATACGATAAACCAAATGAAAGAACTTGAGCTTCCCATGAAGCGGGCAGCAGCTGAAGAACTGCCGCTCAACGAGTATCTTCAGGGGATTGCAAAAGCAACAAACTACAGCAAATGGTATTTTGGCCATTTCCATGTTGATGCCGAACTGGAGAATAATCAGTTTGCACTGAAAAACGCAATCAGAGAACTCCATTCCGGTAAAGTCGTGAAAATGCGGGAGGAATAGAACACATAATGCCAGAGAAAAAAGTGACCTTTACAACAGCCAATATCGAAGTCGAAGACGACGAAGGCATCGGCACCGAAACCGTAATCGAAACCCGTGCCTGCATTAAGGAAGACCTCCCGTCGCAGTGCGTCATAACAAGAGGCCTGCAGGAAGGCACCCTCTATATTTACGCGAGAGATAGTTTTAACGATTTCTCGGAACGCATGAGAAGAGAATTGAAAGAACTGCCGCCCGCTGATGACGCAAGCAGGAACATCCGGACAGTACAGAGATTCTTTATAGCAGAAGCAGAGCTGGTCGAGGTCGAACGTTGCGCTGACGGATTTTGCTCCCTGCCGATCCCGGGGCCTTTGCTTGAATACTTTGACGTAAGCGAAAGCAAAAGCTACATCTCCAGGTTTGTGGAGGCTGGCGAGGATTACCTTGGCGCCAGATGGGAACTGGTGGATCAGGAAACCGCCGCGACGAGTGCGTGTTTCAAGAAGGCCGGGGAGCTCTACGGCAAGGAACTTCCTGCTGAGGTAAGGGACAGGCTCGAGATGGAACTGTCCGCAATCAGAGAGTTCGGTTATCTCGACGCGATGCTCTTTGAAAAACGGCTGATAAATCATGCGGCTGAATCAGGCCTGCATGCGATAGGCGTTGGCGGAATCGGCGCGTCTTTCGCCGCGTTCCTGCTTGGGATCACGGAGGTCAATCCGCTCCCCGCGCATTATTACTGCCCCCGCTGCCATCACTTCGAGTGGCCGGAAGGGCCGGATGATGCGGGCGGCGTATCCGTCATCGGCTATGATTTGCCTGAAAAGGCATGTCCGGAGTGCGGGCACGAGCTTACAAGGGAAGGCTTCAACATTCCATTCGAGATCCTGACGACGTGCCAATTCAACAAATCCCCCGCCATCGCAATCAAAGCGGACGCGGCGGCCATTCACAAGCTGCAGCAGTGGGTCTTGGAGGAATACGAGGAAGAATCAGTTCCCGAGGAGCCTTGGTACCTCGATGCAGAAGACGTCGGCGAACTGCTTGGAAGCGATAAAGCAAAAGCACTTCTGCATATGCGTGAACCTTCCTTCCTGAACCAAATGAGGGTTTTGGCGATCATAGAAGATGAAGGTGAATGGGGGAGGGCCGTCTCCCTGCAGGATGAAAACATGCCGTTCTTCCGTGATGATGTCTATCTGCAGCTGATCAATGACGGCTTGTCAAAAGAAGATGCCGACGCGGCGATGACAGCGATCCGCAAAGGCCGCCTTGCCGCAGACAGAAACGCTTGGATCGTGGAAGTCCTGGAGGCTGCCGGCGTCGATCAGATCTTCATCGAAAACTGCAAGCAGATTCGCTACCTCAGGCACAAAGCAGACCTTGCAGCGGAATTGCTGCAGTATCGGAAGCATAGGAGTCAACACTGAATGTCAGCAGATCATATCTTGTTGCAATGAAAAAACCGCGGCCCCTTTCCGCGGTTTTTTCGTCGTTCATCATTATTATCCGTTTTGTGAGGAGGTGGTGTCTTTCGACAATGATATAGTAATATAGTTTCATGTCGTTTGATGGTAGTTTATGTGTTGTCTTTGTGAAGAAATTTGAGAATGCAGAAAAAACAAGGGGAAAAAGTGCTATACTGAAATCAGACTTTAGGAGGATAGACAGAAAGAATGGCAAATCAGATCGACATGCTCCATGGATCACTCATGAAGAAGATTTTGCTCTTCGCATTGCCGCTTGCTGCAACCGGAACGGTGCAGCAGCTTTTTAATGCGGCGGACGGTATCATTCTGGGGCATTTCGCGGGAAGCGACGCGCTGGCAGCAGTGGGAAGCACGGCGCCGATCATCAATCTGTCCATCAATCTGTTTATCGGGCTGTCTATCGGTGCAAGCGTCGTAATCGCCAATTATATAGGGCAGGGGCGTTCGGACCGCATCAGCGACGCGGTGCACACGGCGGCGCTGCTGTCGTTGATTGCCGGCGTGACGATCGCTGTGGTCGGCATCTGCATCAGCCGGCCCATGCTGCACGCCATGGGCTCGCCGGACAACGTCATAGATCTGTCTACGATCTATCTGCGGATCTTCTTCTCGGGCATGCCGTTCATGATGATCTACATCTACTTTTCGGCGATTTTGAGGAGCAAAGGCGACACCAAGCGGCCGCTGGTGATTTTGCTGTGTTCCGGGGCCATTAAGGTCGGGATCAGTCTCCTGCTTGTGATCGTGTTCGGGATGAGCGTGAAGGGCGTTGCTTTTGCGACGATCATCGCCAACATGCTGAACAGCGGGGCGCTTGTGTACCTCCTGCTTCATGAGGAGGGCCCGTTCAAGCTCAAACTGAAAAGGCTGCGGCTTACGAGAGAGCATTTCATCAGAATTCTGAAGATCGGCGTTCCCGCGGGAGTGCAGAGCATGGTGTTCTCGTTTTCCAACGTCATCATCCAGTCGACGATCAACGGGTTCGGATCGGAAGCGATCGCGGGCTCTGCGGCGGCGGTCAATTATGAGTTCTTCTGTTACTTTGTGCTGAATGCCTTCGGGCAGGCAGCGGTAACGTTCACAAGTCAGAATTACGGCGCGAAAAACGCCGGACGATGCAAGGAAGTCTTCCGGGACTGCATGCTGCTGGGAGCAGT
>JBGUKV010000013.1:0-2048 GCA_045114655.1 Candidatus Allocopromorpha sp. | reverse complement strand
GACTTTGTCTGTACTCTCTTTCGCGGATAATACATCGCACAGGAACTCACTGATCAACCGCTCATAATCATCCTGATGTGGGCAGTATAACAGGAAGATGTCGTCTTCCTCTCTGCAGCTGATCCCACCGATCTCACGAGCGATTTTTCTCATACCTGTACCTATGCTCCGCAGCACCTGGTCACCAAATTGCCGCCCATATTGTTTGTTGACAGAATGGAATTTGTTCACATTGCAGGCAACTGCGTCCAGAGTCATGTCCTTGTACAGATGATCAAGCCTGCTGACATACCGGAAGAAGTAGTCCTTGTTCAGCAGTCCGGTCAGTTTATCACGCTCCGTGTAATGGATCAGTTCACGATCCTCCGCCAACTCGATACACTTGGCAATTCGGGCTTTGACGATCTCAATATCCGGATATGGTTTCGGGATGAAATCCATTGCGCCGATTCTCAGACAGTCCAGCTCCGCATCCTGATCAACCGTTAAGATGACAACCGGGATGGATATAAGTTCTTCATCGATCTGCATCTGGGCGATGACCTCCCGCCCATTCATGTTCGGCATCTGCAGATCAAGTAGAACGAGATCGATCCTATCCTTGTGACTCCGCAAGGCTTTCAGGGCTTCGACGCCATCCGAAGCGTAGGAAATGTCATACTCCTCCGCGAGAAGGTCACCCATGATCTCACGGTTCATTGCGATATCATCGACGATCAGAATGCGCTTGCGGGCATGGATAACTGGGATGTAATCCGAAGCTGTTTCACTGTCGGCTATATCATCCTTTTTCAGTATAGTCTCTTTCAGATATTGTTTCCGGGCATACATAGCCTTGTCGGCCTCTTCGGCGACTTGCAGAAGAGAGGGATGTTTATCCTTGTCGTATTCCGCCATGCCGGCAGACACGGTCTCTCCCAAGCGGATCTTGGAGCGGTCGGAGGGAATGGCATTGATCTGATTCATCAGCTCCTTCCGGACGCGGTAATCCTCGCCGGAGAGGATGGCAATGAATTCATCTCCTCCCACCCGGAAGACCGGACTGCGATTGAAGACGGCACAGATCTTTTTGCAGGCTGCTCGGATGCAGGCGTCCCCTTCCTTGTGGCCATAAAGATCGTTGACTTTTTTCAGGTCGTTGATGTCGAAGACTGCCACCGCAAAGGGCTCCTGTTCTCCCTTCTCAATGGCGGCATTGATCTTTTTCTCCCACTGAATGTACGCGTTTTTGTTGTTTGCGCCTGTGTGGGGGTCGATGTCCGCCATCCTCCTGGCCGCAGAGAGATTCTGTGCTGTCTCCTTTTGTTCCATGATGTCGATAAAAATCCCGACGTAGGTGACGGGAGAGCCGTCCGGGCGGCGTATGAGTTTGCCCACGGCCCGGTACCAGCGGTAGCCTCTGCTCTTCGTCAGCAGACGGTATTCCACGTCATAGGTCTTCTGCCCTGTGTAGTCGGAGATGGTGTCGTGAAACTCCTTCAGCACCCGTTCTTTGTCGTCGGGGTGCAGCAGATCGGACCAGGATTCCAGAACGTCCGGAAAGTCCTCCCTGCTGTGGTAGCCCAGCATTCTGCGGAACTCGTCGCTCCATTTGACCCCGACCATCACGCCCTGTTCATCGAAATCCATGGTCCATTTGCCTGACCCGAGCATCTCGTGAATGGTGTCGATAGACGCGGCTTCGCTCTGCAATGCGGCATTCAGCGTATGAATGGCATTGAATTCGTAGATTTCCGCCCTTTTCAATTCGCAGACAAGCAGCATATCCGCGACGATGCCAAAGATTGAAACCATGACCTTCTGCGTATTCTGGGGCGTGAACTGCGTAAAGCTGTGATCCGTGGAGAAAAAGAATAATGTGTAGCCAAGCATGATCACCGCCGCGACAATCCCGCCTCCATATCCGAACAGCGCGGAGCACAGGACAAGTCCCGCGATCAGAATCATATTCGGGTTGGGAATATCGCAATAAAACACAAGCAGGATCAGCGCAGCCATGATTACTGCCGTTATGACAATTTTCTTAGGCAGGCTGACCTGCAGCTGCA
>JBGUKV010000012.1:0-7531 GCA_045114655.1 Candidatus Allocopromorpha sp. | reverse complement strand
GGCCTCTGCAGTCCCGGGCACTGATAGTACGTCGCGCCCGGTCGATAGGAATCGCAGACCAGTTTCGCCTTGCCGCCGGTCTTCCTGTAACCCCTGATGACATAATCGTAATAGCAGCCCTGCCGGACCTCCCGATCCTTCCAGGCGCTCTTCCATCCGGCGACCTTCTTTACTTTTTTGTAATCGGACATCGGAACCGGCTCGATGTCATAGATGTCCTTCACCCTGAATTCCGTCCGGTAGATCACATAATAAGATACTTTCTGGTTCTGCGGCTTATTCCATTTCACCTTGATGCTTTTCATCGCAGGAACCAGGGAATACTTGATTGCCTGCACTTTTCCCGCTGCAGAAACACTCTCCACCGACATCGCCGGACCCAGGGACACTGCCGTGACTATCACAAGCAGCAAAACCAGCAGCCGTTTCGTCTTCTTCATTTCGTTTCGTCATTATTTCGTCTAGTCAATCACATCTTCCAGCCTGTCAACGGTTGCTTCGTCCATGCCGTATTCTTCACCGCCCAGACCCTGGCTTGTAACGGTATAGCAGTCTTCTGTGTCTCCCCACTGGATCACGATAGCGGAACCCTTTTCCATGCCGTAGCAATCTACTACATCATCTGCATCGTCTCCGACCTGCTGGGTCCAGTGATCAGGGAAGCTGTCCAGGTCGCGGTCCGTCATCGGTCCGCCGTAGATCCCGGATGCCTTCCGGACATAAATGCCGATCGCTCCTTCTTCGTAATATGCCTGCGCGACTTTGTCCAGGTATGAAAAAGCAGGATCGCTGAAGGTCAGATCATTGATCTGCAGCTGCTGCGGAACTTCGAAATCCTCCGTGCCCGCGCCTTTGGCTGCTTCCGCAGCGGACGACACTTTTGTCCACGGGTCTTTGTCCTCAGCAGTGATCAGAGAAATGACCGCTGTTCCGTTGGCCTTCTCGAGGACTGTCGCATTGACCATGTAATCTCCTGCTGCGAATCCGCATTCGATCGGTTCGGTTCCGGATACTTCCACATCGAACTCCGGCTTTCCCTTCGGCGCAAAATCTTCCGCGTCCGCGTTCGCGTCATCCGAAGCTTCCATCGGATAGAACTCGACCAGGACCTTGCCTTCTTCGAAATTCGGCTCGATCTTAACATCGTCCCCCTCACCAACTGTAAAGGTGCCCGTCGCCCCTATCATGCCCTCGTCTGCGTTCTCCGCAGTGATTTCAACATTCAGATCTTCATTGACGACGACCCCGAAATTGGATTTGCCGCATCCTGCAAAAGCAACCGCAAGTGCTGCGATACAAGCGATGATCCATACTGTCTTTTTCTTCATGTCTGTAACTCCTTCTTCTTTATCTCAATTGCCTTTATTGATTACTCTTCTATCTGGCGTTCTCTGTTTCTCCTTGCCTGCCATGCGATCGCGCTTGATACTGCCTCTACAGCCAGCGTTGCGATCCCTGCAAAGGAACCGATAGACCAGTAAGTTCCCATATCCATCGCCCCGGCGCCGGACAACAGGTCTGCGACCGCTAAGTACACGACAACGCCCAGATAAACCGCCGGTGCCGCGATCCATTTTATTGGTGAGCGGACCCTCCATCCGTACCAGCCTCCGATCACCGCGCCGGCAAGCGGAAACAAAAACATAAATACGATCACGCCCACCAGGAGCGCAACACCTGTGTCTGTTGAATTTGATGCGATTATCCCGAGAATGATGCCGGCAATCACCGCCGCGATTGCAAACAGTATAGGCCAGTGCCTTTTTATCATGATAATGCCTCCCCTTCCGAAAGTCCTACTTCTTCACTGCTGCGCTTGTCTTGACCGTACTGTATGCGCCGTAGACCTTCTTACCGGAAACGGTCACGTATCCGCGTACCTTGACCTGGTATTTCTTTCCGGCTTTCAGTTTCTTGATCACCAGCTTCGCAGCGCTGGCTTTCAGTGTCTTTGATTTCCATTTCGCGGTACCCTTCACCCGGTATTGGATCTGGTATCCTGTGATCCCGGTGGACTTCTGGTTTTTCACAGTGACTGTGAGTTTCTTTGATCCAGCGGCAAGCTTGCTGACTGCAGCCTTCGCCGGTTTGACCGTTCCGCTGGTCTTCACAGCACTGTATTGACCGTAGTAGTATTTGTTGATGCCCCAGTATTGTCTCGAATCTGTGACTTCAAGATACCCGCGTACACGCGCCTCATAGCTTTTGCCTGCCTTCAGATTCGCGATTTTGTATGACGATGCGCCTGCTTTCACTTTCTTCGCAGACCATTTGCTCGTTCCTTTCGGGCGGTACTGGATCTCATAGCCGGTCACCCCGGTTGACTTCTGATCCTCCACGGACACCGTCATCTGCAGCGCGCCGGCTGTCGCTGTATTTGCTGTTGCCGCTGCCGGCCGAATCGGGAAATACACCTCGTACGGAGCATTCGCCACATAGTCTCCTGCCGCGTCAACAAGCACTGTGGCAACGCCGCATTTCATGTTATTTTTATAGCTGACCGTATAATCAACATCCTTCCGCATCGTGTTGCCCTTCAAATCCTCAGCTACCACCTCCGGCTCAAAGGCACTGCCGTCATAAACATATTCAGCCGATTGATCCGCGAGCCGCACACTGCTGAAGGTAAGGCGGGCGGCCGAAACAGGCTCCACGATGGTCCCGAGATAAGTCTCTTCCCCATCCTGCAGCTGTCCGTACAGATGGACGTAAAGGTTGCTGCTCCCTTCATAGTATTTGTCGCCTTCATGGCGGACGTGTACAGTCGCTTTTGTTCCGAATCCGTTTTCATCGAGACCGCTGATCGTAAACAGATCACCCTCCTCCAAAACATCTCCGGCGACGCTTTTAATGATTCCATCCAATTCCCATTTTCCCCTGACGCCGCGCGGAAGACTTGTTCCAAGATACGTGGTGGAGCTGAGTTTCAGCGTGGATTGGTCGTTTTCAGGAGTGAAGTAGAGTCCTTGCGTTCCGCTCAATCCGGCGTTGAACATCACATCATCACCCAGTGGCTGCGCATATCCTTTGATCGGGAAATTGTCAGCCGTCATCTCCTGATAATCCGGATCCAGTTCCAGCAGATCACTGCAGGCGTCTGTATCCCGCAGATCGTACCACCTGCCGTTCTGATAGAAACTGCTTTCGCCGGAATTGACGACGCTTTCATAGTCCTTAGCCGGAGCGATCGGGAGACAGACGCTGTACTGACCATCACTTCTCTTCTCGGTAATCACAATGGAAAAAGACTGCCCGTACATCAGCGTGACGGGTCTAGCCGGGTCAACCGAAGTGATTTTCTCTTTGTGGAACCCGCCGAACTCATAGGGTCCGAAATCCCCGCTTGCAACCAGAAGCCCCGCCTCCGGATTCGGGGAGTCCTGCCGGGTCACGTAAACATCATAGTGTACTGATGTGTTCGGATGCGTGGTATAGAACGAAATCTGATCCAGCACTTCATTTGCGGAAGCATAGAACATGTTCGCAGATTTCACTTCCGACTCGAAACCGGTCTCATGCATCTCAATCGGCGGCATGTAGTCGTAGGCTTCCATCACGCCGCCCTGGTTTTCCTCAAATGCAACTGTTTCTACGTTTGCGATAGAGTGGTCGTAATAGGACAGCCAGAAATAACCGGTGCCGTCGCCGTCCTCATTCCGGATGCCCCAGGTTCCCGTTCCCTTGTTCGGGAATTCGTTTTCACCGGAACCCCAGCTGTTCTTCACCAGCCAGGCGCCGGGTCCGAATCTGTCTTTGATAGGATTCGAGTCCTCCCTGAACTGCACGGGAGAGCCTTCTGCTCCGATGGTGTCATCCCATCCGACAATGGTGACCGCATGGTTTGCGACATTCACATAGGTCGTGTAATGGGCCCAGGTGTCACTCAGCATCACTGGATCGATATCATCATCGCCCGGGGCTGCCTGGTCCGCCAGAAATCCGATCTGGACCGCACGGCCTTCCAGAAGCTGTTTCTTGATTGCAGTCGTTGCCGCTTCATTATAAGAATACTCCTTATTTTCATCTATCTGCGCCGGTATCGGCAGGATGTAGGATTCTTTTAATGCAAAATCCGCCTCATTGCGTCTTTCATAAGGGATCGACCAGTTATCATTGGCGCTGTAGCTAAAATCTTCCATTTGACCGTTCGGCATGATCCGCTGATCTTTGTTTCCGTATTGTCCTTTATAGATAAAATCCGGATCACTGCCCTCTAGGACCGGACCCGCACCCGAAGCCATAACAGCAGACGCCAGTGCGGAATTGCCGCCGATCCCCAGTTTTTCAGAGGCCGACATTCCTTTATCCTTGTATCCTTCCCCATACTGCGAACTTCTCTCATCCTGAATCGATGTATAGGTGAAATATGCGAGGTGCCGCTCCGAAAGGTTCACGCTGTTATCTGGGACAAGTCCCTGATTGATCAGGCTCGTTTCTGCAGCGCTGATCGCCGCAAATGCCCAGCAGGAGCCAAACGGGTTCTGCAGTTTGACCGGTGTGACTAGATTTTCCGTCCGCAGATCATATGCCGCCGGATAGGATTTCCCTTCATTCAGGAGCGCATTCTCTGTCTTTTGATCCGTGAAGCTATATGAATCGGAAGGCAGCACCGTATACTCATCCAAAAGCTCAGAGGGCAGCGGCGCATTATCGTTTCCTGTATTGTCCTGCGCGAATACGATTGCCGTCATCGCCGCACCCATTATCAGACTCAATACAACCGCCGGAATCAGATTGCAAATTCTACGTCTGTTCATAGTGTTCCCTTTCAACAATTATTGTTTGAGTTCTATATTCATCAGTTTCCTTGGTCACATTCTCTGCCATTATAATACTACTACAGATACTGTATCAAATACTACGATTTGTGCTAAAATATACCCAACGCAGCGATGAATTCGGAGAGACGATATGGACGAGCTCAAGATTCTGGACAAATCAATCAACATCGGAAGCAAAATCTCCAAAAACAGGTTCTGTATCCAGCCCATGGAGTCAGGCGACGCTACCCTCGAAGGACTTCCCAGCAAGTATACTATGGAGAGGTATCACCGCTATGCTTCGGGCGGTGCGGGAATCGTCGTAATCGAGGCGGTGACGTTGCAGTACCGGTCCCGGAGCACGGAGCACCAGCTGCTTCTGAATCCCGAAAACGCGCAGAACATGAATTTCTGGCGCCGTTTCTTCAGAACTATGAAGGACTGCTACCCAGACACCCTCTTCATCATGCAGCTTCAGCATGCGGGAGAGTTCTCTTCCGATGTGTTTTCTGAACGCGTTTGCGTGAAACCGCATCCTGCCTTTGGGGGCAAAATCATCAACGCCGACTACGCAGACAATGTCATAGACCGGACCATCGCTGCCGCCCGGTTTTTGTATGACGCCGGCTGCGATGGGGTCGATATCAAATTCTGTCACGGCTATCTGGGTTCCCAGATCCTGCGGCCGTACAACGACCGTGAATGGAAATACGGCGGCTCTTGGGCGAACAGGAGCAGTTTCGCATTCAACATGTGCGAAGGCATCCGCCGGCACATCCCTGACAGAGGTTTTCTGGTTGGTGCCAAGGTCTCTGCGTTTGAAGACTTTGAAGGCGGTCAGATTTTCGAGGAATCGCTGGATCTGATTCGCGGCCTGGAGGCCCGGGGCGCCGACTTCTTCATTGAGAGTCTTGGAAACGCTTACTTCAGCTGGTCCCTTATGGCGCCCGGCGGCAAAGACCGCGGAAACGTATACAAACATCTGGCTGCTGCCAAAATCATAAAAGACAGCCTGGCTCCGGGAACAGTCCTCATTGGCGGAGGCCTCAGCGCCCTGGGCAGCCAGCTGCCGGTCGTTTCTGAATACGGAATCTATAATGGTCTGTTCGATATGGCCGGATTAGGACGCCAGGCTTTTGCCGACCCGTCCCTTCCCGCCAAATACGCAGAAGACCGGTTGGAGGAAGTCCATTGGTGCCGCTGCTGCGACAAGTGCGGTGAACTTCTCCGTTCCGGCCGTCAATCTTACTGTGTCTTTGTTTAACTGTAGTATCTTATTTACTCCGGCAGCCTATACTCCGGTGACTCGTTTGATAATGCCTTCGATGTCCATCAGCTCCGGTTTCCGCGGATTTGTCTGGGTGCAGACGTCTGCCATGGCCGCTTCAGCCATCTCCCGTCTGATCGCATTTACATTTTCTGTGCAGATATCCATCTTGGCGAGTGTATCCGGTATCCCGAACAGCCGGTTCATATCCCGGACCTTGCTGCAGAGGCTGCTGACTGCCAGCGGGACGCTTGAATACGGAAGCCCGATCAGCTTGGAAAGACGCTGCATCTTCCTCGCCGCGACGGTCTCGGTGCCGCTTTCCAGGAAGGCGTTGAATTCTATCACATGGGGCAAAAGCAGCGCATTCGCTCTGCCGTGGGGGATGTGGAATTTCGCACCGATCGCATGGGCGATACTGTGATTGATTCCCAATCCCACCATGTTGAATGACATCCCGGCAAGACACGCCGCGTTATGGACCTTCTCTCTCGCTTCGAGATCATCTCCGTGCGCATAGGCATACGGAAGGAAACGCATCAACAGAGTTACGGACTTTTCTGCCAGCGCGTCAGTGAAGTCATTGGATTTGGTCGACAGATAGGATTCGATCGCGTGGGTCAGCGCATCCATGCCTGTGTCCGCGGTGATGTTCGGCGGCATCGACTTGACGAGCTCCGGATCGAGAATCGCAACATGCGGCTGCAGCGCCTCGTCCACCAGCGGATATTTCATCCCTTTTTCTGCATTCGTGATCACGGAGAACTGGGTGACTTCTGATCCGGTTCCGCTTGTGGTTGGTACCGCATAGAAGCATTTGATGGTGTGGCGCCCGGATTTCCAGGCCATGTACGCCATGCCTTTGGCAGCATCAATCGCAGATCCTCCGCCCACTGCGATCATGTAGTCCGCGCGGCACTCCGATAAGAAGTTGATGCCCTCCGCGATGACTTCCGTGGGAGGATCCGGCACGACTCTGTCAAAAATGTGCACGGTGCAGCGCTCAAGATGTTCCGTGATCTTCTCGACCATGCCGGACTTTCTGATAAACTCGTCGCAGACAATGATCACATTCGCGTCATCGATATCATCCAGTGCGCAGAGTGAGTCCCTTCCGAAAAAGAGATTTGATTTCAGTTTAAAATTATCCATATCATTTACCTATTGCAATAGGCCTATTGCTAGATCCCTATTGCTCCATTCCTATTGCGTGCTTTTGCGTTGTTCTTATTTTACTAGAATCCTCGTTTAATATCAACGTCGATGATCAATAGTCGAACTGAACCAGTCTGCAATTCTCGCAGCAATAGGCTTCAATGTGGACCCTGTGACCCATCTGAATTGGTGTGATCTCAACAAAACCCTCCGTATTCTTCGCATTTTTAGTCAATCCCGGAACTTCATCTGCAAAGCTGAATGCGCCGTCTTTTGTTGTAAACAAATACCCTTTTCTCATTTCCTGATTGCATTTCGGACAGTTCATTGGAATACCTCCTTCATACTA
>JBGUKV010000011.1:0-9990 GCA_045114655.1 Candidatus Allocopromorpha sp. | reverse complement strand
CCGTCCCTTTGACACATTACTTGTTCTTGAACTCCGCCGGTCTCTTCTCTAGGAACGCTGCGGTTCCCTCTTTCATGTCTTCTGATGAGAAGGACAGTCCGAAGGAGTTGACTTCGAGTTCTGATGCGGACTTCATATCCATGTCGTAGCCGTTGTTGATGGCGTGCTTGGCGATGCTGACTGCGATCGGCGCCTTGCTCATGATCTTCTTCGCCAGTTCTTCGCAGGCCGGCATGAGTTCTTCAGGCTCTACGACTTTCTCAACAAGACCGATGCGTCCGGCTTCCTCTGCGCCGATGACATCCGCCGTGTAGATCAGATACTTGGCCATGCCTTTGCCAACCAGTCTGGAGAGTCTCTGGGTGCCGCCGAATCCCGGAATCAGACCCAGACCGACTTCCGGCTGTCCGAACTTCGCCTTTGCGGATGCGATGCGGATATCGCACGCCATGGACAGCTCGCAGCCGCCGCCCAGCGCAAAACCATTCACCGCTGCGATGACCGGCTTGCTGACGTTCTCAATGAAGTTCATTGTCCGGTGTCCTGCCTTTGCGAAAACTCTTGCCTCGATGGTGTTGAGCTTTGCCATTTCCGCAATGTCAGCGCCTGCGACGAAGGATCTGCCTTCACCTGTCAGGATCGCTACTCTGGCAGCCTCATCAGCATCGAATTCTGCAAAAGCATCATAGAGCTCTGCAAGGACTTTGCTGTTGAGCGCGTTGAGCGCCTCCGGTCTGTTGACCGTGATATACGCGATTCCGTCTTTGACTTCGTATTTCAGTGTTTCAAACATGTTCTATCGTTCCTCCTTATAAGCATTTATGACTTGAATGGATTATACCACAATTTCTCTATTATTTCCCGAAACATTTCACTGCTTCTTCCATGATGTCCATGACCGGCAGCCTTTGCGGACAGTTGTCGGCGCAGTGTCCGCATTTGATGCAGTCTGACCCGTGCGCATCAAAGTCGAAAATATACTCTGTCTTTGTGCTCAGAACATGATCGAAGGAAATCCAGTTGTTGACGAATCCGATGACCTCCGGGATCTCGATTTCCGCCGGACAAGGCAGGCAGTACCTGCAGGAGGTGCACTGATATTTCACTGTGCTGTTGTAATAGGCAGCAACCTCTTCAATGATCTCATATTCCTGTTCCGTCATTGTTCTGAAATCATCCTGCGAGAAGATGGCAATGTTCTCATCCAGCTGCGCGTAGGATCCCATCCCGCTCAAAATCAAAGATACGCCGGGCTGGTTCGCGACCCAGCGAAAGGCCCATTCTGCCGGAGTTCTGCCGGCGGGCGCAATTCCTTCCGCCTTGGCTCTGTCCCATATTTCCTGCACTTTCTGCGGAATCTTATCTGTGATCCGCCCGCCTTTCAGAGGCTCCATGACGATCACATCAATGTCGCGTGCGCGGGCGTATTCCAGCCCCTTCAGGGTTGCCTGTTCATCTTTGTCCAGATAGTTGAGCTGGATCTGGCAGAATTCCCACGGATAGGCATCGATGACTTCTGTGAACAGATCGTATTCTCCATGGAAAGAAAAACCGATATGTCCGATTCTTCCCCGGGCTTTCATCTCGTCCAGAAACGAAAGGATATCCAGTTTCTTCACCGTTTCCCAGGCGTCCGGAACGACATTGTGCACCAGATACATATCGATATGATCGACGTCAAGCCTGTCGAACTGATCGTTGAATATCCGCACGACATCTTCTTTCGTCTTGATCATCCACATCGGGAGTTTGTCCGCGATGAGCACTTTCTCCCTGTAACCGTCTTTTAAGGCTTTGCCGATGATCCTTTCACTTACTCCCCCATGGTATGTATACCCGGTGTCGATGTAGTTGATCCCGTGATCCACAGCGTGCCGGATAAGATCAATGCCATGCTGCGCGTCGACCTTGCCTTCTTCATCCATCGGGAGGCGCATCACGCCCAATCCCAAAAGCGAGATTTCCTTCTCCACTGTTCCGAATTTACTGTACTGCATGATTACCCCTGTCCTTTCTTACCTTAGAACTCCTAAGAACTCCTATTTCAATAGCTCCAGCATATTCTCTGAAACTTCGATTTCAGACAAATGCAGCGTATCTATGATCTTCACGATTTTTGCATTGTTGATATCCGTCCCTGCGCAGGTCTGGATCGCCGCTCGGACAGCCTCTTCTTCTGACTCGCAGATCACAGGGATCTTCGCCCCTTCCGGATTGCCTGAAGCCATACCGTTCGTGTAGGTCGCCGCCAGATCGATCTTGTCGAAGGCACTGCGCAGAATAAAATCAGCCGCCCCGAAACCGATAGCGTTTCCGTGCGCACCTTCCGTCAGATCCTCAATGATGATCCGTTTGATGCGCGGGACTGCGCCGGGGATCTGTCCGTAAGAGTCTCTTCCTGTGATGTTCGGGTCCATACCGGTTCCGCTGATATCCTTGCCGATCCGGCTGACGATCAGCACGTCGATGTCATCAAACCGGATGCGCGGCATCAGGCTCTTGGCAAGTTTCAGCAGTTCCGGTTCTCTGGTGAGGATATCGCCGCCGGGAACAGCCTCTACCGTGTGCGTTTTATCAAAGGCATTCTCGATGATGGCAAGCCCGAACGGAACAGTCACTGTGTCCAGTATCACGCGCGCAGCGTCCGGGATCAGATGCGCCAGCGCCGGAAATCCCTGACGGTGGATCGTGGAGCACCCGTTGTGCTTGCCGCCGCCAATGGTCAGCATCTTGCACAGACCGCTCTCGATCGGACCGGAAAAATCCGTATGAGGCTTGACACGGCACACAGGGATCACGTAGTCGGCTGCGAGGGCAGGCTTGGAGAAATGCACCTGAATACCGTCAGGCGTCTGACCGATGACCTCTGTCTCCATAGAAGAGTTGATCGGAACGCCCATGGTCTCCGCAGTAATGCCATAATCCCGGAGGATCTGTTCCTGCCCCTCTGATGTGCCGCCTCCGTGGCTTCCCATGGCCGGAATGATAAACGGTTTCATGCCCGCCTGAAGCAGAACCTCCACGACCGTTCGCACGATCAGGTCGATATCCCGGATCCCGCGGCTTCCCGCGAGGACTGCGACCGAAGCACCCTCTTTCATCTCCGCAGCAAAAGGCGCGGCAGCGTCTCTGACTGCCGCTGCCGTATCCTCCAGATGATCATCCGGAAAGTTCTGCGTGATTTTTACCATCTTGGGGAGCTGCAGCTTCCTGACTGCTTCCGGAAGAATCATAAGTTTCTCCTTCTTAATTACTCCTTCTTAGTTACTCCTTCTAAAAACCGAACTGTTCTTCGGCATCTGTCATAATATCCGAAATCGGAAGCCGCTGCGGGCACTTCGCCTCACATGCCTTGCAGTGGATGCAGTCCGATCCGTGCTTGTCAAGCCATTCCGTATACTCCAGCTTGCTGCTTGGATTCTTGTCAAAGGCGAACCAGTTGTTGAGATGCCGGATCACAATGTGGATACTCAGATCCTGCGGACACGGCATGCAATATCTGCAGGCGGTGCACTGGTACTTGATCATACTGTTGTACTTATCCGCAGCCTCCTTACAGACGGCAAGTTCGGCTTCTGTCATTTGATCGATGTCCGCCTTTGAGAATATCTCTATATTCTCATCCAGCTGCCCGAATGTGCTCATTCCGCTGAGGATCAGTGATACGCCGGGCTGGCTCGCGACCCATTTGAACGCCCATTCCGCCGGTGATCTGTCAGCAGACGCAATACCTTCGGCCACTGCGCGGTCCCAGATTTCCTGGATATTTGGCGGCACTTTATCTGACAGCCGTCCGCCCTTCAGCGGCTCCATGATGATCACATCGATGCCGCGCTGACGGGCATATTCAAGACCCTTCAGTCCCGCCTGTATTTCCGTGTCCAGATAATTGAGCTGGATCTGGCAGAATTCCCAGGGGTATGCGTCGATTGCTTCCGTAAACAAGTCGTAATTCCCGTGGAACGAGAAGCCGATGTGTCCGATACGTCCTTCATCCTTCAGTTTCTGCAGGTGGTCAAACATATGGAAGTCTTTGAAATTCTCCCATATTTCCGGAATGATATTGTGGATCAGATACATGTCGATGAAATCCACATCGAGCCGTTTGAACTGCTCCTCGATGATCGGCTGAATATCTTCCTCCTTTTCGATAAGCCATGTAGGCAGCTTGTCCGCGATCATAGTTTTTTCCCGATAACCGTCCTTGAGGGCTTTGCCTAAAATTCGTTCGCTGTCGCCTCCGTGATAGGAATATGCTGTATCGATGTAGTTGATTCCTTCATCGATCGCGTGCCGGATCATCTTGATACTCTCTTCTTCATCTGCCTTGCCGTTTTCCAGCCTCGGCAGACGCATGATACCCATACCAAGAAGTGAAATTTCTCTTTCCACAGAATTGAATTTTCTGTACTGCATTTGTCTCTCCTCTACAGTTTTGAATATAAAACCTTCCCCGAAGAGTTCCTCGGGATCTCGTCCAGATATCTGACTGTGACAAGCCTTGACCTGACTTGCCATTTCTCCATGAACAGCTGCAGGATCTCATCCTCTTTTTCGGCGACCTGCTTGCTGCTGGTGTGCACTGTAATACCTTCGGTGTCATTTCCTGTGCAGACGATTTCTTCACATGCAAAAGCCCCCTGCAAAAACTCCTGCACCTGGTCGAGGCTGAATCTTCTGCCCTGAATCTTGACGAAGCGCTTCTTGCGTCCTGTAATGTAGAAGTATCCTTCTTCGTCCATCCGCGCCATGTCTCCTGTTTTGAGACAGCCTCCGTTGACATCTCCCAGCGCAAGGTCCTCCCTGCACCTGGCGTAGCCCATGGATACATTGGCGCCGAAATAAATCAGTTCTCCGTCCTCAGCAATGGTCATGCTCCCGCCCGGGACCGGGATCCCGATGCTGCCGATTTTCTCAGCGCATTTCTCCGGCGGGATGTAACTCATGCGAGCGGTTGCTTCCGTCTGCCCATACATAACAAAGAACCGTCTTCCTGTTTCTGCCGCCCACTGGGCGTACTTTTTCTGAAGTTCCTCGCTGAGATGCCCCCCGGCCTGGGTCAATGTTTTCAGATGCGGCAGATCCTGACTGCGCAGGCGGAGTCGCTCAAACATTTCATAGGTATACGGTACGCCTGCCATGGATGTGACTTTGTACCTGCTCACCTTGTCCCAGAACTCAGTTTGGAACAGGGTCTTGTTCGTCAATATAATTGTTGCGCCCACTTCTAAATGGGAATGGAGCACGGACAGTCCGTAAGTGTATTCCATAGGAAGTGTCGTGATCGGCCTTTCCTGATCCGTGATACCTAAATACTCCACGATAGAATCGCAGTTTGCCTGGATGTTGTCGTAACTGAGACGGACCAGTTTCCTGTCTCCTGTGCTCCCGGACGTGGACAGCAAAAGCCCCAGTGAAGGATCGACCGGATACTCGCCTTCATACGTCTCCCGGAACGCTTTTTTGACATCATCCTCCAGGCCTTTCCCGATTAGGATGACCGGACAGCCCTTCCGCAGAAGCGCCAGATACCGTGCGAGACTCTCCGCATCATTGGCGCATTCCAACACCACGACACCCTTGCAGTCCGCCGTCAACGCATCACCCAAATCCCAGATCTGTTGATACGTATATTCACGTCCTGTATCGTCGATACAGGCTATTCTGTCTTTGTATTCGTCTCTTCGTTCAAAAAAGTACATGATAATAACTCCACCAGATCCTTGCGATCCCATACGGTGCTGAAATCCAGCGCCTCTCCGATTGCGACGACTCTGTCGACGCCCGGGCAGTCCGCGCTGCGTATCTCTTCATATATCTCTTCCTGATCATCGCCGCTGCTGACGATAGTCTGGATCTTTGCCTCCATGAACGGGATCATTTCATCGATGCTGTCGATTTCTCTCTCATAGAACAGACCGAACCGGGCCTGAAGTTCGCTCAGATTTCCTTCATACGCGCCGCACGGCACGGCATACAACCGGTTGCCCCATTTTCTGACGGGCCCGAGTCCTTCATGCAGGGCGTAATTCCTGCAGAGCATCCTGTATTTCTCCATGGTCATCCACGGCTGCAGATCGTATGCCTTTGCTTCCTCCGCCACAGCGTTCCACCACTTATCCCTGATCTGCTCCGTATCGTCCGCATCCTTCTCACTGATCCAGAACACGGTCCGCGGACTGGAGCAGGCATTCTGATCTGCTCCGTAGGTGTCGTTATAGAACAGGTGTGCCAAATGCTTCAGCTCCCTCTCCTCAATATTTCTGAATTCACTTACTTTAAGCAAAGCCACAGAATATTTGTCCGGGAATGTGATATCGATGCAGTCCGCAGCTTTCGGAATGCTGCAGATGCTTCTGACCGTCTCATCGCCGCCCCAAATGACTCTTGCCTTAGCCTGAAGGGACAATTCCTTCAGCGCAGCGTGCCCCCGCGGGAACGTCACAAAGGCGTTCTGCAGGCGCAGCTGTTCGAAGCACGGCATACCAAGAACCTGCTCGATGCCGCGCAGCGTTGCCGCCGTGATCTCGGATTCCCTCCCGGAAAGGCGTACGACATTCGGATTGCCGGCCAGAAGCGATGTGATCCAGGAATAGGCAAACATCGTCGGCATATTCGAAGGCGCGATGTGCAGGGTCAATCCCCTGCCGCGGCGGATGCCTCCGCCGTACCGGCTGCGGATCTTCTCGATGTGAGCCCTTCTGCACCAGAAACCCAAAGCGTAGATTTCCGGATACTGCCGGTACGCCGGATCTTTCATAAAGAGTTTCGAAAGTTCCTCCAGGAAATCCATTACAGCTGGGGCAAACAGTTCACTTGCAGATTCTTCCGGCGGATATGTGCCGGCAAGGATCTGCAGGTCGTCTTGCCGCCCTTGCGGGAATGCCTTTGCGGCTGTCCCTTCGAAGGTATCGCTGCAGCCGCGGACTTCGGCTTTTTTGATCCGGCCGCGGATCTCGAAATACCTGCCTTTGCGGCCGCACGGGCAGTTGTCAGTACCCAGGATCCTGCCCCAGTCCTCTGTGAGCAGCCGGTGCCCCGGATAGGAACCCGGAATCAGTGAATCCAGCGCAATCAGGCCCCACTGGCCTTCACCGCATTCCGCAAAATCCTGCGGATCGAGAATCGATATATCCGAATAAATGCTGGCGTGGAGATGCCCCTCCCCGCATTGCATGAAGATGCTCCCCGTCTGCTCCGCCATGCCGTAGTAATCGCTGACGCTGCCGATACCGCAGACTTCTTTCAGTCCTGCCCGGAACGTCTCATCCGAAACGCTCTTGCTCTGCAGTTTCTTCCATCCGCCGCCGTGGATCAGATGGCATCCGGTAAGGTCGATGGCCTTTCCCTCCGCACGCAGCGCCTCATACAGATACTCCCAGATCATATACGTGAAACCGAACGCGAATGTCGGTCCTGCTTTTGCAAGTTCTTCGAACTGTTTCAGGGATTCCATGTCGAGCTGCATATTCTCATCAAGGGCGTAAATGCGCTTTGACGCCATCATGGAAAACCCCAGAATTCCTGCGCCTCTTGCGGTGAATTTGCTTCTGTCCCGGAGCACGTCCGGAGAGTCGATGATGAGCATCGGAATGCGCTTCGTCCCGATGAAATCACCGGTGATCGTGCAAAGCGCCCTCTGCTGCAGGACCGATGTGTCTGCATCGAGATAGATGCGGGAGACCTGCTGGCCAGTCGTGCCTGAGGATGTGATGCGCCGGACAATTTTCTCATCGGACACACTCTTCAAGTCGATGTCCTTGAACAGAGAAACCGGCAGATACGGTCCGTCCTCATTCAGCCCATTGCAAATATCATCGTAAGCTTTGCATGCTGTACGATGATGTTCTGTCAGTTCTTTCAGTTGTTCTTTGTACAGGGCCTCCTTGTCAGGCTGTGAAACACTGAATGGCTCCTGCTCCAGAAATTCTTCCCGGTTCATGATTACTGCCTTTGTATTGTTCTGCTTCTGTATTATTCTGCTTCGGTTTCATGTCCTTTTGTATAAGAAACGCCGTGTCCCGGGCAGATCTTCGTTCCTTCCGGAATCTTTTCCAGGATAGGCGCCGTGATATTCCTGTAATCCTCTTCGTTTCCGCCTCGCAGTCTCAAAGTGGTCTCTTCATCCAAAAGCATATAATCTCCAGTGAAGCAGTATTCTTCGTCCAGTGTGATCAGCACACATCCCGGAGAATGCCCCGGCACTTCAATAAACGTGAACCGGTGACCTCTCCAGGTAAACTCATATTCCCCTTCATAGGTGATCTCCGCTTCCCGGCACACAAACCGAGGCGATTTCTCCTCTGAGACCACACCAGTCTTGTAGTATGAAAGGATATCTTCGATAATCGACAAGTTTGTCCTAGGATCCCCAAGTCGCTTGCTGCAGGTCCTGCTGGCGATCACGGGAATGCCGTATTTGCCGCGCACCGCTTCCAGATCCTGCACGTGATCAAAATGCTCGTGGGTCAGCAGAATATACTCGGGTTGATAGCCTTTGCTGTCGATCTCCGCTTCCACCACGCCGTCCTGGCCCGGATCGATGATCACGACAAACCCATCTTCCTCAATGAGGTAGCTATTGCAGATCGTTTTGACCGAAGTTAGTTTCGTGATTTTCATATTACTCGTCAAAATTGACGCCGTATTTCTCTGACAGGATCTTCAGTCCCTTCTCATAGGTTGAAAGATCCAGCACATCCTTCATATCCATCTGAATTCCGTACGCCGACTCGATATCCGCGATCAGATCCATGTGTCCCACGGAATCCCACTGGATGATTCCCATGTATTCCAGACCCGGTAGTTCTTCTTCCTTCAGTCTGAAGTTCAGCATGAATGCTCTGTTGTACTGTTCAAGATTTGTCATGATATGTCCTTTCTTATATCGTATATTTGCTTTTGCATTATTATATTGTCATTGTCAGTATTATGTTGTCAGTCTGAAACCACTTCAAAGAACCGTTTCAGCATCAGCTGCCTGCAGTCCGCTTCTGCGACCGTGATCCCATCCTGATTGATACAGGTTCCCTTTAGTGTGGCTGTGTAGTACCGCAGCTGCTCCTCCGTTTCCGTCAGAGTCACCCGAGCTGTTACGGTATCGCCGGGATAGACCGGGTTCACATATCTGCAGTTCATCTCCTGCAGGATCGTGCCGTGCCCCGGCAGCTTCGTCCCCATGACGGAAGAAATCAGATTTCCGACAAAAACACCATGCACCACAGGACGCCGGAAGATGCCTCTGCGGGACAGTTCCGCGTCTGTGTGGATCCCGTTATCATCCATCGTCAGTTCTGCGAACCGGTCGATGTCTTCTGTTGTGAATTCTTTTGTGATTTCAGCGCTGTCGCCGATGCGCAGTGTGCGTTTCTCCTGATTCTCCATCCTGGCCGTCCATTGGATTCTGTGTATCTTGGTTTTCTCTAGGGTACTGTTTCTTGATTTCTTACCGTATCAGTATAACACACTTTTCACTCGATATCTTCTACGACCTTTTCCGGAGGAAGATCCAGCTTATCCGGATCACTGAAGCACAGCTTCATCATTCGGAAAGCCGTCGCATAGTAATAACCATCCACGATTCTTTCATCGGTCGAGAATGTGTAATCCATATATTTCTTTTTGACCGTTTCCCCGTTTCTGTCGATTTCATATTCCGTTCGCTTCGGTCCGATCGCGCAGAAAATCGGCACATTGCCGAAATTGTACAGGTGATGGAAAATCGGCGGGATCCCCAGCGACCCCATGGATGTGATGAAGAAACTTCCGTGGAACGGGCTCACATCCAAAAGATACCTTGGCAAAAGGCCGAAATAATCCAGCAATTTCAAAAACCAAATAGAAAATTTGAAAAACAGCTTCGGAAACTTCGCCAGTGTACCTGCGACTGCGTCAAAGCTGCTGTCCGCTTCGCCACCCTTTTCTTCGTCGATCACGGCTTTCATCTTGCGGTAAACATCTTCGGCAGTATCCTCCGGACTGAGGATGATT
>JBGUKV010000010.1:0-10635 GCA_045114655.1 Candidatus Allocopromorpha sp. | reverse complement strand
TGATATAAATACAGGAGGACGACATGTCAAAACTTATTATTCCGAAAGGCTATACGCCAGAGATCGATTACATGGAGAGCCAGAGAGCGATCAAGAAGATCAAGGACTTCTTCCAGCAGGAACTGGCGTACGGACTGAAACTCAGAAGAGTTTCCGCGCCGCTGTTTGTGGCGCCGGAAACAGGCCTCAACGACAACCTGAACGGCGTGGAGAGAACCGTTAGCTTCACGGTCAAAGACATGGGCGAGAAGGAAGTGGAAATCGTCCAGTCGCTGGCCAAGTGGAAGCGGATGGCGCTTGGAAGATACCATTTCAAGCCCGGCACAGGTCTCTACACGGACATGAACGCGATCCGAAGAGACGAGGAACTGGACAACCTCCATTCGATCTATGTGGATCAGTGGGATTGGGAAAAAGCCATCACAAAGGAAGACAGAACGACGGAGTATCTCCACGAAGTGGTTGAGACCCTCTACATCGCGCTGAAGAATCTGAATGACTTTGTGAACAGGCATTACAACGAACTTAAGACAAACCTTCCGAATGAGATCTTCTTCATTACCTCACAGGAACTGGAAGACATGTATCCGGATCTTGACGCAAAGGCAAGAGAGGACGCGATCTGCAAAGAGAAGAGAGCCGTCTTCGTGGAGAAGATCGGCGGAGCCCTGAAGTCAGGCAAACCTCATGACGGCAGAGCGCCGGATTACGACGACTGGGAACTCAATGGGGATATCCTCCTCTGGAACGATATACTCCAGAGTTCCTTCGAAATCTCATCCATGGGAATCCGGGTCGACGAAGAAGCCATGGCCCGTCAGCTTGAGATCGCGGGCGCGACCGAAAGAGCTGATCTGGACTTCCACAAAAAAATCCTGAACTGTGAGCTTCCGTATTCCGTCGGCGGCGGTATCGGCCAGTCCAGACTTTGCATGTACTTCCTGAGAAAAGCGCACATCGGTGAAGTGCAGGCGGCCATCTGGCCGGAAGACATGGTCCGGGAGTGTGAAGAGCACGACATCTTCCTGCTGTAAGCTGCAGATTATATGAAATACATCGATGTAGTAATCGACAACAAAAGCAACAGCACGGACGTCCTCTACACATACAAATGCGAGGATGACGCGGTCCGGGTCGGGAGCAAGGTCTACGTCCCCTTCGCGAGGAGCACGAAGCTGCGGGAAGGGTACGCGGTAGAGGTCAGAGAGGAGCCCTCGGATACCGACAAGGCGATCCTCAGCAAACTGCGTTCTGTGGACCATGTAGATCCGGAGGTGTCCCTCACTGCGGAAATGATCAGAAGCGCCATGTGGATGAAAGGCCGGTACCTTTGCAGGTACATCGACGCCATCCGCTGCTTCACACCTGCCGGAAGCGCCGCCGTGCGCAGGGAGAGACAGAATTCCCTGGCAGGCGAGAAGGGTTACGCTGAGCACGTGGAGCATCTGACGCCGGAGCAGGAATCGGCGCTGGAGCAGATCGGCGGAGCGATCACTGCCGGCAGACCTGAACGGTTCCTCATACACGGCGTGACAGGAAGCGGCAAAACGGAAATATACATCCGGGCTGCGAAGCAGACCCTTCAGGCGGGCAGGGGCGTGATTGTCCTCGTTCCGGAAATATCCCTGACAGGCCAGATCGTAGAGCGGTTCCTGGCGCATTTCGGGGAGGATTCCGTAGCGATACTGCACTCAAGACTATCGGCCGGGGAGCGCTACGATCAGTGGAAGAAGATCAGAGACGGCGAGACGAGAATCGTCATCGGCGCCAGATCGGCGGCCTTTGCGCCGGTGGATGATTTGGGACTGATCGTTGTAGATGAGGAGCATGAGTCGACGTACAAGTCCGATTTCACGCCCAAATACGACACTGTTGAGGTGGCGGTCAAACGTCTGCAGGACCGGGACAGCCGCGGCGTTCTGATTCTCGGCAGCGCCACGCCTTCCGTCGTTACCTACAGCAGGGCCAAAGAAGGCATCTACAAACTGATTGAACTGACGAAGAGATACAACGAAGTCAGCCTTCCGAAGACAGAGATCGTCGACATGCGGGAGGAAATGAAGGCGGGCAACAGGACTGTCATCAGCCGCAGGCTGGCGTCAGAAATGAACCGGCAGTTCGAAAACGGCAGGCAGGTCATGCTGTTTCTCAACAGGAGAGGGTATTCCACTTTCGTGTCCTGCAGAGAGTGCGGTTATGTGGCCAAGTGCCCGACCTGCGGGCTGTCCATGACCTATCACAGAAACGGCAGCAGAGACGGAAGCAGCGGCAGACTGGTCTGCCACTACTGCGGCCGTGAGGAACCTGCGCCGCTGCAGTGCCCGGAGTGCGGCAGCAGTTATGTCCGGTACTTCGGCAGCGGGACAGAAAAGATCGAGGAAACGATCCGGCAGATGTTCCCGGGACGCACCGTCGACCGGATGGATCTGGATTCCGTCAAGAAAAAGGGCGAGCTGAAGAAAAAACTCAAAGCGTTTGAGAGAGGCGAGACAGACATCCTTATCGGAACCCAGCTTATCGCTAAGGGACTGGACTTCAAGAACGTGGGCCTTGTTGGGATCGTTTCGGCGGATGTGTCGCTGAACATTCCGGACTTCCGGTCACCGGAGCGGGCGTTTCAGCTCATCACCCAGGCGGCAGGAAGAGCCGGAAGAGGCGGCGACAGAGGCAGTGTCATCATTCAGACATACAGTCCGGAGCACTACGCTGTGGCGCTGGCGGCGAAACATGACTACAAGGGATTTTACGAAGCTGAGGAAAAGTTTCGGCGCTTCATGATGTATCCGCCGTACAGCGACATCTTCCAGATCATGTTCACTTCGGACTCTGCGGAAGCAGCGAAGGAAGGCGCCGTGAAGTGGCACAAACGGATCGGGGAGCTTTTGCCCGAGGGGCATGAACGGAATCTCTTCGAGCCGCAGGAAGCCTACATGAGCAAGATCCGCGATACGTACAGATACTCGCTGATCATCAAATGCCCGAAGGGAAGCCGGCATGCGTACACAGCGATCCTCATGAAAATCCGGGATGAGGAGACCGCGCAGGCGCGAAAGAAAAAACAGGATTACATAGCTGTCGTGGATGTGAATCCATACAGCTTCACATAAGGAAAGAGGAAATTACTATGGCATTAAGAAACATCGTAACAGACGAAGACCCGATCCTGAGGAAGGTTTGCAGACCGGTCGGAGAAGTGACACCGCGCATACAGATGATCCTCGACGATATGGTGGACACCATGCGGGACGCCAACGGCGTAGGCCTGGCAGCGCCGCAGGTGGGCATCATGAGAAGAATGTTCGTAGCGGAACCGGAGCCCGAGAAGGTCTATCACTTTGTGGATCCCGAGATCATCAGTCTGGAAGGAGAACAGGAAAGCGAAGAAGGCTGCCTTTCTGTTCCGGGACGCGTAGGCAAAGTCATCCGGCCTGAGAAGATCGTGATCGAGGGCAAGGACAGATACGGCCATCTGCGGCAGTATACCTTCGAGGGGTTCGAAGCTATTGTCATGTGCCACGAATTCGATCATCTGGAGGGCATTCTCTACACGGATAAAGCCACTGAGGTCTTCGAAATCACCGAGGAACAGGAAGAAGAATAGGGAGCACACATGAGACTGATTTATATGGGCACGCCGGACTTCGCAGTGCCTCCCATGGAGATGCTCGCCGGCGCCGGACATGAGATACTGTACGCGGTCACCCAGCCGGACGCCGTCCGGGACAGAGGCAAAAAAATCAAGTACTCTCCGGTCAAGGAAAAGGCCCTGGAGATGGGGATTCCCGTGCTGCAGCCGACGAAAATCAAACGGAACGAAGAGTTCGCCGAGACTTTGCGGGAGGCGGACCCCGATGCTATCATCGTCGCAGCCTACGGACGCATCCTGCCCGCGCATATTCTGGATATGCCGCGGCTGGGATGCCTCAACATACACGGATCGCTGCTGCCGCGCTTTCGGGGCGCCGCGCCGATCCAGGCTGCAATCGCGGCCGGAGACGAGGAGACCGGTGTTACGATCATGCATATGAACGAAGGCCTCGATACGGGGGATATGCTCGCAAAAGCATCCACGCCCATCGGACAGAAGAACTGCGGCCAGCTTCATGATGAACTGGCGCTCATGGGCGGCCGCCTGATCGTCGAAACGCTGGAAGACATTGAGGGAGCGCTGGCGAAAGCCGAGAAACAGGATGACGTTCTTGCGACTTACGCTCCTATGATCTCCAAAGCGGACGGACACATTGATTTCACTATGAGCCCGGAGCAGATCGAGCGCAGGATGAGAGCCTTCGATCCGTGGCCCGGGACCTTCGCCGAGATGAACGGCAAGACTTTCAAACTGTGGCGCGCCATTGCTGTCGGAGAACAGACGGACGCCCCCGAGGGGACTATTATTGCCGCGGGAAGCGAGGGCCTGGATATCTCAGCGGGCGGCGCTGTTCTGCGGGTGACTGAGCTGCAGGCGCCCGGCAAAAAACGGATGAAATCTGAAGATTATTTAAGAGGCAATTCGATTGAAATCGGCACTGTTTTGCGATAAAATGTAATTTGAGGTGATATGATGTTTTATGGATTTGACCCAACGTTCATCATTCTGATACCGGCAATTATATTCACCGTATACGCACAGCGTAAGGTGCAGAGCACTTACGCTGCTTATTCGCGTGTTGCCACAAGAAAAGGGATCACCGGAGGGCAGACTGCCAGAATGATCCTGAACAGCAACGGCATGGGTCATGTGCCGATCGAGATCGTACCGGGAAATCTCACAGACAATTATGATCCTACGAAGGATGTGATGCACCTGTCCGAAGGAACGCACAACAGTTCCTCGGTCGCAGCTGTGGCGGTCGCCGCCCATGAATCGGGACACGCCATGCAGGACGGATCCAACTACGCTTTTCTGAAACTCAGGATCGCTATGGTGCCCGCAGTCAATGTGGTGTCTGCGATATCGATGCCGGTGATCATGATCGGAATCATCCTCGTGTGCGCAGGGCAGGCAATGGGGGGATCCTTGTTCAATATCGGAGTGATCATGTTCGCCGTCGTCGTTCTGTTCCACACGGTGACACTGCCAGTAGAATTCGATGCCAGCAAGCGTGCGCTTCAGCAGCTTGTTGCGCTTGATATAGTTGATGAATCAGAAGTGAGAGGAGCCAGGAAGGTGCTTTCGGCGGCGGCTATGACGTATGTCGCGGCGCTGTCGGTGTCCCTTCTGACGCTCATCAGATTATTGCTGATAAGGGGGAACAACAGCTAATGGATAACAACCGCAAGACCGCATACCAGACATTACTGGATGTAGAATCAAAGAAGGCTTACTCAAACATAGCCCTGAACCACAAAATCGCAGTGAACAAACCGGGCTCTCCTGCTTTTGTAAGAGAGCTGGTGTACGGTGTTCTGGAGAGAAAACTCACGCTGGATCACTACATTGACCAGCTCCTGAAGGAAGGAATCGACAGCCTGCGGATACAGGAACTCACCATCCTCCGCATGGGGATTTATCAGCTGGGTTACATGGACAAGGTTCCCGAATACGCAGCCATCAGCGAGAGCGTGGATCTGGCCAAGAAATACTGCAAAGGCAGAGCGGGCCTGATCAATGGCGTTTTGAGAGAGTATCAGAACAAGAAAATTTATCTGACACTCCCGACAAGGGACGAAGATGAAATCAAATATCTGTCCGTGAAGTATTCCTATGCTCCGTGGATCATCGAACTCTGGCTCAAATATTACAGCGTGAGCTTTGTCGAAAAGCTTCTGGAAGCCGGCAACGAAACACCGCCGCTTACGGTCAGGGCAAACTGGCTCAAGATCAGAAAGGAAGACTTGAAGAAGGTCCTCAGAGAAAGAGGCTTTGAAGCGGAAGACGGCAAGATCTGCCAGAACGCGCTGTATGTCAAAGGCAGCAGGATCCTGGAGAGCGATCTGTATGAATACGGTCTGTTTACGCCGCAGGATGAAGCGTCCATGCTCGTATCCGAGAAGATCGGCGTAAGGCAGGGCGATGTGGTTATGGATGTATGTGCTGCCCCGGGCGGCAAGACGACAGCCATCGCGGAGCGCATGAACAATACAGGTAAGATCATCGCCTCGGATATTTACCGCAGAAAACTGGATATTGTCGACAAGGAAGCGTCAAGACTGGGCATCACCAATATTGAAACCAGATCCTGGGACGCCACGAGAGTGGATTCCACCATGAATAAGAAAGCGGACAGAGTACTGGTCGATGCTCCGTGTTCAGGTCTTGGTGTCATCAGGAGAAAGCCGGAGATCAAGTACAAAGAGTATTCGAAGGAAATGAAACTGCTGCCGGATAAGCAGCTCGCGATCCTGTCAGCTTCATCCAGTTATGTCAAACCGGGCGGCACACTGGTTTACAGCACATGTACGATCAATCCGGAAGAAAACGAGAAGGTCGTCGAGACCTTCCTCAGGAAGCACAGAGACTTCGAGAAAGTTGAGAGAACGCTGCTTCTGCCTAATGTGAATGGAACAGACGGCTTCTTCATCTGCGTGATGAAGAGAGACGATCTGATGGAGTAACAACATGCTGCAAATAGGATTCAAATGCAACAGAGGAGTCGTAAGAAAAAATAACGAAGACGCGTGTTTCCTGATTCCGAATCAGGATGTCTATATTGTGGCGGACGGCGTCGGAGGGAACAATTCCGGCGAGATCGCCAGCAGCACGGCGGTCGAGTCTTTGGCGTCCTTCGTCAAGGCGGGGAATTTGAAAGACTGCAAGACTCCGGAGGAGATCTTCGGATTTTTCACAGAGGCAGTGGATTCCGCCAACAGGGATGTCTTCGAAATGAATCAGGAGAATCTCCATTACAGAGGAATGGCCACGACCATCGTCATGACCTATATTCATGATGGAAACGCGTATGTGACGAATATCGGAGACAGCAGGGCGTATCTGTTCAGAGGCGGCAAGCTGAAACGCATCACAAAGGATCACACCTATGTCAATGAACTGATCGACAAGGGTATCATCACGGCGAAAGAGGCGGAGAGCCACAGCCAGAAAAATGTGATCACAAAAGCGCTGGGCGCCGAGCCGCAGGCGGAACCGGATTTCTATAAGGTCGCGCTGGAGAGAGGAGACATCATGATCCTCTGCTCTGACGGGCTTTACGGCGAAGTCGGAGAAGACAGAATGACAGAACTGCTGAAGAACGCCTGTGAGAACAACACGAAGATGAATGATCTTTGCGCGGACTTCGTGGATGAGGCGATCCTCGCAGGAGGCAGAGATAATATTACAGTGATCAGCATCAGGGTTTAAGAACCCTATTTGACATACATTTTAATGGAGGAAGTTATGAGCAAAGTACTCGCAAACAGATATGAACTGTTCGAGAGAGTAGGAGAGGGAGGAATGTCTGTGGTCTACAAGGCCAAAGACAGACTTCTCAATAGATTTGTAGCCATCAAGATTCTCAAACCGGAGTTCATCAGCGACCAGAAGTTCATCGACAGCTTCAGACGAGAGTCGCAGAACGCAGCGAGCATGAGCCATCCGAACATCGTCAACATCTACGACGTAGGAAGAGAAGGCAACATCCATTATATCGTAATGGAACTGATAGAAGGAAGAGCGCTCAGCGATTACATACGGGAGCAGGGACCCATGGCCTATCCGAAGGTCATCGCCCTTTCTAAACAGATCGCGTCGGCTCTGGCCTTCGCCCACAAGAACCACATCATCCACAGAGACGTCAAGCCGCACAACGTCATGATCACGCCGAACGGAACGGCGAAGATCACGGACTTCGGTATCGCCAAGGCCGTCAACGCCGCGACGATCGTGGATAACACCGACGGCATTGTCGGTTCGGTCCACTACTTCTCACCGGAGCAGGCCAGAGGCGGATATGTGGATGAGAAATCAGATATCTATTCCCTGGGCATCGTCATGTACGAGATGCTGACGGGGCAGGTGCCTTTTGACGGGGATAATCCTGTGAACATCGCTCTGCAGCATATCAACAGTGAAATGACGCCGCCGTCAGAACTGGTCAGCGGCGTGCCGCCGGCGCTGGAGCACATCATCATGAAGTGCTGCGACAAGTATCCGGTCAACCGGTATGCGTCCGCGGACGATCTCATCGAGGCGCTGAACAATCTGGAATTTGTCGGCAGCGTAGTGGGCGATTCCGTCCTCATGGGCGGCAGCGGCAGGAACACGACGCAGATCCGTCCGCCGAAACAGGGCGGCGGCCCAATCGCTAAAACAGATTATGACGACGGCGAAAGCGAAGACGAAGGATACGGGGGAGAAGGCCGTAAGGAAAAAGAGATCAATAAGAAGAACAGGAAGCGGATCATCATCATAGCGGCGATCGCCGCCGCGGTTATTCTGGGACTGGTTGTCGCCTTTTTCGTGATGGGCGGAGAAGAAATCAAGGCTCCGGACTTCAAAGGGATGACCATGCAGCAGGCACAGGATATGGCTGAGAAGATGGACATCAAGATCAAACAGGGCGAAGAGGTGATCAGCGACGAGGTCGACAAGGGCCTCATTGTATCCCAGACGCCGGAAGCCGGCCAGACCATCAAGACAGGAAGCACCATCACTGTCAATATCAGCAAGGGCCTTGGTGACGGCAGCGTGCCGGATCTGACCGGAAAGATGAAGGATGATCTGTCCGATTACCTCGAAGCAGCGGGCTTCAAACTGGGTGCTGTCACGACAAGGGCCAGCGATGAGCCGGAAGGAACCGTGCTTAGCCAGAACCCGAAGGCAGGCACCGAGGTAGAGAAGGGAACCGCCATCGACGTTGAGGTCAGCGACGGGTCCAAGGCGAAGTCAGAAGTTCCGTACCTGGTAGGAAAGTCCCTCCCAGATGCGGAGAATGAACTTTCGACATCCGGGCTGAAGACCGGGAAGATCAGCTACGACTACAGTTCCTCCTACGCCGAGGGTGAAGTCATGTGGCAGCAGTACGATGCGGGTGCATCCATCGATAAGGGATCATCAGTGAAACTGAGAGTCAGCAAGGGACCGGAACCGACAACAACAACGACGACGACAACAACAACGACGACGACGGAGACGGAACCTGAGTACGACGATCCTGATCATCCTGCAGATTAATAGAATGAATGGAACAATAATCAAAGGAATCGCCGGGTTTTATTATGTGAAATCCGGCGAAACAGTATACAGATGCAGGGCGAAGGGCGCTTTTAAGGAGCAGGGCATAAAGCCTGCAGTCGGCGACGAGGTCCGTTTTCAGATTGGGACGGAGGAAGACAATACCCTCGTCACGGAGATCCTGCCGCGAAAGAACTGGTTCATCCGCCCCTTCGTGGCAAATGTGGACTGCTTCGTGATCGTGGCGGCGGCCAAACGACCCGCACCCATCCTGCGGACCATCGACCGTTTTCTGGTCATGGCTGAGAAGGCGCACACGGATATCGTCGTTTGCATCAACAAATGCGATCTGAAGGGAAAACAGGAAGAATTGGTGCAGATCTACGGGCCTCTTTATCCGGTCGTGTGCACCGGTGAAGGCATGGAGGACGGTCTCATCAGGCTGCGGCAGCTCATCAAGGGAAAGAAGGCAGTTCTTGCCGGGGCGTCGGGCGTGGGGAAATCCACGATCCTCAACCGGCTGCATCCGGAGGCACTGATGGAGACAGGCGCGATCAGCGAAAAGTCCCAGCGGGGAAAGCATACCACAAGGCACAGTGAGCTCTTCGCGCTGGATGACGAAGGCACCATGATCTTCGACACGCCGGGATTCACATCCTTTGACATCCTGACTGCGGACGCGGAGGAACTGCAGTTTCTCTATCCGGAGATCGGAGCTTTCGCGGGGCAGTGCAGATACGATAACTGCAGGCATCTGGCAGAGCCTGAATGTGCAGTGAAGCGGGCATTGGAAGAAGGGAAAATCGAACAGAGCCGTTACAATTCCTACAAGGAACAGATGGAGGAACTCTTAAAATGAAAAAACTGGCACCATCGATTCTTTCGGCGGATTTTTCAAAGCTGGCGGAAGAAGTGGCACAGATCGAAGCAGGCGGCGCGGACTATATCCACGTGGATGTTATGGACGGACATTTCGTACCGAACATCTCGTTCGGAGCGGCGGTCATGAAGAGCCTTCTGGGTAAGACAAGCCTGCCCTTTGACGTGCACCTGATGATCGAGCACCCTGACGACTACCTGGAAGATTTTATGACTGATAATACGGCGTTCATCACCGTGCATCAGGAGGCGTGCGTCCATCTGAACCGGACGGTGCAGCACATCAAATCCCTGGGCGCGAAAGCAGGCGTTTCCCTGAATCCGGCCACATCGCTTTCCGTGCTGGATTATATCATCGAAGATGTCGATATGATCCTGATCATGTCTGTCAATCCTGGATTCGGCGGTCAGAAATTCATCCCGTCGGCGTTGGAGAAGATCAGGGAACTATCCGAGGTCAGAAGGGCGGAAGGATTGAATTTCGAAATCGAAGTCGACGGCGGCGCGAACCTGGACAATGTGCAGGAACTCGCCTCAGCCGGAACGGATATCATCGTTGCCGGTTCGGCAGTTTTCAAAACGCCGGACATCACGGAAACGACAAAGCAGTTCATCAGTAAGATAAGGAGCATCTAAATGATAAT
>JBGUKV010000009.1:0-4790 GCA_045114655.1 Candidatus Allocopromorpha sp. | reverse complement strand
CGATCCACAATGGGGAAATACACCTGGTCAGTGTTCCGAAATACGGAACAACGATCACGATTACATTTCCGAAAGGCATGAAAGCGTGAGCAGGAAGGAGACTATAATTTGACTTTTGAAGCAGTACTCATGATGCTGGGCGGGATCGGAATGTTCCTGTACGGCATGAAACTGATGGGAAACTCCCTGGAAAGCGCTGCAGGCGCCAGGATGGAGAAGATCCTGGAACGGCTGACGAGCAACAAGGCCAAAGGTGTCGCACTCGGTGCCGGCGTAACGGCAGTGATCCAGAGTTCAGCCGCAACGATCATTATGGTCGTCGGTTTTCTCAATGCCGGGATCCTGAAACTGGCGCAGGGCGTTCCGGTCATTATGGGAGCCAACATCGGAACGACAATTACGGCACAGATCCTGAGGATGGGAGATATCAGCGGGGACAATATCATTCTTACCCTGCTCAAGCCCTCATCTTTCGCACCGATCCTGATTGTGATAAGCGCCTTCGTCATTCTCATGTCAAAGCGCCAGTCCCTGAAGGACAAGATGGGCATTTTCATGGGGCTGGGTATCCTGTTCATGGGCATGACCCTCATGGAAACCAGCTTCGCGCCAATGGCTGAATCCGAAGAGTTCGGCAAGGTGTTCACGCTGTTCACGAACCCGGCTCTGGGCGTCGCGGTCGGTATGGCCGTAACGATCCTGCTGCAGAGTTCCTCCGCAGCAGTCGGCGTTCTGCAGGCAACCGCGTCCACCGGAGTTGTTACCTTCGCTATGGCGGCTCCGATCACCATCGGATGCAACCTGGGAAAATGCGTTACGGTTCTGTTGGCCAGCATCGGCGTCAATAAAGACGCCAAGCGTGCCGTCACCATCGACGTGACCATGTGCGTGCTCGGATCCGCGCTGTTCCTGGCGGCCATCTATCTGTATCAGGCTGTGATCGGATTTGATTTCTGGGAAGATACCGTTAACAGAGGAGGCGTCGCCAACTTCCACACCCTGTTCAATGTGGTCGTGGCCATAGTCTTCCTGCCGTTCGTCAATACACTCATCGCGATTTCCAAGAAGGTCGTCAAGGACAAGGGCGGCTTCACCAAGATGGATCAGGAACTGGCTATGCTGGATCCGAGGTTCTTCGAGACGCCGAACGTTGCGCTCGAACAGTGCCGCAAAGTCATCAACATCATGTGCGATACCGGCAAAGAAAGCTTCAACGTTGCCTGCGGGCTTGTTGACAAATACGACGATCAGAAGCGACAGATCGTCAATGACAATGAGGCGTTCCTCGACAAAACAGAAACGGTTCTCGGAGAGTACATCGTGCATATCACAGAGCATGGACTCAGCTCCAAGCAGAACCTCTTCGCAACGGAACTGCTGCACACAGTTGGCGATATGGAGCGTATCGGCGACCACATCGACAACATAGCAGAGGGAGCGGAAATGGTCCACAACGACGGCATCCGCTATTCTGATGAGAGCATGGAAGAATTCGGGTATCTGAAGAACGCTATCGATGAAATCCTGGATTGCACCGCCAAGGCATATGAAACAGAAGATGTCATGATGGCGCTGCGCGTGGAAGCGCTGGAGGATGTCATCGATGATATGGTCACCGTGATGAAAAACAATCATGCGGCAAGACTCAAGGACGGACTCTGCACAGTTGAACGCGGCGTCACCTTCATTGAGATGCTTACCGATATCGAGCGTATTTCCGACCACTGCGAGAACGTCTGCCAGCATCTGCGGCAGAGGATCAACGGACAGGAACTCAGCACCCACACCGTACTCACTGACGATGAAAGCCGCGCAACAGAACGGGATATGTATGATCAGTTCCGCCGCAGTTATGAAGCAGCTTATCTGACGCCGATATCTTGAGAAACCATCTGATAAAGTGTTATAATCACCTCGTGCAATGAATTTTGATCAGTAATCGCACGAGGTGATTTTTTATGAAGACTTTTGTTAAGAATGACTTGATTATATGGATCCTTCTGGTGACGGTGCTCTGGTATCTCTTTATTTTTGGTTTTTTGGAAGCTGCCGCCACATCGAGAAAGGTGTTGAGTCTGGTCGGCCTGGATCAGACATCTGATGGGATGAAGTTTATCATCTCCATGTACCTTGGCACGATCGTTCCATTTATAGGCATCCTGGTCTACACAGGAGTTACGAAACGGAATCGCTTCGTATTTCGATCCTTTCTGCCGGGGTATCAGCGGAACGGGATGAAAACCCTGCTGATGGGACTTCTCGTTGGATTCATCATGAACTTCGGATGCATCGTGTGCGCCCTCGTCCACGGTGACATCAAGATCTATTATGACTTTGCATTGAGCCAGATCCCGCTGATGCTGTTCGCGTTGGTGTGCGTTTTCATCCAGAGCACATCGGAGGAGCTTTGGTGCAGAGGATTCATCTATGAGAGAGTGACGGTCCGCTATCCGCTTTGGGTGGCGATCATTGTGAACGGTCTGTTCTTCGCGGCACTGCATCTGGGCAATCCGGGAGCAACGGTGCTTCCGATCGCCGATATCGCCATCTGCGGTTTGGCCTTCTCTGTTGCGAAGTGGTATACGAAAAGCATCTGGTTCCCGATGGGGATCCACACGGCGTGGAATTTCACGCAGAACTTCCTGTTCGGGCTGCCGAACAGCGGCCTGGTTTCAGAGACTTCTGTCTTCACCCTTGATGCTGCGTCCGCCAAATCCAATCTGATTTACGATGCTGCCTTTGGCGTGGAGGGCGCGATCCCTGCAGTTGCAGCGGACGCGATCCTCGGAATCATCTGTCTCGCTTTGGCAGCAAAAAACGGCCGGCTCAGGGAGCTGGGCATGAAACATGAACAGCTGGTGGAAGCCGGCGTCGCCTGATTCTATCGTTTAATCTTACTTAAGTTTACAGGAAAACATATTTCAGAATGAACAGCACGGCCAGAATGTACATGAGCGGCGTGATTTTGCTGCGATTGCCGCAGACCAGGTTGATCAGTACATAGGAGATGACGCCGATCGAAATGCCTTCCGAAATGCTGTAGAACAGCGGCATCGAGATGATGCACAGATAGGCCGGGATCGTATCGGTCATATTATTCTGGTGGAATTCCAGTTCTTTGATTCCTTCGAACATGAGGAAACCGACCATGAGCAGGGCGGGCGCCGTCGCGAAGGAAGGAATCGCTGTGAACAGCGGTGAGAACATGCAGGACAGCAGGAACAGACAGCCGGTCGTGACTGCAGTCAGACCTGTCCGTCCACCGACAGCAATGCCGGCGGAAGATTCAACATAAGTACTCGTAGTCGAAGTTCCCAGGATCGCACCGCAGGTGGTTGCAATCGCGTCGGACAAAAGGGCGGGACGGATCGCCGGAAGACGGCCTTCCTCGTCCAGCATCTTCGCTTTGGCGCTGACGCCGATCAGCGTGCCGATTGTATCAAACATGTCCACGAAGAGAAACGAGAACATGACCATGATGAAGTTAAAGATGCCTACATCATGGAAATTTGTATGGAAGCACGCCCCGAAAGTATCGCCGAGAGAGGAAAAATCCAGACTGATGATATGTTCCGGGAACAGGCTGTACACTCCATTTTCCGGATCCGGAACGTACAGGCCCACAAGCTGGCAAAGCATGCCGAGACCCCAGGTGATGATGATCCCAAACAGGATGGAACCCTTGACGTTCTTGATGTACAGGATCGCAGTTACGAAGAAACCGACCATGGCCAGAAGGGCGCAGATGCCGGTGGTGGTAAAGTTTTCCGGAAAGCTGACGATGGTCACCAGCGTGGATGCGTCTACAGCCAGACCTGCATTCTGCAGGCCGATGAACGCGATGAAAATACCGATGCCCACGGAAACGCCCTTTTTCAGGGGCAGCGGGATAGCGTTGAAGATCGCTTCCCGGATGCTCGTCAGGGACATGAAAATGAAGATCAGCCCTTCGAAGAAAACAGCCAGCAGAGCAATGTGCCAGGAAATCCCCATTCCCTGTACGACGGTATAGGCAAGGAACGCATTCAGCCCCATGCCTGCCGACAGCGCGAAGGGCAGGTTTGCCATAAATCCCATGCAAAAGCATCCGATCACGGACGCGAGGCACGTAGCAATGAGCACAGCGTGCGGATTCATCCCCGCATCCCCCAGGATGCTTGGGTTGACCGCAATGATATAGGCCATGGTCATAAAGGTGGTCAAACCGGCTGCGATTTCCTTTCTGACTGAGGTGTTGTTTTCTTTTAGTTTGAAGAGCTTGTCCATAACTTTCCCCCTCGGCTGCATTGACCTGCAACGCATTCCAGATGTCTATTTGGTGAATTCCGGATCGTCCAGACCCTTCCAGCCGAAGCGGATGATCGAAACGACGACAGAACCGAGTATTACAAGTTCAGTGAGGATGCCGCCGTAGGCGCCCGTGATGAAATCATAAAGGAGCCATGCCGGCGAAACGCAGACCAGTTCGCAGAGCCGGAGCATTTTCGCATCGTTCGTCCAGAAGGCGAGAGTGCCGACAGTGAATGCGATAAACGGCAGGATATCCAGCGGTCCGCCCCATTCGATGATCATGTAGATGAGGCTCGGAATGCAGAAGATAGGCGCGCAGCCTTTCCACTGGAGCCACTTCCAGTCGTTGATCTTCAGCAGCAGCATATTTCTCACGATCTGCATGAACATGTTGAACAGCCCGCCCGTTGCTCCGAGCAGGAAAAACTGCAGCCCGTAAAATACATTCGCAATCGACTGAATGATAAACAGACCTTTATTCGATTTCACCTGAAATGAAA
>JBGUKV010000008.1:0-6315 GCA_045114655.1 Candidatus Allocopromorpha sp. | reverse complement strand
GCCGTCGACGGTGTGAAAATGGGTCCGATCGAGCTGCTGACAAAGCTCAACGAACTGGGCAGCAAGAACGGCATCGGAACCATCGATATCGTCGAGAACCGTCTCGTAGGCATGAAGTCCAGAGGCGTCTATGAAACACCGGGCGGCACGATCCTCTACGCAGCCCATGAAGGGCTGGAGGAGCTGATCCTCGACAGAGACACGTCCCATTACAAGAAGATCGTAGGCGAGAAGTTCGCGGAGCTGCTTTACACGGGTCTTTGGTTCACGCCGCTGCGGGAAGCGATCTGCGCATTTGTAGACGTGACACAGGAGAACGTGACGGGAACCGTCAAGATGAAGCTCTACAAGGGAAGCGCTACCGTTGCTGCCAAGAAGGCGCCGTACTCCCTCTACAACGAAGAATTTGCCACATTCAGTAAGGATGAAGTATACAACCAGTACGACGCAGAAGGATTCATCAATCTGTGGTCGCTGCCGCTGAAGATCAGAGCGATCCAGAAACAGACAGCCGAAGGAGGTGCGAAATACAGTGAAACTCTGGAAAGGAAGGTTCTCAAAGGAAGCGACTTCGTCGAGTGATGAATTCAACGCCTCCATCCCATTCGATCAGCGGATGTACGAGGAAGACATCACCGGCAGCATCGCCCATGCCCGCATGCTTGGAAAGCAGGGCATCATAAGCACAGACGAGGCGGATCTAATCATCAAGACCCTCGGCGAGATCCTGACGGACATCGAAGCAGGCAAGATCGAATTCTCCATTGAAGGAGAAGACATCCATATGAGCATCGAGCAGATCCTTACGGAGCGGATCGGGCAGACCGGCAAGAAGCTTCACACAGCAAGGAGCCGGAACGACCAGGTCGCCGTGGATCTGCGTATGTGCCTCCGCAAGGAGACGGCCCTGATCGACGAGAAGCTGGCAGAGCTGATGCAGACCCTTAAAGATCTGGCGGAGCAGCACCAGGAAACGGTGATGCCGGGTTATACGCACCTGCAGCGGGCCCAGCCGGTAACGCTGGCGTATCATCTGCTGGCCTATTATCAGATGTTCGGCCGCGACAGAGAACGTTTCGCAGACGGGCTGAAACGCATCAACCGGCTGCCGCTGGGAAGCGGAGCACTGGCCGGAACCACGTACAATACAGACCGGCAGTTCCTGGCAGACCAGCTGGGATTCGACAGCGTGCTCCCAAACGGGATGGATGCCGTCGCCGACCGTGATTTTGCAATTGAATTCCTGAACTGCTGCAGCATCTGCATGATGCACCTGTCAAGGTTCTGCGAGGAGCTGATCCTCTGGAGCAGCGTGGAATTCGGATTCGTGGAGATCGACGACGCGTATGCCACCGGCAGCAGCATCATGCCGCAGAAGAAAAATCCGGACATGGCGGAGCTGATCCGCGGCAAGAGCGGCCGGGTCTACGGAGACCTGATGGCTTTGCTTACGGTATGCAAAGGCCTCCCAATGGCGTATAACAAAGACCTGCAGGAGGACAAGGAGCCGGTCTTCGACGCTGCGGACACTGTGAAAAATTCCCTCGGCATATTCACCGAGATGATTTCCACTATGGCCGTCAGAAAGGAAAGCATGGCGAAGGCTGCCAAGTACGGCTACATGAACGCCACCGATGCCGCTGACTATTTGGTAGGCAAAGGCATCCCATTCCGTGACTGCCATGAGATCATCGGCAAGATGGTGCTGTACGCGATCGGAGAGGGAAAGGCACTTGACGAGCTGACCATGGAGGAGTTCAAGTCCTTCTCGGATGCTTTCGGCGAAGATATCTACGACGCCATCGCCATCGAGAACTGCATCAGGGCGAAGCAGTCGGAAGGGTCCACATCCTTTGACAGCGTGCGCAAGCAGCTCGACGATATCGCGGACTAGAGACCGGGCGGGGGTTGCCTTTGATATAATCTTGCGGGAGGCTTAGAAGTATGAGAGAGCTGAATGTAACGGAAATCACGAAAGCGGTCGCGGAGATGTATGTGCACGCGAATTACTTCCTCGGGGAGGATGTCAGGGCGTGCATCAGTGAGTGCGCACAGAAGGAAGATGCGCAGCTTGCCCGCGATGTTTTTGCGTGTGTGGAAGAGAATCTTCAGATCGCGGCAGAGGGCGTGTTCCCGATCTGTCAGGACACGGGCATGGCCTGTGTGTTCCTGGAAATCGGACAGGATGTGCACCTGACCGGGGGCGATCTGTATGAAGCAGTCAACGAGGGCGTCCGGCAGGGGTGTGCCGAAGGGTATCTGCGGCAGACCATTGTGGAGGATCCCTTCAGAAGGAAGAATACGGGAGACAGCACGCCGGCAGATATCATTGTCGACATTGTGCCGGGCGAGCAGGTGAAGATCACCGTGGCGCCGAAGGGCTTCGGATCGGAGAATATGAGCCGGATCAAAATGCTGACGCCGGGAGACGGCGTTAGCGGGGCGGAGGACTTCATTGTCAAAACCGTGGAGGAAGCAGGCGGCCGGCCGTGCCCGCCGGTGGTCGTTGGCGTCGGCGTGGGAGGCAACTTCAACAAAGCTGCCCTCATGGCCAAGAAAGCGCTGCTGCGGCCCATGGGTGAGCATAACGAAGATCCATTCTACCGTGAGATGGAGGAACGTCTGCTGGCGCGGATCAACGCTCTGGACATCGGTCCACAAGGATTCGGAGGCAGGACCACTGCTCTGGCGGTCCATATCATCGCGGCCCCGACCCACATCGCGGGGCTCCCTGTAGCGGTAAACATCAACTGTCACGTGTCAAGACACGAGGAAACGATACTATGAGATATAAACTGAAAGAACCCTTTACAAAGGATAAACTGAAAGGCCTGCGGGCAGGGGATACAGTGCTCCTGACCGGGACGATCTACGCGGCCAGGGACGCGGCCCACAAGAAACTGCTGGAGATGATCGAGGGAGGAGAAAAGCTGCCCATAGAGATCGAGAATCAGATGGTCTATTACGCAGGTCCGACGCCGGCAAGACCGGGCAATCCCATTGGCTCTGTCGGTCCGACGACAAGCTACCGTATGGACGCGTTTACACCGGCGCTGCTCGCACGCGGCCTCACCGGCATGATCGGCAAGGGCCCTCGCAATGAAGAGGTGAAGCAGTGCGCCGCCGAAGCTGGCGCTGTCTATTTCGCCGCCATCGGAGGGGCGGGAGCATTGATCGCCAAGAGCATCAAATCATCGGAAGTTGTTGCTTTTGCAGAGATGGGAACGGAGGCGATCCGCAGGCTGTATGTTGAGGATCTGCCGCTTATTGTCGCCTATGATGCAGAGGGAGGAGACGTGTTCGCGAGGGGCTGAAAAAGGTTTCAGTTGACAAATGTTGGAAAAGATACTATCATATGCGGGTACGCTTTTTTAGGAAGAGGGGATTTGGGCTTTTCCGTAAAGTGAGGTAACCTAATGGAGATAGAACTGAAATATAACATTCCGGACAGCGAAACGGCAGAACGTATCTGGGAAAACGAACTGTTCGCAGGTGTGGAAGAGGAAGGTTCGAGAGAAACGCTGAACATCGACGCCAGATACTTCGACACTGACGATTGCGATCTGGCACGGAATGAAGTGGCCTACAGGGTCAGACGCGAGGGTGATCATCTTGTTGCGTCGCTCAAATGGAAGGGCCACAGTGAGGACGGCCTGCATGTGAGAGAGGAAATCAACGCTCCGGTGCAGAGCGATGAGCCTGATCTGGATGTGTTCCACGAAAGCAATGTAGGCTGCGAAGTCTGCAAGTTCGCAGAGGGCAAAGAACTCAAGTGCATTCTGCAGACATCCTGCATCCGCAGAAGATTCCGGATCGATACAGGAACCGGATTGTTCGAGTTTTCGATTGACAGCGGGGAAATCGTGACTGAGTACGGGACACAGCCCATCAGTGAAGTGGAAGTCGAACTGTTCACAGGCGAGACGGAAGAACTTGTCCAGATCGGCCAAAAGCTTCAGGACGCATACGGACTCACAGAAGAAAACAAAAGCAAATACTACCGCGGCATGCTCATGATCAAGGAAAACCGCAAGTAGAAGAGAATGTTGTATATTGCTTACTTGGGAGGTCGCACAGACCTCTCTTTTTTTACTTGTAATACAAAGGCAAAAGAGGTATAATTATTTGCACTATATGTAAAAAACCGAGGAGGAAACATATTAATGAAATCAACATTTATTTCAAGAGAGAAAAACGAAGTTAAATTCACAATGGAATTCACCGCTGAAGAGTTTGAGGAAGCGATCGTCAAGGTCTATCAGAAGGAGAAGGACAAGTTCCAGATCGACGGTTTCAGAAAGGGCAAAGCACCGAGAAGCCTGATCGAGAAGAGATACGGCGAAGGCATCTTCTTTGAGGATGCAGTCAATAACCTGATCTCACTGAACTATCCGCTGGCTCTGGACGAGCTGGACCTGGAAGTCATCGATTATCCGAGAACAGAGCTGAGCCAGACGAAGAAGGGCGAAGGCTTCACTGCTACCGTAACCGTAGAGTGTTATCCGGAGTTTGAAGTCACCGGCTACAAGGGCGTTGAAATAGAAAGAGTCCCGGCGGAAGTAACGGATGAAGACGTTGACAAAGAGATCTCCAACATGGCAGACAGAAATTCACGTATGGTCGAAGTTGACAGACCGGTACAGGACGGAGACACCGTACTGATCGACTACGCAGGCTTTGTGGGCGACGAGCAGTTCGAAGGCGGCACAGCAGAGAGATATCCGCTGCAGATCGGCTCCGGCACATTCATTCCGGGCTTTGAGGAGCAGCTCATCGGCGCATCCAAGGATGATGACGTTGAAGTCAAGGTCACATTCCCTGAAGAATATCATTCAGAAGAACTGGCAGGAAAAGAAGCCATCTTCAAGTGCAAAGTCCACGAGATCAAGGAGAAGGAAGTTCCGGCAATCGATGATGATTTCGTAAAGGATGTCAGCGAATTCGATACACTGGATGAACTGAAGGCAAGCAAGAGAGAAGAACTCCAGAAGGCTGCCGAAGCGAGAGCAGAAGACCAGATGAAGAACAGCGCTATCGAGAAGGTCTTTGAAGCCAACGATATCGAGGTTCCGAACGTCATGGTCGAAGAGGAAATCAACAGCTCCCTGCAGCAGTTTGACCAGCAGCTGAGAGCGCAGGGCATGGATCTTGCCAGCTACATCCAGTTCATGGGTGAAGACATGGATAAGTTCAGAGAAAGCATCAGAGAGGACGCTTTCAAAAAGACGAAGACAAGAATGCTCGTGGCTAAGATTGTAGACCAGGAAGAGTTCGAAGTATCCGATGATGAACTGAAGGAATACATCGAAGAGATGGCGAAGCAGTACGGCATGGAAGCGGACAAGCTGATCGAGACGATCGGACCGCAGAATGTTGCTACGCTGGGCGGAGACCTGAAGATGAGAAAAGCCGTAGACTTCATCTACGAGAACGCTGTCATCAAAGAAGCTGAATAACACAGGAAGGATTACAGAATGATTCCATATGTGATAGAACAGTCGGGAGGAGTCGAGAGACAGTATGATATCTACTCGAGACTGCTCAAAGACAGAATCATATTCATCGGAGAGGAGATCGACGACCACGTGGCAAGCGTTGTCGTCGCCCAGCTCCTGTTCCTTGAAGCCGAAGATCCGGACAAGGATATCAACATTTACATCAACAGCCCCGGCGGCAGTGTGACCGCCGGCATGGCGATCTATGACACCATTCAGTATATCAAGCCCGAAGTTTCGACAATTTGCGTAGGACTTGCTGCGAGCATGGGCGCGTTTCTGCTTTCAGCAGGAACCAAAGGCAAGCGCTACAGCCTGCCGAACGCGGAAATCATGATCCACCAGCCTTTGGGCGGCGTCAGAGGACAGGCAGAGGATATCAAGATCCACGCGGAGTGGATTCTGCGCACCAGGGAAAAACTCAACCGGATCCTCAGTGAGAATACCGGTCAGCCGCTTGAGAAAGTTGAAACCGACACGGACAGGGATAATTTCATGTCCGCGGACGAGGCGAAAGAATACGGAATCATAGATGAAGTCATCAAAGACAGATAAAAGGGTAAAGGATCAATAGAGAATGGCGAAATACGACAAAAACAACGAACGCAGATGTTCCTTCTGCGGCAAGCCGCAGAGTCAGGTGAAGAAACTCATCAACGGCAACGGACTGTATATCTGCGACGAGTGCGTACAGCTCTGCAACGAAATCCTAAAGGAAGACCAGAGCAAACGAGGCAGTGACGTCATAGACGGAGAGCCGGTATCGATTCCCAAGCCAATGGAAATCAACGAGGTTCTCTCCCAGTACGTCATCGGTCAG
>JBGUKV010000007.1:0-12549 GCA_045114655.1 Candidatus Allocopromorpha sp. | reverse complement strand
CGCATCAGTACAATCATGAACGCTGACCAGATCGTAGTCATGGATCAGGGCAGGGTAACAGCGTGCGGAACCCATAAGGAACTCCTGAAAACGAGTGATATCTATCGTGAGATTTACCGCACCCAGACATCCGATGAAGGAGAGGAGGCGCAGGCATGAAAAAAGAGAAGAAAAAAGGAAGCCGCGGATCCTTCGTACGGCTCATGAGATACATGGCAGGAAGCCGCCGCCTCGTGGTGCTGGTCGTCTGCATGCTGATCTTCAGCACAGTGTTTGACATATTTGCACCGAAGGTTATCGAGAACATCACAGACAGCTTAGCTCCTCTGGAGGGGACTGTCTTTTCCCTGTACGAGATACTTCCGAAGCTCGGCATACTCGTGGCGTTGTACATTCTGAGCGGTATCTGTCTGTACTTCTCCAGACGCAGCCTTGTGAAGATCGCGGAGAACACAGCCTACAGCCTCAGGCAGAAACTGCAGAAAAAACTGCAGGTACTGCCGCTGTCCTTCCTGGATTCACAGAAGAGGGGAGATGTGCTGGCGAGACTCACCAGCGACATGGTAACCCTGACAAATGTAATTCAGACTAATCTGTCGACATTGTTCACTAAAATTCTTACCATAGTGGGAATACTGGTAATGATGCTGGTGACCAACGTATGGCTTTCACTGATATTTTTCATCATGATTCCATTGAGCTACATTGCCATCCGAATCATTACAGGAGCTACGAGAAAGCTGTTTAAGAGCCAGCAGGAGGCAGTGGGTGAGCTGAACGGCCACATCGAGGAGATGATTTCCGGACATGATGTAATGAGGGCGTTCAACTACGAAGAGACAGCCTATGACACCATGTCGACAATCAACAAGAAGTTCTTCCGGACCTACTTGTCATCGAGGACATGGTCGGGACTGATCACGCCGGTGACGACGCTGCTCAACAATCTGGTGTACATCGCAGTATGTGTGCTCGGCGGACTGCTGAGCATCAAGGGCGTGGTTTCACTGGGAACCTTAACCGCGTTTCTGATTTACGCATACAATATCTCCAGCCCGATCAATACTTTTTCAACGATGTTGAATCAGGTGCAGGCGGGTCTGGCGGCAGCAGACAGGATCTTCGACCTCATCGATGAGGAGAACGAGTCCGAAGATGATGAAGAACCGCTGGCGCTTCCGGGAACCGCCGATGGAGAGGTTGGTTTCGAACACGTCAGCTTCGGTTACGTTCCGGACAGGCTCCTCATGAAGGACGTCAGTTTCAAGGCGGAGCCGGGGCAGGTGTTTGCCATTGTCGGCCCATCCGGAGCAGGAAAGACAACGCTTGTCAACCTGCTGATGCGGTTCTATGAAATCAACGGCGGAAGCATAACGCTGGACGGCCTTGATACGGCCAGAATGACACGTACCGGTCTGCGGAGCCATATGGGAATGGTTCTTCAGGACACCTGGCTGTTCTCAGGGACGGTTCATGAGAACATCGCCTACGGCAGGCCGGACGCGACCAGAGAGGAAGTCATCGAAGCTGCGAAGAAGGCGCAGTGCCACAGCTTCATACAAAAGCTGCCGCAGGGATATGACACCGAGATCAATGATGAGACGGGCGCTCTGAGCGTTGGCGAAAAGCAGCTCCTTTCAATAGCAAGGGTTGTTCTCGCCGATCCGGAGATTCTGATACTCGATGAAGCGACCTCGAATATCGACACGAGGACAGAGGTTATGATTACTGCGGCCATGAATGACATGATGAAGGGACATACTACCTTCATGATCGCCCACAGACTATTTACCATCAAAAATGCGGATTGCATCATCTTCATGGTTGATGGAGACATAAAGGAAGTTGGAACCCATGAACAACTGATGGCCCGTAAGGGTTACTATGCGGAACTGTACAACAGTTCATACGCATAAGAAAGGAGCACAATGAAAGGTTGGTTATTAACGGCAGGAAAATTTGAAGACGAAGTAGAGAGACTCCTTAGTAATGTAAATTTTGGCGGTCACACCTTAGAAATCATTGATTGCGGAAAAGCCGCTTATGGAATCGACAACGGGCTTCCTTCCAGGATCTGGATCGACGGGAAGGAAGAGACTCCTCCTGATTTTTTCTACATTGCTGATTCAGACGGTGAAAACGGAGTAGTATTTCCATTTGCCCGGCAGCTGGAACAGCTTGGTTCGTATAATTATAATCCGATAGAGGCAAAAAAAGCTGCCATGAGCAAGATCGAGACGTATCAGATTCTCGCCAGGGAAGGCGTTCCGATCGTGAAGACCCTCGTCTTCAGGGAGAGCATGAGCAAGGACCTCATTCTCTCGGAAATCGGACTTCCTCTGATCATGAAACCGGACGATGGTTTCGGAGGAATCGGCGTCGAACTGATAAAAACGGAAGAAGAGCTGGATCAGATGATGGAGAAGCTGTCCGGTTCCCAATCCAGAATGCTTATCCAGAAATATGTTGCGTCCTCAAAAGGAAGGGATGTAAGAGTCCTGACGATTGGCTTCGAGGCAGTGTTTGCCGCGCAGCGGAAGGCCTCCGATCCTAATGAGTTCCGGTCCAATCTGCACGTCGGCGGCACCACCGAGGAATATCCGCTGACAGAGGAGATGAAGGAGCTTTGCCACAAAGTGTCAAAGGCGATCGGCCTGCGCATGGCAGGAATCGATCTTCTCTTCGGCGAAGATGGATTCGTGGTAGGAGAAGTGAATTCCTCAGCGGGCTTCGATTCCTGGCTGGGCAAAAAAGACTTGATATCCGTATTCATGAATGACCTGAAGAAACAGATGCTGAAGCAGCCGCTTGCGCACTGGAGGGTGCAGCAGCTGAAGGAAGCGGCAAAGCGCGCGCAGCTCCCGGAGATCCTCATGGGTCTTGACGACTACGGATTCCTGAAGTCGACAGAAGCGCTCTATGCCGACTGCAAAGGCACGCAGGAGCTTGTTCTCTTCGAAATCCTGAACGCCTGCAAAGATACTGAATTCGGCAAAGAACACAACTTTGAAGAAATACATTCCCTTGAGGACTTCAGAGATAAAGTGAAGCTTTCAGAGTGGGCTGATTACGCCCCTTATTCCGAAAGGCTTCAGGCCGGTGAGAGCGATCTGCTGTTCCCGGGAAAGGCTAACTTCTTTTACCGCACCTCCGGAACCACGGCAAGCTACAAGTTCATTCCGGAAAGCGAGCGTGAGGCAGTGGCAAGGAAAGCAATCTCAAGAGCCAGAATCACAGAGATTTTCATGATGACATCTCCTGCGGCGGCTAGCAGAGTATTCGCGTTTTTCAATAAGCCTGCTCTGGATGTGACTAGCGGCGGAATTCCGTGCGGAACCGCTTCCGGTAGATCATCCGAGCTTGCGAGTCCTGAACTGGTCAAACACCTGACCTATGTGCCGCAGGTTGTAAATGAGTTTGAAGGCGACGAACTTCTGTACGTGATGCTTCGCTGCTCCCTCGTCTATGGGGACGTTACCGCTCTGCTTGGTAACAACGCGAAGATGATGACGAATCTGTGCAACTACGCAGTGCTCCACGCGGATGAACTGATCGAAGACATACGAAACGGCGGAATCAGGTATGAGATGTCCGACGGACTGAAGGAAATGCTGAAGGATCAGCTCGCGCCGCATCCTGAGAGAGCGGATGAACTGCAGAAGCTGAATGAGGAAGGAAAGTTTACCCCGCGGTACTACTGGCCGAATCTCATGGCGGCAGGCTTCTGGCTCGGAGGAAGCGTTGGCGTGCATGTTAATGAAGTGCGGAAGATGCTTCCTGAAACAACCAAATACATTGATGTGGGATATGGCGCCAGCGAGACCAAGTTTAACATCCCAACGAAGCCTGAAACTCCGGCGGGTGTTCTTTCCACATTCACCTGTTTCTATGAGTTCATACCTGAAGAGGGAGGAGAACCGCTCTTCGCATGGGAGCTGGAAGACCAGAAGAATTATGAGCTCATTCTGACTACGAATGCGGGTCTTTACCGGTATCGTCTGAAGGATCTGGTGCATGTGGACGGATTTACCGGAGACACGCCGAATATTTACTTCGTCACGAAGCTGACGGATGTGGCAAATCTTGCGCAGGAGAAGATTCCTGGTTCCATGCTTGCCGAAGCGATCTCCGCTGTTTGTGAAGAAGAGGGAGTGGGATGTCAGATTGCCCAGGTTTACCCTGATCCGGAAGGCATGCGTTATGTGATCTGCCTTGAGCCGGACAGAGCTCCTGCCGATGAGAAAGCCTTTGCCGAGGCATTGGATAAGGGACTGTGTGATAAACTCATACAGTACGCAACCTACAGAAATAAACTCCTCAATCCGTGCGGCCTTGTGCTCAAGGAAGAAGGCTGGGGCGCGCAGCTCATGAAAAAATACGCCAAGGGAAATGCAACGGTGGCGCAGGTTAAAGTTCCTGTCGTTATCGATAAACTTCCGTAAATATGGAGAAATAGAGAACAGGTTTTACAAACTGAGGAGGAGATGCACATGGAATACACTTTTCCTGTAACCAGAAACGAACATCCGAAACCAAAACCAACAGATGAATCAGCTCTGGGTTTTGGAAAATATTTTACTGACCACATGCTGATCATGGAGTATGACGAGGGACAGGGACGCTTTCAAGAAGAAAACTGGAACGATTGCTTCCCACAAAGATGCCGGAGAGATCCAGGGTGTTCGTTGAGAATGCCCTGGATAGCGCAGATTACGGAAGTCTGTACCGTCGAGTTCGTCAGATGGAAAAGGAGAATAAGGACATTCTTGTGCAGTTCCAGAAGGATTATCCAAGAGCAACAAATAAAGAAATAATCGCCAATTACAGAGTGCAGCATATTGCACTCTGTTTCATTTTTCAGCCATACGAAAAAAATATGGTAATCGCAATATGATATGTATTGGAAATAGCTCTCAAAGAGGGCTATTTTTGTATTGTGATGGATTACGATACGGAGGCACAGTGCTGTGAAGCGAAGAGAACAATTATATGAAGGAAAAGCGAAAAAAGTATATGCGACGGACGATCCGGAACTGCTGATCGTATCTTATAAAGATGATGCGACCGCCTTCAACGGTGCCAAGCGCGGAACGATCGAAGGAAAGGGCGTCATCAACAACAGAATGTCGAACATTCTGATGCGTTATCTGCAGACGAAGGGCGTCGCGACCCATTTCGTGGAAGAGATCAATGACAGGGACACGATCGTGAAGAAGGTGGCAATCGTGCCTTTGGAAGTCATCGTCAGGAATATTTCGGCGGGGTCCTTTGCAAAACGCTACGGTGTGGAGGAGGGCATTGTGTTCGATGCGCCGACGGTGGAGTTTTCCTATAAGAATGATGACCTCGGTGATCCGCTGATCAACGACGACCATGCGATTGCACTGAAACTTGCAACGGTTGGCGAGATCAAACAAATCAAAGAGAACGCGCTGACGGTAAACAAAGAGCTTCAGGGACTCTGGGGAAAATGCGGAGTCACCCTCGTGGACTTCAAACTGGAATTCGGACGGCTGGCGGATGGGACGATCGTGCTTGCCGATGAGATCAGCCCGGACACATGCCGTCTCTGGGACAGCGCTACAAAAGAGAAACTCGATAAAGACCGGTTCCGCCGTGATCTGGGCGGCGTGGAAGACGCGTATCGGACGATCATGGGACGGCTGGAACAGTACATGGAACAGCAGAAGTAACAAAGGGGTTTATGCTATATGAAAACTTGTGCAGTAGTAGGTATCAACTGGGGCGATGAAGGCAAAGGCAGGATGGTCGATCTTCTGACAGAACAGTACGACATCGTGATCCGCTATCAAGGCGGGGGAAACGCGGGGCATACCGTGATCAATGAGAAAGGAAAGTTTGCGCTGCATCTGCTTCCGTCCGGTATCTTCAGGGAAGGCGTCGTCAATATCCTCGGAAACGGCGTAGCAGTCGATCCCGATAATCTTTGGAAGGAGATACAGTATGTCGCGGCGGAAGGCGTGGCAGTCACGCCGGACAATTTGAAGATCAGCGACCGGGCATCCTTGCTGATGCCGTGGCATAGGGATCTGGACGCGCTGGAGGAGGCGCGCCTCGCGGACAAACAATACGGGTCGACCAAGCAGGGCATCGCGCCCTTCTATTCCGACAAATATCAGAAAAAAACAGTCATGGCCGGTGAGTTGTTTCATCCGGAAAAACTGCGTGCGCATCTGCAGGATATTCTGGAGTGGAAGAATCTGATCCTGACGAAGGTGTACGGAGCAGAACCGTATACTATGGAAATGCTGGAGGATTGGATCCGGGATTGCTGCGAGCCGATCAAACCATATGTCTGCGATACACATGCATATCTGCAGCAGGCGCAGCAGCAGGACAAAAGCATTCTGTTCGAAGCACAGCTTGGCGCTTTGCGGGATCTTGATTACGGCATATATCCTTATACGACATCTTCCAATACGCTCGCGGCGTACGCACCCATTGGATCAGGGATGCCGTCGGTCAGTCTTTCTGAGACCGTGGGCGTTGTGAAGGCGTATTCCACATGCGTCGGGGAAGGGCCCTTCGTATGTGAGATGTTTGGAGAAGAGGCAGATCGGCTCCGCGAAGCCGGTGCCGAATACGGAGCAAAGACAGGACGGCCTCGCCGTGTCGGTCCAATCGATCTTGTTGCGACCAGATACGGTGTGGAGCTTCAAAACGCGACATGTCTGGCGATCACAAAGCTGGATGTGCTCGGATATATGCAGCAGATACCGGTATGCACCCGTTATCTGGCAGGTGGGAAAGAAATAGACCATTTTCCGTTTCCTTCAGAACTCGGCGGGGCGGAACCTGTGATAGAATGGATGCAGGGATGGAACTGCGATATTTCCGGCGTGCGCAGATGGGAGGATCTCCCGGAAGAGGCGCGCGCTTATATCGAGTTCATCGAAGGACAGACCGGATGTCGCGTCAAGTATCTATCGGTCGGTCCGGAGCGCGACAGTATTATTATCAGATAGAGGAGACCATCAATATGACAGACAGATATGAATCCCCCCTTTCTTCACGTTATGCATCAAAGTATATGCTGCAGCTGTTTTCGTCTGATACCAGGTATCAGACATGGCGCAGACTGTGGACCGCATTGGCCCGCGAAGAGATGAAGCAGGGGCTTCCCATCACAGAAGAACAGGTCGCGGACCTGGAGGCGCACATTTCAGACATCGATTACGACTGCGTCCGTGAAAGGGAAAAGGAAGTCCGCCATGATGTCATGGCCCACGTCTATGCTTACGGCAAGGCAGCACCTTCTGCGGCAGGGATCATCCATATCGGCGCGACCAGCTGTTACGTCACGGACAACGCGGACTTGATCATTTATCGGGACGCGCTTCTGTATATCCGGGGACAGCTGCTGGGAGTGCTTTCGAATCTGGCCCGGTTCGCGGAAGAGTACAAAGATACTCCGACCTTGGGTTATACACATTATCAGCCGGCCCAGCTCGTCACAGTCGGCAAGCGGGCGACGCTTTGGATGCAGGACTATCTCTCCGACCTGGAAGAGATAGATTTTGCATTAAGAAATATCAAATTCCTCGGATGCCGCGGTACGACCGGTACCGAAGCGAGCTTCGTGGAACTGTTTGAAGGCAATACGGAAAAGATCGATGAGATGAATCGCGATCTTGCGGAGACCTTCGGGTTCAGCGAGTGCTTCAGCGTCTGTGGACAGACCTATCCGCGCAAAGTCGACAGCCGCATCCTGAACGCGCTGACCTCTGTGGCCCAGAGTGCATACCGTATGGCGAATGACATCCGGCTGATGCAGCACGACAGGCAGATCGAGGAGCCTTTCGAAAAGACGCAAATCGGATCCTCGGCCATGGCGTACAAGCGCAACCCGATGCGCAGCGAGAGGATCTGTTCTTTGGCGAGATATCTGATGGCTGATGCAATGAACGCGCCGATGACAGCGTCTGTCCAATGGATGGAACGGACCCTGGATGATTCCGCAAACCGGCGGATCTCGATGCCGGAGGGATTCCTTTGCGCCGATGCGATCCTGCGTCTTGCCCGGAACGTGACGGACGGACTGCAGGTGAATGAAAAGATCATCGAGAAGACTGTTCGTGAGTATCTGCCGTTCATGGCAACGGAGAATCTGCTCATGGAAGGCGTGAAAAACGGTGGCGACAGACAGCAGCTTCATGAGATCATCCGCAGATGTTCCATGGAGGCGACGGCGCGGATGAAGGACGGCGGCGAGTGCGATCTGCTGGAGCGCCTGGCTGGAGAGGAAGCATTCTGTCTGGACGAGAGGGATCTGCAGGAAATTCTGTCACTGGAGAAATACACAGGCCGGTGCGCACAGCAGGTCGACGCATTCCTCGAAACAGTGCAGCCGTTGCTCAGCGGTGCCGGGCAGTCATCTGAAGAGATAGAGATATAACGAGATACAGGAGGAGCTATGGATCTGAGAACCCTGCAGTACTTCGTTGTGGTAGCGGAAGAGCTGAACATCACAAAGGCAGCCGAAAAGCTGCATATGAGCCAGCCGCCGCTCAGCGCACAGATCAAAAAACTGGAACTCGAATTGAATACAGAACTGTTTATCAGAGGGAAGCGGCAGCTGGATCTGACGGAGTCGGGCGAACTTCTGTACCGGCGGGCGAAGGAGATCCTCAGAATGGTCGAAAAGACGAAGACGGAGATCCTGTCCCTCAGCGATGGCATGCGCGGAACCATTTCCATCGGTCTTGTAGAGGGTATCGCGCCGGATATCGCGGCGGAATGGTGCTCCGGTTTCATCGAAAGGTACCCGCACATCCGGTTCAGGATCCTCGACGGGAGCACCGACGATCTGCTTGAGAAACTGAGAAGCGGCATCATCAGTCTGGCCGTTATCACCTCACCATGCGACAACTCGCTGCTGCACAGTTTCTCCGTCGGCAAGGAAAAAATGGCTGCCCTGATGAGCAAAGACCACCCCCTGGCACAGAAGGAAGGCAAGATGATCAATATCTCCGATCTGGTCGGAGAGAATCTCATCGTACCGAGCAGGAAAGCGACGATCGAGACCATCCACAGATGGTTCAAAAAGGCAGGAGCGGAACCGAAGATCGTCTGCGAAATGGACAGTTATCTTGACGCGGCGGCTCTCGCGCGCCGGCAGGTCGGGATCAGCATTTTTCCGAGAACGGCGAATATCCCCAACGATTCCCTGGTCTTCAAGGAGATCTCAGGAAAAGATAAAACGCTGGAATATCTCTTCGTATGGCGCAAAGGCAGACCGCTTCCGTCCATCGAGGAGAAGTTTATCGACTTTGTGAAAGAAGAAGTGGAGAGGCAGAGGAAAGAGTAAAGGATGGCAAATAATAGAATCCTGATCATTGACTTCGGAGGACAGTACGATCAGCTGATCGCGCGGAGGGTGCGGGAGTGCTGCGTGTTCTCCGAACTGTATAACCATGACAACATCGGCATTGAAAAGATCCGCGCGATCGATCCGAAGGGGATCATCTTTACCGGCGGTCCTCAGAGCGCCTACGGCGAAAATGCACCGACGGTCGATGAAGAGATTTTCCGTCTCGGCATTCCGATCCTGGGGATCTGTTACGGCGCGCAGCTGATGGCCTACCGTCTGGGCGGAGAGATCAGCTCGGCTCCGACGAGCGAATACGGCAGAACGGAAGTCACGATCGATGATCGCGGCGGACTGCTTCGTGCAGCCGACGACGTCAATGTGTGCTGGATGAGCCATACGGATTATATCAGCAGACCGCCGGAAGGCTTTGTGATTACGGCCCACACGGAAGATTGTCCGGTGGCCGGAATGGAAGACCGGCAGAGACAGTTCTACGCAGTGCAGTTTCATCCGGAGGTCGAGCATACTGCCCACGGATTCGAGTTTCTCAGAACCTTTGTATTGGACATCTGCGGGTGCTCGAAGGACTGGAAGATGGAGTCCTTCGCGGAAACGCAGATAAAGGCTTTGCGTGAAAAAATCGGGACAGGCAAAGTCCTGCTGGCTCTGTCCGGCGGCGTCGATTCCTCCGTCGTTGCGGCGCTGCTGGCCAAAGCAATCGGTCCGCAGCTTACCTGTGTCTTTGTGGATCACGGGCTTCTGCGGAAGAACGAGGCGGTGGAGGTCGCTGCAGTATTCGGCGAAGGCGGTCTCTTCGATCTTGATTTCGTGAAGGTAGACGCTGCGAACCGGTTCTATCAGAAACTGGCCGGAGCGGTTGCTCCCGAGGACAAGCGAAAAATCATCGGCGAGGAGTTCATACGCGTTTTTGAGGAAGAAGCGAAGAAAATCGGCGCCGTCGATTATCTGGCCCAGGGAACGATCTATCCGGATGTGATCGAGAGCGGCCTGGGCAAGTCGGCCGTGATCAAGTCCCACCACAATGTGGGCGGTCTGCCGGACTATGTGGACTTCCGGGAGATTATCGAGCCGCTGCGGTCGTTGTTCAAGGATGAAGTGCGACAGCTCGGACGTGAGCTGGGGCTCCCTGAAGAAATCGTCAGCCGTCAGCCCTTTCCGGGTCCCGGTCTTGGCGTGCGCATCATCGGCGAGGTCACGGCGGAAAAGTGCCGCATCGTGCAGGATGCGGATGCGATCTATCGTGAAGAGATCGCAAAGGCAGTATCAGAGGGAAGGATGAAAGAACCGAATCAGTATTTCGCCGCCCTGACCAACATGCAGACAGTCGGCGTCATGGGGGATTTCAGAACCTACGACTGCGCCATCGCGCTGCGGGCTGTCACGACCTCGGACTTCATGACCGCGGAGGCTGCCGAGATCCCATGGGACGTGTTGCAGCGCGCTATGACAAGGATCGTCAACGAAGTGGATCATGTGAACAGAGTGTTATACGATCTGACCAGCAAACCGCCGGGCACAGTGGAAATGGAATAGCCAATCTAATTATCATAAAGATAAGAATCAGAAAAGAGGTGATCTGAAGTGGATAAAAAGTATATCTTCGTAACGGGGGGAGTCGTTTCGGGGCTGGGCAAAGGCATCACAGCCGCCTCACTGGGCCGGCTTCTGAAAGCCCGCGGTCTGAAGGTGATCGCGCAGAAACTGGACCCATACATCAATGTGGATCCGGGGACCATGAGCCCTTTTCAGCATGGAGAGGTGTATGTCACAGAGGACGGAGCCGAAACGGATCTGGACCTCGGCCACTACGAACGGTTCATCGATGAGAACCTCAATAAATTCTCCAATCTGACGACAGGGAAAGTCTACTGGAATGTGTTGAACAAAGAACGAAAAGGAGAGTATCTCGGAAGCACCGTGCAGGTCATCCCGCACATCACCGATGAGATCAAGGACTTCATATACAATGTAGGAGAGGAAAGCGACTGCGATGTCATCATCACGGAGATCGGCGGCACGGTAGGAGATATCGAGAGCCAGCCGTTCCTTGAGGCAATCCGCCAGGTCAGTCTGGAGCACGGCAGAGAGAACTGCTGCTTCATTCATGTCACACTGGTGCCGTACATCAAAAGCTCCGGCGAACATAAATCCAAACCAACGCAGCATTCCGTCCGGGAACTGCGCAACATGGGAATCTCTCCGGATATCATTATCATGCGCGCTGATGAACCGATCGATGAAGATATCTATGACAAGATCGCAATGTTCTGCAATGTGAAGCGGGACTGTGTCATTCAGAATCTCACACTGCCGATCCTGTATGAAGCGCCGCTTATGCTGGAGGAGGCCAGGTTCTCATGGATCGTATGCCGGGAGCTCGGTATCGACGCGGGACCCTGCGACATGGAAGAGTGGAAAGAGATGGTCGGCCGTATCAAGACCGGCGGCAATAAGGTCCGCATCGCCCTCGTCGGCAAATATATAAAACTCCATGATGCCTATCTGTCCGTTGCGGAGGCCTTGCGCCACGGCGGTTACGAGAACAGTCTTTCTGTGGACATCCGCTGGGTCGAAGCAGAGGACATCACGCTGGCGACGGAGCAGGAGATCCTCGGCGACGTGCATGGGATCCTGGTTCCGGGCGGTTTTGGTGACAGAGGCATCGAAGGCAAAATCAGGGCTGCCGGATTTGCGCGGACACATAATATCCCATATCTGGGGATCTGTCTCGGCATGCAGGTGGCGGCAATCGAATTTGCCAGGAACGCACTTGGAATCGAGGATGCTGATTCCGGCGAGTTCGATGAACAGTGCCGGCACAAAATCATCGATTTCATGCCGGATCAGTACGGTGATATTCCAAAGGGCGGCACCATGCGTCTGGGTGCGTATCCGTGCGTGATCACAAAGGGTTCGCTGCTGGAGAAAATATACGGTGAAGAAGTAATCTCGGAACGGCACAGACATAGATATGAATTCAACAACGACTACCGCGCCCAGTTTGAAGAGGCGGGCATGGTCATCGCCGGACAGTCACCGGATGAGAATCTTGTGGAATCGATCACGCTTCCGGCCAACGATTTCTTCGTTGGGGTCCAGTATCATCCGGAGTTCAAGAGCAGACCGAACAAAGCGCACCCGCTGTTCCGGGAGTTCATCAAAGCGGCTGGGCACAAAGCAGGAAACGACAAGTAAGA
>JBGUKV010000006.1:0-16116 GCA_045114655.1 Candidatus Allocopromorpha sp. | reverse complement strand
TCGATTGCAGCGGCAGCTTCTGTGATAGACGCAGACTCATTGCCCATCATGCCGACAGCCTGCTGTAGCCCGCCTGCTCCGTCACCGAGTTTCGCGATTGCTGTTGAAAGATTTCGAAAAGCTTTCGGAATCTTCGTCAGTTTGCCGCCCGCCTGGTCGATGCCGCTGCCCATCTTGGCTGTTCCTTCGGACATCTTACCGAGCGCGGAACCGAGATTGTTAAAGGCAGTCAATGTCTGTGTCTGCTTGCTCGAAAAGTTGCCCGGGATGATGAGGTATCCATAGATTTTCTTATGCTTCATTGCTGCCTTTGCATCATCTTCAGAATCAAAGACTTCCCATACGACAGGGGATTCGGTATCGCTGTCGGTATCCGGATCTGTAATCGTATCGATGATTTTGCCGCCCAGATTGACGGTCCCCTGATCGAACTCGGCGCCTCTGTCTTTGTTCACGATACCGACGTGAAGATCTCTCGGCTCCATGTTGATCATGGGATACATCATGAAAGAGATGAGAGGGACGAGGATTATGAGAATCAGAAGTGGTACGAACCTTTTCATGATGAAAATCCTTTCCACATAATCGTTTTCATTTTCAGACACTATGTCGGTTTTTCTGATTTGATTATATGGAACGGGTATCGGGCGATTCAACCATCAGCTTACGGCAGAGTGTTGGATTTTGGGCAAAAGAAAAAGGAATGCGAAGTTTTGTTACAACTGCATTCCTTAGTTGGCTGTCGCATATTGTTCTAACATATACAAAGTAATCGTTATAATTTTGTACCCTTCATGTGTTGACCCATTAGAAGGCGGTTGGTCTGTAAATATCAATGCCGTCAAAAAACACTTGTCATCCATAATAAACGCCATTATAATAAAGGCGCCAGAGAGCTATAAATTTCCTTGCTTTTGAGCATAAACAAGGACGTTTATGGCTCATTTTTTTTAACACGGAGGAAATGAAATGGCTACGACACAGATCATCATATCACTGATCAAACTGTTTCTGATGATCATTCCGGGTTTCATTCTATCGAAAGCCCACGTCATCGATGAGCCTCAGAGCAAGGGAATCTCTTCAATTATCATCAATCTGACATGGCCATGCCTGATACTGATGTCTTTACAACGGGAGTTCTCGAAGGAACTCTGCATCAATATGGGTATTCTGGCGATCGTCATGGTGGCGGATATTCTGGTCGCTTTCCTGTTTGCAAAAGCAATCAGCAGAGGCTTAAAACTTGAGCGGAGTCTCACTTATCTTATGACATTCATGCTCATGTTCGGAAATACGGGTTTCATGGGAATCCCAGTCTGCAATGCGCTGTACGGAGGCGAAGGGACATTCTACGCCGCGCTGATCGACTGCGTCCAGGACGTGTTCATCTTTACTGCCGGGTTGATCATGATCGAGAAATCCACAGGCAAGCATATCGGCCTGAGCATCCGGCACTTCCTGACGCCGGGCTTCGCGTCCATTGTAATTGGGCTAGGCCTTTTTATCGGCAGGGTTACGCTGCCGGGTATCATCGCCGGACCTATGGAGACCATCGGCGCTGCTACTTCACCACTGGCCATGCTGGTCGTCGGTTATCAGCTGGGGCAGGTCAGCTTTCGGGAAATGTTCAGCGATGTGAGGATCTATATTCTTTCCGCAGCAAAACTCGTTGTGTTGCCTTTGCTGTTCATGTTCCTGCTGATGCTGGTGTTCCCTGAGATGAACATTCTGACTAAGGCGCTGATTGTCGAGATGGCTACGCCGATCGCGGCGGTTTCGACAATTTACACACAGCAGTATGACGGGAACGTTGAATTTGCAACCAAAAGCGTAATGCTGTCCACATTGCTTTCTCTCGTGACATTGTCTGTCTTTGCCGTAATCGTAGAAGTGATTTAAAATATACCAAGGAGGAAACGTAGCATGAACAGAATAGGATTTATCGGTGTAGGAATCATGGGAAAGTCCATGGTCAGAAACCTGATGAAAAACGGATTTGAGGCACATATCTTCGCACGCACGAAGGCAAAGGTTAAGGATGTGATTTCCGAAGGCGCGGTCTTTCATGAGACCATCGCGGACTGTGTGCGCGGATGTGATGCGGTAATCACCATTGTGGGTTATCCGCAGGATGTGGAAGACGTCTATTTCGGTGAAGGGAAGGTTCTGGAAAGTGCGGATCCCGGAACATATCTGATCGACATGACGACCACGAGTCCGTCTCTGGACCAGAGAATTGCGGCGGAAGCTGCCTCCAGAGGCTTGCGTTTCCTGGATGCCCCTGTTACCGGCGGTGACGTTGGTGCAAAGGCAGGAACCCTCGCGATCCTCGTCGGCGGGGAAAAGGAAGACTTCGACGCCTGTCATGACCTCTTCATGGCAATGGGAAAGAATCTGACCTGGTACGGCCTGGCAGGCGCAGGCCAGCACGCGAAACTGGCCAATCAGATCCTGCAGGCTTCCATCATGTCAGCGGTCTGTGAAGCAATGGCGTATGCGGAAAAAAAGGGGCTTGATATGGACGTATTCATGGAAGGTGCCATGGCAGGCGCCGGCCGGAACTTCCTGCTGGAATGCTATGGGAAGAGAATCCTTGATGACGACATGGCACCTGGATTCTTCGTGGACTTCTTTATCAAGGATATGAAGCTCGGATACGAGGCCGGGCTGGAAAGCGGTCTGGATATGTCTTCCCTGAAACTTACGCTGGATCACTATCAGGAACTCAGCGACCGGGGTCTTGGACGGGAAGGAATGCAGGCACTGATCAAGTATTATATGGACTGACGGGCGGAGAAGGATATGAGCAGGATTAAAATGCTGCTATGGGATATCGATGGGACGATACTGGACTTTCCTGCGGCAGAGAAAGCGGCAATCAGATCATGCTTTGATGCCTTTGCGCTCGGAAAATGCACGGATGAGATGCTGCTGGAGTATTCAGGGATCAACAGGCACTATTGGCACCTCCTGGAACAGGGCAAACTGTCGAAGCCTGAGATTCTCGTCAGAAGATTTGAGGAGTTCCTTGGAAACTGCGGTCTTAATACGTCTGTGGCGGAGGCTTTCAACGCAGAATACCAGCTCAGGCTGGGAGATACCCTTGTATTCCACAAGAATGCAATGGAAACACTGATTGCCCTGAAAGGGAACTATGTCCAGTGCGCCGCGACCAACGGGACGAAGGTCGCACAGGAACGAAAGCTCGCAAGATCCGGCCTGGATCAAATCTTTGATTACGTTTTCATCTCAGAGGATATTGGTTTTGAGAAACCTGCAAAGGGGTTCTTTGATGCTGTATTTAAGAAAACACGGATGCTCCCCGGCGATGCAATGATGATCGGAGACTCCCTGACCAGTGACATCAAAGGTGGTCTGGATTACGGAATTCTGACGTGCTGGTATAATTCCGGGGGCAGTGAGGTGCTCTCTGAACTAAAGGCGGATCATGTAATTCATGACCTGGACGAAATACCGGCCTTGCTTGATAAGATCCGAATCAGCAATCGTTAAATTTTTGTACCCCTGTTGACCGAAAACGACTGAAATTCTCTCTTGGCACCCTGCTTTTGATGTCGAAATCCGTGCAGCGGAATTGTGCGAAGAGTCGAAACCCTTTGATACCAACGAGTTTGGACAATAAAAAAGATATGCAGATGTATGTCAAAACTGCATATCCTTGTTGGTACTCGATAGGGGAGTTACGCATTCTATAATAACCTGATAGACAGAGACAATCGGACTGGTTTGTTACCAGTCTGATTTTTTAGTGGGAAAACAAAATTTTTTTCTGATTAACCTTGCATTTGGCCCGAAAAATCTCCGTTATATAGGAGGACAAATGACGATAATGACGCAAATGACGATGATATGCGAATAAAAACAACAAAATAACACGAAAACCATGTAATTTTTGCTCGTTTCTTTCCTTGGGTAAGTGAGAGGGTAATTCCATGCGGATGGATTGTATGCGAAAAAATGCAAAACTATTTTCCCGATTAGGGTTTATTTTTGCCTTAAAAATCTCCGTTATATGGGAGGGGGGTATTATCTCGCAGTGGCAACGACAACAGATTGCACTTCAAAAAATACAAAAAACTTTTCTGATCAGACGCAATTTCTGCCGGAAAAGTGTCCGATAGGTGAAGAGAGAAATACGACGATAAGGAAGCAAATAGCGGTAAATAGCAAAAAAACAACTGAATAATAAAAAAACTTAGTCTAGGAGTCATAAAATGGGCTTTCTCGGTGCCTACCCTTTGAGGGGGTATTGCAATAAGGAGGAAAAGAGAATGAGCAAACCAATTAAAACAATCAGTGCGGAAGAGCTGTACTACATGCAGATCTCGCACAGGGAAACAGAAATGATCGTGGACGAGATGATCCCGCAGGGTCTGACGATCCTGGCGGGTCCGTCAAAGTCAGGCAAGAGCTGGCTCGTCCTGGACATGGGACTGGCAGTAGCAGCAGGAGAGCCTCTGCTTGGGAAAGAGACAATTAAATGCGGCGTCCTGTACTTTGCGTTAGAGGACAGAGCTGCCCGACTGCAGAAAAGGCTGCACCTCATTGAAGAAGAGGAGCCGCCGGACAATCTTTATCTGGCAACAGAGTGTCCGCCACTGGAAAGAGGATTCCTGGACAGCCTGCACGATCATCTGAAAGCACACCCGGACATCCGGCTCGTCATCGTCGATACGCTGCAGATGATCCGCGAAGGCGACAGCAAAGTATCATCCAGCAATCAGTACGGGCAGGAAACAGATGAACTGAGTATGCTAAAGAAGTTTGCGGACGACAGAAACATCGCTGTTGTCATCGTCCATCATGTGACAAAGCGCATCGATCCGGTTGATCCGGTCAACGATATCAGAGGATCGACCGGCATGTCCGCAACACCGGACAGCATCCTGATACTGCGGAAGAAGCGAGTGCAGAAGAACGGTGAGTTGACGAACATCAGCAGAGACTATCCGCAGTGGAAAATGAAGCTGCTGTTCGATCAATGCCGATGGCATCTGGAGGAACTCATCACAGAAGATGAGATGGCAAAGAAAGAGATCCCGCCGGTGCTGTATCGGATCGCAGAGATGATCGAGACAAGAGAACGATGGGAAGGTACGATGAGTCAGCTGCTGGAGGAGATCGGAGAGCATGAGATGACGCCGAATGCGCTGAGCCGGAAGATCGCCCAGTACGGGAGTCTGGTCTTCGATCCAATGGACATCCAGGCCAGTCAGACGCGGACGAGTAAGGAACGTCGCTACACATTTCTTCGCCGGCCGAAACCTGAGACCGAGCCGACCGGCAGTGACGATACCAGTGATGAAAAACTTAACGACGAGGAATCGTCATTACCGTCATTATCGTCATCATCGCCACCGATGAGCGAGGAAGAGAGAGCAGCCTGCGTGGAGCGAGCGAGACAGGCAGTCTTCGGTCATCAGGCAAGTTAAAAATGAGAGACCACATGGGAGATCGGATGAGAGACCGCATGAGAGACCACATGAGAGACCGCATGAGAGACCACATGAGAGACCGCGTGAGAGCACACATGAGCGCACACGTGGGAGCACACGCGAGCGCACACGTGAACGCACACGTGGGAGCACATTGAGAGACCACATAGTTATCCCGATGTCAACATAATATTAACAAGCACTGCCTACGGACGTCCAGACGTCCTCCGGCAACACTGGGGAGACCCCAGACCCCGCGCAAAAAGCGTGAGAGCACACGACAGAAAGGGGGTGCTGAATGGGTGACAGAGATTAAAAAAGAACAACTGAATAACGATCTGAACAGTGACATTTCAGCACTTCCTGAACTTCAAAAGTATGGTCCGGATGCAGAAGAAATCTTGTCCTACATGCAGGCAAATGGTATGATTGACCTGCGCGGAGTGGCTGCGTCTATGAAAAAATCTGAAACAGAAAGGATCATAAAAGAGAAGCATCCATATAAGATTTCATGCGGAAAAGATGGCCGCTGGAGGACTTATATCAAGGATGCAACGAAGAAAAACGGATTGAAAATGGTCGTGAAAGCGACCGAAGAAAAACTGAAAGAAGCACTTGTTGAACATTATCAGGGAGAGGATCCGGAGGTGCGGAAACAGCGGCTCACGTTAGAGGAATTGTATCCGGAATGGATCAAGTTCAAGGCGCTGCACACGCCGGCTGACACCTATATTACCCGCATCGGGCGTGAGTGGAAACGGTATTACGAGGGGACAGAAATCATACGTGTTCCAATCGTAAAACTGACAAAACTGATGCTGGATGAGTGGGTGCATCGACTGATCAAAGACAACAATATGACGTCCAAGCAGTACTATAATGCAACGGTCATCATGCGTCAGGCTTTGGACTATGCGGTGGATCTGGAGGTCATAGAAATCAATCCTCTATCCAGGGTTCGAGTCGATGGAAGAAGACTTTTCCGGAAGGAAAAGAAGAAAGAAAGCTTCACCCAGGTGTTCACTGAGGAGGAGGTTCGGCGCATCGAAGAATTCGTCAGAGAGGACACAGAAAAGCCCGCACACAGCCGGATTCATAAGCTGGCACCGCTAGGTGTGCTGTTCATGCTGAAGACCGGAATCCGTGTCGGAGAGATGCTTGCCATAAGGTATGAAGACGTATCAGAAGACGGAAAATGGATCCACATCCAGAGGCAGTATCGATACGAAACTGACGAGATCGTAGAGCATACGAAGGGCGCGGAAGGCGACCGATATGTGCCTCTTCCGGAGGCAGCGCGGAACATTATTCACACAGCGAAAACAAAGCAGCAGGGATATGGCACACCTGACGATGGATACATCTTCTCCAGCACCGAAAACCCTCTGCCGTATCAGCCAGTGCAGTATCAGTTTGAACACTACAGTAAGAAGCTGCAGACCGTGCAGAAGAGTTCACACAAGGCGAGAAAAACGTATATCTCAGCCTTGATCGACGAAGGTCTGAACCTGAACTCGGTACGAGAGTTCGTCGGACATACAGACGAGAGAACGACTTTGCACAACTATTGCTTCGACCGCAGCAACGATGATGAGAGGTTGGCTCTGGTTGAAAAAGCTGTAGCGATCTAGAAAAAAGTGTAATAAAAAAAGTTAAAGTGTAATAAAAATCACTCGTGTATTTTCTGGTTTCGGCCGCACAGTGTGATTCTCCTTCAGCCCTTTATTCCCAAGGTCTGTAACGAAAAAGGAGACGTTTCCGTCTCCTAAATCACCTGGTACTCGATAGGGGAGTCGAACCCCTGATTCAGCCGTGAGAGGGCTGCGTCTTGACCACTTGACCAATCGAGCATATTCATTTGTCGCGGACGTTAGTATAACACAATGTCCGCGGCTTTGTAAAGGGTAAGTTTAATCAAAATTCAAGGGGCGCTCACAGCAGGATATCCATGTCATACCAGACGGCGCCGCCGTAAACGGAACTGGACACGCCGAGGAGTTTGTAGCCGAACTTCTCGTACATCTTGATATTCTTCTCGACGCAGGTGAGGACCATGCGTTTGCGGCCTTTTGCTTTTTCGCGTTCGGCATAGACGTGCAAGATTTCTCTGCCCAAGCCCAGGCCGCGATACTCGGGCATGACGACGAGGCTGACGAGCATGACGGTGCTGCCGTCGGGATCGTGCAGGTGTCCACCCTCACAGAAAAACTCATCACGGATGACGCTTTCGTTGGTCGCGACGCCGTTGACATAGCCTGCGATCTCACCGTTCTCTTTGTCTACGGCGAGGAGAAACATCTCCGGAGCGGCGTAGACTCGGTCGAGGATCTCGTCGCGGGTGCAGCCTTCGCCCGGGGGCATGCACACATCTTCCATATATATGGTGTGATCGACTTCCTGTGTATTTGCAGGGTCGATGGTCCGGAATTCAAATCGTTCCTGCAGCATGGCAATTCTCCTTATCGTTATTCGCCTATGATCTTGATGAGGGCGCGCTTATTGCGCTTGCCGTCCAGTTCATAATAGAAGATCTGCTCCCAGGGACCGAAGTCCAGCTTGCCGTCGGTGACGGCGCAGACGACTTCGCGGCCCATGAGCTGGCGTTTACAGTGGGCGTCGCCGTTGTCCTCGAAGCCGTTGTGATCATACTGGTCGTACGGTTTTTCGGGAGCCAGCCGCTCGAGGAGACGCTCGAAGTCCCGGTGCAGCCCGGGCTCGTCGTCATTGATGATCACGCTCGCGGTGATGTGCATCGGGTTCACCAGGCAGAGCCCTTCTTTGATGCCGCTTTCGTCGATGGCCTGCTGCACGTCGCGGGTGATGTTCACCAGACCGCGCCGCTTGGGCAGATTGAACCACATTTCTTTTCTGTATGTTTTCATGATTCTTTTCCTCCAATCATTTCGAAATAATTATACCACGACTGCAGGCGCATCGGTGTCCGCGGGAGCATCGGTATCCGCAGGAGCATCTTCAATGCTCCACTTGCGGTTCCACAGCCGGCGGATCTCAGCGCGCTTCGATGGACGGACCATCCAGATGCCAAGCACGCCAAGGCCGACGGAAAATGCCAGATCCAAGTATGAGAACCAGGTTGTTTCCTGCACGACAACACCATCTTGGATCCCGGCGACATCCAGGAAGCAGAGGAGGTCATGGAGCGCATGAACGGCAATGGTGATCCAAAGATTCCCGCAGCGGAGATAGATGCCGCACAGGAACAGTCCCATCCCGGTCGCCCCGATAATCTGCATGATCGTACTGCCGGGATCTGCGCCGGCGAAAAGGTTCGCTATATGAATGGCTCCGAAAATAACAGAAGTCAGAATTACAATGACCAGAATCCTCTTTTCGCTACGCCACTGGCGCATCAGAAGAGAAACAGGAAGACCGCGGAAGGAAACCTCCTCGATGAACCCGGCCATCAGCGCCAGACTCAGCGTTCTGAAGGTGGGCCATCCGAATACTGCCGGCGTGAACAGGAACTGAATCGGGAAGGTGATAACCCAGTAGATCAGGATGAACAGAGAAAGCCGGATCCCTTCCCGCGGGTTTCCGCCTCTGAGATTTCCCTCGAATTCCGGATAGAACCAGCGTTTGTAGAGCCATAGAGCAATCAGAGAAACGACAATAAATCCAATTGCGCCGTCCATTTTGTATCTCGGTATTCCCATAGCGAGCGGATAATTGACGAGCTCACCGGCAGCTTGCAGTAAAGCCACAGTGATAAGCAGGAGCAGGACTGCGGCAATAGCCGGAAACCGGTTCGCAAATCTATGACGATGAATTTTTCTTTTCATGACTTAAAATCTCCCATATTATCGGGCAAAGAATCCTTATAATCCAACTTCCCGTTTCACATTTTCAAAGCTTTCGGACGGGCTGTATCTATCGATGACTTCACTTCTGTCAAACGGACTGAGCAGTTTCAGTTCATCTCCGAAGACAGAGCTGTCCATAATTTCACCGATCTGATCCAACGGCTCTCCTGCTTCCGCTCTTTCTTCGGCGGCATCCGCAACCAGCGTTTCCAGAAGACTGCTGATTGCGTGGTTGTCCCGGATCTTATCGAAGTCACGCTCCCGGTAGTCGCTCAATAATATATCCGACTGTGTCACAATGCCGATGGGATCATCGATGTTATGATCGTACATTTCCTGATACAGGCTCATGCCGCGGCGGTTGAACATGGAGTCGACCGGCATCTGACAAAGCTCCGCGATCAGCCGCAGCTCCTCTTCCGCATAGTTGTAGATATTCGTGAAATCCTCTTCGGAAGCGATCCTTGCGATCATGTTGGCGGCACCCTCCGTAAAGGAATTGCCGATCGTCTGGCCTTTCATGTTGTCGCCGCCTGCATCTACCATGATTTCATTCATGAATCCATAATAAACGAAGTGGTCATCTTTGGCGCAGGCGCCTTCCAGCGATCCGTGCCCAAGCACCTCGTGGTCCACCATAAACTCTTCGTATTCGCTTAATGCATGGTCCGTATTGTTGGGGTTATATGAGATCTTCTTGCTGCCGATATTGAAGCTGCCGAGGGTCGTGTTGCCGCCCATCTTTTCTTCCGTCACCTCCACGAACTTGATCTGGCCGGCGTTAAAGTGCAGAACCGTTAAGTTCAGGTTGGGCAGTTCCTTTTCCATATTGTCCAGACCTTTGCTGATATACTCTTTGTATTTGGCCGGAATGGAGTCATTTTCCTGAAAGGCTTTCCTGACATCGTCGTAGGTATAATCTTCAAAATCGGTTTCTATAGCAAAAGCAGAAGAACTGTCGCAGAATTCCGTGTCAGCCCCCAGTATGTCAAAGTATCCGCGCGTGACAATCGGCACGCCGTAGGCACTCGCCTCGACTTCATAGCCAAGCTCTTTGCACTTGGCTTCCAACTGGGGATCCAGCTGCGGCGTCTGTTCCTGCGCAGTCGTTTCCGCTTCTGTGGTTTTACCTGTTTCCTCTGATTGCCCGCAGCCCGCAAGCAGCAGCACAAATGCAAAGGCAATCACAAGGCATATTGATCCAAGTCTGTTATTCATGCAAGCCTCCTCTGCGTTATTGTAGCACACCAACTTCCTTGACACCACAATGGGCAGACCATATAATTTTATATTGGGAAGAACTGTGAAAGGAGCAGTGCAAAAGCATATGAAAATCGTGATTACAGCAGGCGGAACAAGCGAGCGGATCGATGACGTGAGGACCATCACAAATTCTTCGACCGGCAGTCTTGGTTTTGCGATAGGAACCGCTTTCGCGGCGGAGGAAAAGATAGAGAAGATTTATTATCTGCATGGCAAACGGGCAGTTTGGCCGGAGGACGAGAAGGTCGTACCGATCGAGATCGGCGGCGTCATGGACTTGAAAGACAGCCTGACAAAGGTCCTCACTGAAAACAAGATCGATGCGGTCATTCACGCAATGGCGGTGAGCGATTATATGGTGCACCAGGTGACAACGCTGGACAAGCTCATGGGCACCGAGGACCCGGAGCACGCGCAGGATCTGTCCGGCAATAAGATCAGCTCAGACATCGACGACCTGATCATCCACATGAAGCGTTCGCCGAAGGTCATCAGCATCATCAAAGAACTGAGCCCAGAGACAACGCTGGTGGGATTCAAACTTCTCAGCGGCGTACCGCATGAAGAACTGATCGACGTGGGATACAGGCTTTTGCAGAAGAACAAGTGCGATTTCGTCATGGCCAACGACCTGCGCGAGATCGGAAACGGCATGCACAAGGGGTACCTGATCCACACAGATAAGACATATGATTCCATGAATACCAACGAGGAAATCGCGGCCATGATCGTGCGCCGCATCCTCGAGACCAAGGGGGAATAAAGATGTATATAGTACTGGGAGTGACAGGAAGTATTTCCGCTTACAAGGCGGCGGATATCGCCAACCGGCTGCACAAGGATGGACATGAGGTCCATGTGGTGATGACAGACGGCGCGCAGGAATTCATTACGCCGCTCACGCTGCAGACACTATCGAAGAACAAAGTCCACGCAAACGAATTTGAGGAATACGATCCGACTATCGTTAAGCATATCGATCTGGCGGGCAACGCGGATGTGGTTCTCGTTGCGCCGGCGACGGCCAATGTGATCGGAAAGATCGCGGGCGGCATCGCGGATGATCTGCTGACGGCAGTCGTGATGGCGGCGGCCAATCAGGCGAAGATCATCATCGCGCCGGCCATGAATACCAATATGTACGAAAACCCCATCGTCCAGGCCAACATCGAGAAACTCAAGGGCCTCGGCTACCAGTTCATCGAGCCGAAGAATTCACATCTGGCCTGCGGGACCACAGGCAAAGGCGCCCTGGCCGATGTAGACGAAATCATCAGAATCACAGAAGGAGCAGAAACGAAATGATCATGTACGAAAGCACGAGAGGAAGTCAGCAGTATAAGACAGCTGCCCAGGCCGTCATCAAGGGTATCGCAGAGGACAAAGGACTGTATGTGCCTCATGAGGTCCCGCCTCTTCCGATGCCGATCGAGGACATGGTCGGCATGACGTACAAGCAGGTGGCGTTTGAAATCATCCGGACGTTCTTCGATGACTATACAGATGAAGAGATGAAATACTGCACGGACGGTGCTTACGATTCCAAGTTCGAGGAGAAAGAAATCGTCCCGGTCACAAAGGCGGGCGGCGCGTATTTCCTTGAACTGTACCACGGCAAGACAGCGGCCTTCAAGGACATGGCCCTGAGCATCCTGCCGTATCTTCTGACCACTGCAACGAAGAAAGAAAATGAAGATAAAAAGATCTGCATTCTGACAGCGACCTCCGGTGACACCGGCAAAGCCGCACTGGAAGGTTTTGCAGATGTGCCGGGTACGGAAATCATCGTGTTCTTCCCGAACAAAGGCGTCAGCCAGGTGCAGGAGCGCCAAATGATCACTCAGGAAGGCGCCAACACCCATGTCTTCGCCATCGAAGGGAACTTCGACGACGCCCAGACCGGCGTGAAGAAGATCTTCAACGATGATGCTTTTGCAGAAAAGCTGGCGGGAATGGGATGCAAACTGAGCAGCGCAAACTCCATCAACATCGGCCGGCTCGTGCCGCAGGTGGCGTACTATGTATGGGGTTATCTGAAACTGGTCGAGCGGGGCGTGGTGAAGGCCGGCGATCCGGTCAACATCTGTGTGCCGACCGGCAACTTCGGAAATATTCTAGCGGCGTACTACGCTGGTGAAATGGGCATTCCTGTGAACCGTTTCATCTGCGCCTCCAACAAGAACCGCGTGCTGACAGACTTCTTCAACACAGGCGTTTACAATACGAACCGCGAATTCTATTTGACGAATTCCCCGTCCATGGACATCCTGATCTCCAGCAATCTGGAACGGCTGCTCTATCACCTGTCCGCGGGCGACGGCGCGGAGATCCGGGCGCTGATGGAAGCGCTGGAAAAGGAACAACGCTACGAGGTCAGCCCGAAGATCCGCGAGGGCATGAAAAAATTCTGGGGCGGCACAGCGACTGTCGAGGAAACCAACGCGACCATCGGCGCCATGTACAGAGAAGAGAAATACCTGATCGACACCCATACGGCGGTCGGTTACAAAGTATACCGCGACTATGTCAAGGAGACCGGCGATAAGACGCCGACATTGATCGCGTCCACCGCCAGCGCCTATAAGTTCGCGGAGAGCGTCGCAAAATCCATCGGTCTGCCGGAAGAGCAGGACGGTTTCGGATACATCCGCGCAGTTGCCGACAAGACCGGCGTGCGCGTTCCTGCGGGACTGAAGAACCTCGACACAAAGCCCATTCGCCATAAGGGCGTCATCGAGATCCCGGATATGATTGGCGCTGTTGAAGAGAGCGTGAAATAACAAAGGCGAAGGGGTATGAAGAGATGAAAAATGCATTGACAAGAATCATAGTGGTGTCCATCGCGGCGGTGGTGCTTTTGCTTGGCGGATGCGCGGAGCAGCCCACCCCGACCCTGGAGGACATCGCAGCAGATAACCCGGAGATTGTGAAGACAATCAATGACGCACTGACCACACCGGAAGGCATGACCTCCGAAGTCAGCTTCTCCGGAGACAGTTTCGACATTACGTATAAGTTCAAGGATAAGATGGACGATTCCGATCAGAAGGTTCTGGTCGAGGCCTTCGACAAAAACTCCGATACTCTGAAAACCGGATTCGAGAAAGCCCTTGCAGACCTTGAGACCCAGACCGAAATCACCGGCATCACCGGCACCGTCCACATCTTCAACGCCAGCGGCGACGAAATCTGGACCCATCAATATCCGGAGAAAGAATAATAATACTTGAAATGCACAAGATTATTTGTTATAGTATTTGGGCGGCAATCAAACCGCTCAAATACGAATCATTAAATTAGCACGGAGGATTGACCGAGTGGCTAAGGAGCTCGCCTGGAAAGCGAGTAAGGTGTAACAGCCCCGCGGGTTCGAGTCCCGTGTCCTCCGCCAAGATTTTGAGGCTCGCAGCGAAACGCTGCGAGTCTTGCTATATAAGGGAAAGCGCCATTTACCAAGTGTTTTCGGCATTTCCGATGTACCTGCACAGACCTATACAGACCCCGTACAGACCTGCGTTTCGTGGGATTTTTCGTGGGATGGTGGGATTTCTGGTGGGATGTCCCGTGTATGGAGAAAGGACACGTTCTTTCGTGGGATTGAGTCCTGTATCAGGCACGGGACTCGAACCCACAAGGCCGGAACTGATATTTCTATTCTACATATCTTATTGATTCACACAATTGTGCCATCCTCCGCCGCCTTATACAATGATGGTGAAATGGAGGTGAGGCAGATGTTCAATCCGAAAATCAGATTTACATATGATGAGAAGCGCCTCATAATCTTTGCGCTGATCGACCTGAAGAACCGACTTCTGGAGGAAGGCAGATATACCGATCCCGTAGACGAACTGATCCTTAAGTTCATGGATTAGCCTGCCAGGAATCTTTTCTTTTCTGTACATGCCTTGCTTACTACGAAGCAGGGCTTTTTCTTTAACACAGCCGATATGGCGGAAAGGAACAGAAAATGTGTACAGAAGAAAAGAGAATGGGAATGGTGATGGGAGAAGCAAAGGCAGCACAGCAGGTCGGTGGACAGGCCGTAGCTCCTTCAGAGCCTACGAAGATGGCAGCAGCGCCTGCGCAGAAGGCTGAACCGCAGGAGGCAGTAAAGGCTCCAGAGGAGAAAGCGCCGGTGCAGGACGATATGAAAGAATCTGCTGCGGACGCCGCTGCCAAAGGTGCAGAAGAGAATCCGGCCGAGAATGATGCCCCTGCAGAGGAGATCACCGGCATTGTGATCGAGGCGGCAGAGATGCATGTGATCTGCCCGATCATCATTCAGATCGGAGCAAGAACAGCCCAGATCTTTGACGAATGGGTGGAGATGAGCGACTTCGATAACGATGAAGATGATCTGGTCATCGATATTCTGAAACATATGTACAGAGCAGGGCAGTATTTCGAAGCCATGGCGCTTCTGGAACTGACCTTCCTGCTGAAAGGATACTATGAACCTGTGGAACTGCTGAATGTCGTTCAGAATACCGGAGATGAAGACTGCTGCAGACTCTTCCTGAACGGATTTATCTGTGAGTCATGCAGAACAGATCTGATGGTTCTCAAAAACTCGATCAGGAAGAAGGCTGACGGTAACGATGAGGTGAGCGAACATGAGTAACGCGAAAACGATCGCCATATGCAACCAGAAGGGAGGGGTCGGCAAGACAACCACAGCCCTGAACCTTGGAGTTGGACTTGCCCGGGAGGGCAGGCGGGTGCTTCTGGTCGACGCCGATCCGCAGAGCGATCTGACCTCGGCACTTGGAATCGAGGGTGAGATGCTGGATAAGTCTCTGGGGAATCTGATGTATCTGGTGACCAGAGACTGCAAACCGGATGTTCATGAAGCTATTCTGACGCATGAGGAAGGTGTGGATCTGATCCCGTCGAATCTGGATCTTTCCTCCATGGAAACGCAGCTGGTGAACGCCATGAGCCGGGAGAAGATCCTGGACATGCTGCTGAAGGATGTGAAGAAAGACTACGACTATATCATTCTGGACTGCATGCCATCTCTGGGCATGGTGACCATCAACGCCTTGACGGCGGCGGACAGTGTGATCATTCCGGTGCAGGCGCAGTATCTGCCGGCCAAAGGCATGACGCAGCTTCTCAAAAGCATCCAGATGGTGAAGACCCATACCAATGAAAACCTGAAGATCGGCGGTATTGTCATGACGCTGGTGGACGGACGGACAAATCTCGCGAAGGATGTGATCAGTACCATCCGGACAAACTACGGAATGCAGATCCGGATCTTCGACACACAAATCTCGGTTGCCGTGAAGGCGGCGGAAGCAACCAAGGCAGGTAAAAGCATCTATGAATATGACAAAGATAGCAAACCGGCGCAGGCCTATGCGCAGCTCACGAAGGAGGTGATCCATTATGCCGAAAGAGCGCGACACAGAGATGAGGTTGCCCTCACTCGATGAACTGTTTTCCTCACAGGAGGAGCGGGATGACGCGAAACTGAAACGGATCTACGAGCTTCCCATTGATGAGATCGATCCATTCCCGGATCATCCCTTTCACGTCAGAGACGATGAGGACATGATGAACCTCGT
>JBGUKV010000005.1:0-18888 GCA_045114655.1 Candidatus Allocopromorpha sp. | reverse complement strand
GCAGGACTCGAGAATGTATTCAACACAATCGTCGGCATTTTAGGGGAATAGGCAATGATTATTATCAAATCAGACTCAGAAATAGAGCTGATGCGGGAATCGGGCAAGGTGACAGGATACATCCTGAAAGAACTGGAGAATCTTGTGAAGCCCGGCCTTTCAACCGCCGACATCAATCATTTCGTTGAGAAGACAATAAGGGGCGCCGGAATGATCCCGACCTTTCTGGGATACGGCGGATTTCCGGCCAGCGCCTGTGTCTCCGTAAACGAAGAAGTCGTACATGGGATTCCTGGCAAGAAACGGATTCTGAGAGAAGGCGACATTGTAAGCGTTGATGTAGGGTCTACCTACAAAGGATATGTAAGCGACGCTGCCAGAACTTACGCAGTAGGGAAGGTCAGCGAGGAAGCGCAGCACTTGATCGATGCCACACGGGACAGTTTTTTTGCGGGACTAGAGTTCTGCAAGGTCGGCTGCAGACTGTCCGACATATCGCACGCGATCCAGTGCTCTGCCGAAGGCGAAGGCTTCAGCGTGATCAGGGATTACGTTGGCCACGGCGTTGGACAGCAGATGCACGAAGATCCCCAGATCCCGAACTTCGGCAAAGCGGGGAGAGGACCGAGACTGGCCAAGGGTATGGTGTTTGCCATTGAGCCGATGATATGTGAAGGCACCTACAATGTGAAAACATTATCCAACGACTGGACTGTAGTTACGCTTGACGGGAAACTGTCAGCACATTACGAAAACACTGTAGTCATCACAGATGGTGAGCCAGAGCTGCTCACTCTGGGCGAATAGCCGGGAGGAAAGAATATGGCAAAGAAAGATGTCATAGAAGCTGAAGGCGTAGTTGTGGAAGCACAGCCAAACGCAATGTTCATTGTTGAACTGGAGACAGGCCACAAAGTACTGGCTCACGTCTCAGGAAAAATCAGGACAAACTATATCAGAATCATCCCAGGGGACAAGGTCAAGGTGGAACTTTCACCGTATGATTTGACCCGTGGCAGGATCACATGGAGAGGCAAAGCATAATTGCAGGAGGAACAAACAAATGAAAGTAAGAGCTTCCGTAAAGCCTATATGCGAAAAGTGCAAGGTAATCAAGAGAAAAGGTAAAGTAATGGTTATCTGTGAGAACCCTAAGCACAAGCAGAAGCAGGGCTGATCAATTATCACTAATTATTTAGAACATCCCGTTTATATTACGCCCGCTCAGGTAAGAGACGCGGCTGCGTGACGGAAGATGGGAACAGGAGGAAAATATGGCTCGTATAGCCGGTGTAGACTTACCAAACGAAAAAAGAATCGAAGCTGGCCTTACCTACATCTACGGTATTGGCTGGACCACCTCCAGAGCTATCCTGGAGAAGACCGGAATCGACCCTTCAACCAGAGTCAAAGATCTGACTGAGGAAGAAGCCGGTAAAATCAGAAAGGTCATCGAATCCGATTACATGGTGGAAGGCGATCTGAGAAGAGACACTTCCATGAACATCAAGCGCCTGATGGAAATCGGCTGCTACAGAGGAATCAGACACAGAAGAGGTCTGCCTGTAAGAGGACAGAAGACAAAGACAAACGCCAGAACTCGCAAGGGTCCTAAGAAGACCGTTGGAAGGAAGAAGAAGGGATAAGGAGGTAGATCGATATGGCTAAAGCTGCTAAGAAAGCTGTTAGAAAAAAGAGAAAAGAACGTAAGAACGTTGAAAAAGGTCAGGCACATATCCAGGCTACCTTTAACAATACATTGGTTACACTGACAGACATGTCAGGTAACGCGCTTTCCTGGTCCAGCGCAGGTTCACTGGGCTTCAGAGGATCAAGAAAATCCACGCCGTTCGCTGCACAGTCCGCTGCAGAAGAAGCTGCTAAGGGCGCAATGGAGCACGGCCTCAAAACCGTTGAAGTTTACGTTAAGGGTCCGGGATCCGGAAGAGAAGCTGCGATCAGAGCACTGCAGACAGCAGGTCTCGAGATCACAATGATCAAGGATATCACACCGATTCCGCACAACGGATGCAGACCGCCGAAGCGTAGAAGAGTCTGATGAAGGGAGGAATAATTAAATGTCAGTAAACAGAGATCCGATCCTGAAGAGATGCAGATCCCTTCAGATAGACCCAAGCCACATGGGAATCTTCAAAGAATCAAAGAGGACTCCTTCCAGAAACACCAGAAAGATGAGCGAGTACGGACTGCAGCTTCGTGAGAAGCAGAGAGCCAAGTTCATCTACGGCGTTCAGGAAAAACAGTTCAGAAACACATTTGACAAGGCTGCAAAGAAAAAGGGCATCACTGGTGAAAACCTTCTCATCATGCTCGAAGAGCGCCTCGACAATGTCGTATACAGAATGGGACTGGCTATGACAAGAAGAGAAGCACGTCAGCTGGTCGTACATGCACACTTTACGGTCAATGGCAAGAAGGTAAACATCCCTTCATACCAGGTCAAGCCGGGAGATGTCATCAAGGTTAAGGCTAAAAGCGCAAGCTCCCCGAAATTCCAGGAGATCAAAGACATGACAGTAGGTGTTCCTGAGTGGCTGTCAGTTGACAGAGAAAAGCTCGAAGGAACAGTACTGGCAGATCCGACAAGAGAACAGATCGACACACCTGTTGAAGAGCATCTGATCGTCGAGTTGTACTCCAAGTAAGATCTGAACAACAAAGATCGAAATTGAATAAAAAAAGGAGGGTTTTGCGTGATAGAAATAGAAAAACCTACAATCGAATGTATATATTCAAACGATGACCCGAACTATGGAAAGTTCGTTGTTGAACCACTCGAAAGAGGATATGGAACGACTCTCGGAAACAGCCTGAGAAGAATCCTGCTCAGCTCCCTTCCGGGCGTAGCAGTAACCTCTGTGAAGATCGATGGAATACTCCATGAGTTTTCAACGATCCCGGGCGTTAAGGAAGACGTTACCGAAATCATCCTGAACCTCAAGAAGCTCGCCATCAAGATGACCGGCGAGAATGAGAAGAGGGTTATCATCAACGAAGTAGGACCGAAAGAAGTCACAGCAGCAGACATCCGTTGCGATTCGGATATTGAGATTTTCAATCCGGAACTTCACATTGCGACACTCGACGACAATACGACGCTTGTAATGGAGATCAACCTCGCCAGAGGCAGAGGATACGTACCGGCAGAGAACAACAAGGATGAAAGCACTCCGATCTCTGTCATCCCTACAGACTCCATTTACACTCCGGTAAGAAAGTGCAACTTCACTGTGGAGAACACAAGAGTCGGCCAGGTCACAGACTATGACAAGCTCATCCTGGAGATCTGGACAGACGGTTCCGTTACTCCGAGAGAAGGCGTCTCCATCGGAGCCAAGATCATGCAGGAGCATCTCAACCTGTTCGTAGGTCTGGATGATTCCGCAGAAGGCATGGAAATCATGGTCGAGAAGGAAGAAAACCAGAAGGAAAAGGCACTCGAGATGACGATCGAGGAACTGGAACTTTCAGTTAGATCCTTCAACTGCCTGAAGAGAGCGGCGATCAACACAGTCGAAGAACTCACGCAGAAGAGTGAAGAAGACATGATGAAGGTTAGAAACCTTGGTAAGAAGTCACTGGACGAAGTGAAGAACAAGCTCGAAGAGCTGGGTCTCAGCCTCAGACAGAGTGACGAATAATTAACAGGAGGAAGCAGAAATGCCAGGATATAGAAAATTAGGCAGAGAGTCAGCTCATAGAAAAGCTATGCTGAGAAATCTGGTAACAGACCTGCTTAGAGAGGGAAGGATCCAGACAACAGAGCATAGAGCCAAGGAAGCCAGAAGACAGGCAGAGAAGATGATCACGCTGGGCAAGCGCGGTGATCTCCACGCCAGAAGACAGGCTATGGCTTACATCTTTGACGAATCTGTAGTAGCAAAGTTATTCGAGGAGATCGCTCCGAAGTACGCTGACCGTCAGGGCGGCTACACCAGGATCCTCAAGCTTGGACCCCGCCAGGGCGACAACGCAGAGGTAGTATTCCTCGAGCTCGTATAATCGGGCAGCCAATTCCCCGCACACGGGGCAAAAGCAACACATCGGAGCCGCGGCGCACGCCGCGGCTTTTTTCATTGCAGGTTGTTGCGGCTGTTACGGCGGCTGATTTTGCTGCTTTTGCGGCGTTGAAAATGTGAAAAAAACATGGTGAATCGGGGCCGTTTCATGGTATAATATTAATGATTTTTTGGTAACGCATCTGGTGCGTGAAATGCATTGACGAAAGGGCAGGTGACGCGTATGAGAAAGGTCGGGATCGTAATGGGTTCGGACAGCGATATGCCGGTTGCAGAGAAAGCAATCGAAAGACTGGAAGGGTACGGAATCCCTTACGAGGTTCACATATATTCTGCGCACAGAACTCCGGAGCAGGCGAAGAAATTCGCAGAGGAAGCAGAGGCGAACGGGTTCGGAGCAATCATCGCGCTGGCAGGCAAGGCTGCCCATCTGGCAGGGGCGTTGGCAGCGAATACACTTTTGCCGGTCATCGGAGTACCGGTCAAATCATCAACACTTGACGGACTGGATGCACTTCTGTCGACGGTTCAGATGCCTTCGGGAATCCCGGTAGCGACAGTGGCAATTGACGGCGCGGCGAACGCCGCCATTCTGGCAGCCCAGATCATCGCGGTAAGCGATCCGGAGCTGTCTGATAAACTGAAGAACGAAAGAAAAGCAGCAGCAGAGGCGGTCCTGGCGAAGGACGCACGGCTAAACGGTGCGGAATAAATCTGCCCGGCAGCCGGTTCAAGGCTGCTGCCTTGCTTTTGCAGACCCTTGCTTTTGCAGACGGAAGTCTGCCATATAAACAGCCATACAAGTATTGTTTAAAAATTATCTTAATATAAACCATAGGAGGAAAACATGGAAAAATTAGTTTACACTGGCAAGACAAAGAACGTATTTGAGCTGGACAACGGCAACTACTTGCTCAAGTTCAAGGATGATGTGACCGGCAAGGACGGCGTGTTCGATCCGGGCATGAACCAGGTCGGTCTCACCATCGAGGGAGTCGGTGACGTCAACCTGAGAATGACCACCTATTATTTCGAGAAGATCAACGCTGCCGGCATCCGCACTCACTTCATCAGCTCCGATCTGGAGAACACGACCATGGAAGTCAAGCCGGCGACAGTATTCGGCAACGGACTCGAAGTCATCTGCAGACACAAGGCAGTCGGTTCATTCTTCAGAAGATACGGTGAGTACATCGAAGAAGGCGCAGACCTTCCGGCTTATGTCGAGACCACTTTCAAGAACGACGAGAAGGAAGACCCGCTCGTAACTAAGGACGGCCTCATCGTTCTGGGAATCATGACAGACGAGCAGTACGAAGACATCAAGAAAATGACCCAGGAGATCACACAGATCGTAGCGGACGACATGCTTGAGAAAGGCCTTGTGCTCTATGACATCAAGTTCGAATTCGGATACGATAAGGACGGCAAAGTCATGCTGATCGACGAGATCGCATCCGGCAACATGAGAGTCTACAAAGACGGCGAATACATCGAGCCGCTGAAGCTCTCAGAACTCTTCTTCGCAGAATAAGGAGAAAAACATGGCATACACCGATAAGACATGCAAGGAGTTTATCGAATCAGTAGCAACCAAGGAACCGATCCCGGGCGGCGGCAGCGTCGCCGCTCTGGTCGGTGCTCTGGGAGCGTCGCTGAGCGCAATGGTCGCGCGCCTTACCGTCGGTAAGAAAAAGTACATCGCCGTCGCGGCCGAAATGGAAAAGAACATTGCTGAGATCACAAAGATCCAGCAGGATCTCATCAAGCTTGTCCAGAAGGATATCGACAACTTCGAACCGCTGGCAAAGCTCTATAAAATGAAATCCAAGGATCCGGAAGAAAAAGCCCGGATCGATCAGATGAAGCAGGAAGCGCTGCATACAGCCTGCCAGGTGCCGATGGAAATCATCATCAAATGCGGCAGAGCCATCGAACTGGCACAGGAATTTGCGGTCAAAGGAAACAAAGTCGTCATCGCGGACTCCGCTTCCAGTGCAGTGCTTTGTAAGGCGGCCATGCAGGCGGCGAGCTTCAATATCTACATCAACACCAACATGATGAAGGATAGAGATCTGGCACAGAAGATCAACGGAGAGTGCACCCAGAGGATCGTCTATTACGGCGCCTTGGCGGACTCCGTTTTCGGATACACAACAAACACTTTGATCAACACAGTAATAGAGACAGGAGACACAATCTGATGGGTGGATATTTCGGAGCAGTCTCGACAAGAGACATCACAATGGACGTTTTTTATGGGACAGATTATCATTCCCACTTGGGCACACGCCGGGGCGGCATGGCGCTCTTTGATCCGGAGACGGGATTCAAGAGAGAGATCCACAACATAGAAAATTCGCCATTCAGAACCAAATTTGAAAACGCGATCACGCAGATGCACGGGATCGCCGGCATCGGGACCATCAGCGACACGGATCCGCAGCCGCTGATCATCCGTTCCAATCTGGGAACCTATGCGATCGTTTTTGTAGGGCGGATCAACAACCAGGCCACGCTTGTGAAACAGTATCTGGCGTTCAGCGGCGGCCACTTCGAGGAGATGAGCGGCGGCCGCATCAACTCTGCGGAGATCCTGGCTTCCATGATCGACCAGAAGAGCGATTTCGTCAGCGGCATCAAGTTCGCGCAGGACGCCATCGAGGGATCCGCTTCCATCATGATCCTGAAGGAAGACGGTACGATCATCGCAGCCAGAGACAAATACGGAAGGACGCCGATGCTCATCGGCAAAGACGAGGACGGCCACAGCATTTCCTTTGAGTCCTTTGCCTATGAGAAACTGGGCTATCAGACAGAATATGAGCTGGGCGCCGGAGAGATCGTCGAAGTGAAAGCTGACAGCATCAAAACCCTTTCGCCTGCGACGGGCAAGACTTGCATCTGCGCATTCCTCTGGACGTATTTCGGTTATCCGAACTCCGACTATGAGGGCGTCAATGTAGAGCGGATGAGAAACCTCAATGGTCACATTATGGCCAGAGATGAGGCGGCTCACGGCGGCGTTCCGGAGGTCGATCATGTCTGCGGCGTACCGGATTCCGGCATCGCCCACGCCATCGGCTACTCCAACGAATGCAGACAGGACTACGGCCGCGTGTTCGTCAAATACACCCCGACATGGCCGCGCAGCTTCATGCCCATGTCCCATGAAGAACGCAGCAGAGTCGCGAAGATGAAGCAGGTCCCGGTCACACCGCTGATCAAAGACATGAAACTGCTTTTGGTAGACGACAGCATCGTCAGAGGTACGCAGCTGCGGGAGACCGTAGACTTCCTCTACGAACACGGTGCGAAGGAAGTCCACATGAGATCCGCATGCCCGCCGATCATGTACGCATGCAAATTCCTGAACTTCACGCGCCAGACTCCTGAGCGCGACCTGATCGCCAGAAAGACGATCCTCGAACTCGAAGGAGAAGAAGGCGAAAAGTATATCGAAGAATACAGCGACGGCAGAACGGACAGAGGCAAAGCCCTCCGCAAGGCCATCAGCGAAAAGCTGGGATTCGACTCGCTGGGATACCAGAACATCGACGGCGTTCTGGAAGCCATCGGACTGGACAAAGACAGCGTTTGCACATACTGCTGGAACGGCAAAGAATAACAGAGAAGTACTGAAAAGTACAAGACAGGAGTATAAGACATGAAGAACTCAAGATCTGACGCCTACGCTGCAGCAGGCGTAGACATCACAGCAGGATACAGAGCAGTCGAACTGATGAAGAAGCATATCGCCTCCACAAGAACAGAGGGCGTTTGCTCTGACATCGGCGGCTTCGGCGGCATGTTCGAACTGGACCTGACGGGAATCAAAAGACCTATTCTGGTCAGCGGAACCGACGGCGTGGGAACCAAGCTGCGGCTCGCGTTTCTCATGGACAAGCATGACACCGTGGGTGTAGACTGCGTTGCCATGTGCGTCAACGACATCATCTGCGGCGGCGCGAAGCCTTTGTTCTTCCTGGACTACATCGCCTGCGGCAAGAACGTCCCGGAGCGGATGGAGGCCATCGTCAAGGGCGTCTGCGACGGATGCATCCAGTCAGGCGCAGCCCTCATCGGCGGCGAGACAGCCGAGATGCCGGGCTTTTATCCGGAGGACGAATACGACCTGGCCGGCTACGTCACCGGCGTCGTCGACAAAGATAAGATCATAGACAATGAGACCATGCAGGCAGGAGACGTTGTGATTGCGCTGCCGTCAAGCGGCGTGCACTCCAACGGATTCTCACTGGTGCGCAAGGTCTTTGATGTAGAGAATTCAGATATCAAATCGCCGGTCGCGGAGCTGGGCGGCGCGTCCATCGGAGAGACCCTTCTGACGCCGACCCGCATCTACGTGAAGCCGGTACTGAAACTCATCGAAGAGGTGAATGTCAAAGGCATTTCACACATCACCGGCGGCGGCTTCTATGAAAACATTCCGCGAAGCATCCCGGAAGGACTTTGCGCGAAGATCGACAAGGCTTCCGTCAAAGTGCTGCCGATCTTTGATCTGATCGCGAAGACGGGCGGCATCTCAGAAAGAGATATGTTCAACACCTTCAACATGGGCGTCGGCATGAGCATCGTCGTCCCTGCAGCAGAGGCAGAGAAGGCCCTGCAGATCCTCACCGAGGCAGGCGAAGCCCCGTACATCATCGGCGAGATCATCGAAGGCGAAAACAAGATCGAACTTGTTTAGGGAGGACGGCATGTCAAACGCAAAAACAGAATGCGCCATCGCGACATCGGAACGTTCCCGTGCAAAAGCCAGAATCGCCGTTCTCGTCTCCGGGGGCGGCACGAACCTGCAGGCCCTCATCGACGCGGAGAAAAGCGGCATCATTAAGAGCGGGACCATCTCGCTCGTCATATCCAATATGAAGAACGCCTACGCCCTCGAGCGCGCGGCCAACGCAGGCATTGAAGCTTTTGCGATCACAAGAAAAAGCTGCGGCGGACAGGAAGGTTTTGAGCGCAGGCTCATCGAGGAAATCGAGAGCAGAAACATCGATCTGATCATCATGGCGGGGTTCATGAGCATCCTCAGCGAGGATTTCACCAGACACTTCGACCACCGGATCATCAACATCCATCCGTCCCTGATCCCGTCCTTCTGCGGCAAAGGCTACTACGGACTCCTCGTCCATGAAGCGGCCCTCGCCAAAGGCGTCAAAGTCACCGGCGCGACCGTTCACTTCGTGAACGAGATCCCCGACGGCGGCGAGATCATCATGCAGAAGGCCGTCGAAGTGCAGGACGGCGACACACCTGAGATCCTGCAGAAGCGCGTCATGGAACAAGCAGAATGGATCATCCTGCCCCGGGCGGCAGAGAAAATATGCGCGCAGATGTGCGCGGAAAAAGCGCTCAAGTGAGCAGCATCACGAGCGGCACCACGAGCGGCATCATCACGCTGAAAACAGCGGCGAAAGGAGAATATCAAATGGGAATCTACAAGATCGATTCTTTCACAGACAGAGTAAAGGGTAATTCCTACGTAGGACGAGGGATTGTGACAGGGCTGACGCCCTCCGGCAAGGCGGCATCGGCCTATTTCATCATGGGAAGGAGCCCCAACAGCAGAAATCGCCTATTTGCGATCCATGATAAGGAAGTCTACACGGAGCCTTTTGATGAATCGAAGGTGGAGGATCCGAGCCTGATCATCTACGCCGCCATCAGAACATTTGAAAACTTCCTGATCGTCACCAACGGCGACCAGACAGATACGATCTACGAGGGACTCGCGAGGGGACTGGCGTTCCCGGAGACGCTTGAGAGCAGGCAGTTCGAGCCGGATGCTCCGAACCTCACGCCGAGGATCAGCAGCATCACGGATCTGGAGACCGGCAACTACGAGATGAGCATTCTGAAGAGCGCCGACGCGGAAGGAACGGCATGCAACCGGTTCACCTTCTCCTATGAGGCGCTGCCGGGACTGGGACATTTCATCCACACCTATGTAGAGGATGGATCTCCGCTCCCGACCTTCCAGGGCGAGCCGGAAAGAGTCGTCGTGCCCGATGACATCGACGCCTTTGCGCAGGAGATCTGGGAGGCACTGGACGAAGACAACAAGATTTCCCTCTATGTCAGATACACAGACCTTGCAGAAGGAACGTACGAAGAACGACTGATCAACAGATATGAAAAGTAATCAGCAGATACGATAAGAAACCTGCAGCTACGAAAAGTAAGAGAAAGGCAGCGACATGAACGAACTGAAACTCAAATACGGATGCAACCCGAACCAGAGCGAAGCCAGGATCTACATGGCGGACGGCAGCGACCTTCCCATCGAGATCCTGAACGGCAGACCGGGATATATCAATTTTCTCGACGCCTTCAACGCATGGCAGCTGGTGAAGGAAATCAAGGAAGCGACAGGCATGCCGGCGGCCACATCCTTCAAGCATGTGAGCCCGACCTCGGCAGCCATTGGCAGACCGCTGAGCGATAAGATGAAGCGGGCCTACTTCGTCGACGATATCAAAGGCCTGGACGATTCCCCGATCGCCTGCGCCTACGCCAGAGCCAGAGGCACGGACAGACTTTGCTCCTTCGGAGATTTCATCGCCCTGTCTGACGTGTGCGACGAGGCGGCGGCGCGCATCATCAAGCGCGAAGTATCCGACGGCGTGATCGCGCCGGGCTACACGGACAAAGCGCTGGAGATGCTCAGCAAAAAGAAAAACGGAAACTACAATGTGATTAAGATTGATCCTTCCTACAGCGCGGAAGGGCAGGAAACACGTCAGGTCTTCGGCATCAACTTCGAGCAGACCCACAACGACATCAAGATCGGACCGGACCTACTCGAGAACATCGTCACGAAGAACAAAGACCTTCCGGACGAGATCAAAGAGGATCTGATCATCGCTATGATCGCGCTCAAATACACCCAGTCCAATTCTGTCTGCTTCGCCAGAGACGGACAGTGCATCGGCATCGGTGCGGGCCAGCAGTCCAGGATCCACTGCACGCGCCTGGCAGGCAGCAAGGCGGACACCTGGTATCTGCGGATGCACGACAAGGTGCTGAACCTGCCGTTCAAGGACAAGCTCCCGCGTGCGGTCAGAGACAACGCCATCGACGGATACATCAATGAATACGAAGAAGATGTCTGCGCCGAGGGCAACTGGCAGAAGTACTTCAGTGAGCAGCCCGAACGCCTGACCGAAGAAGAAAAGCGCGCCTACCTCGATGAACAGACTGGCGGCGTGCTCGCGTCCGACGCCTTCTTCCCATTCGGAGACAGCATCGAACGCGCAAAGGCCAGCGGCGTGTCCTACGTCGTAGAGGCGGGCGGATCCGTGCGTGATGACGAAGTCATCGCCGCGGCAGACAAGTACAACATGGTCATGATTTTCAACAAGGTGAGATTGTTCCACCACTAAGGAGAGATAGCAATGAAAGTAATGGTAGTAGGCGGCGGCGGCCGCGAGCATGCGATCATCAAGGGCCTCGCGAAGAGTCCGAAGGTAGATGTGATCTACGCGCTTCCGGGCAACGGGGGCATTGCGGCAGACGCCACATGTGTGGACATAGGCGCAAAGGACCTGGACGGCATTCGCAGGTTTGCAGTGAAGGAAGGCATCGACTACGCAGTCGTTGCGCCGGACGATCCGCTGGCCATGGGCTGTGTGGACGTGCTGCAGGCAGAAGGCATCCGGTGCTTCGGTCCGGACAAGAAGGCAGCCGTCATCGAGGCGAGCAAAGTCTTCTCCAAGGATCTGATGAAGAAGTACGGCATCCCGACGGCGGCGTATGAAGTCTTTGACGATATGGCAGCCGCGCTGGAGTATCTGGAAACGGCACCGATCCCGACCGTCGTCAAAGCGGACGGGCTGGCCCTGGGCAAAGGCGTCATCATCGCCGAGACCAGAGACGATGCCAAGGCAGCTGTGCGAAGCATGATGGAAGAGAAGAAGTTCGGCGAGAGCGGCGCACGCGTCGTCATCGAAGAGTTCCTGACAGGACCGGAAGTTTCCGTCCTTTCCTTCACAGACGGTCACACCATCGTGCCGATGATCTCCTCCCAGGACCACAAGAGAGCCCTGGATGGAGACAAAGGCCTGAACACCGGCGGCATGGGAACCGTCGCACCGAACCCGTATTATACAGAAGATGTGGCAGCGCGCTGCATGGAAGAGATCTTCCTGCCGACAATCCGCGCCATGGGGGAAGAGGGCAGACCCTTCAAAGGCTGCCTCTACTTCGGCCTGATGATCACGGCGGACGGTCCGAAGGTGATCGAGTACAACTGCCGCTTCGGCGATCCTGAAGCACAGGTCGTATTGCCTTTGCTTGAGAGCGATCTGCTGACCGTCATGGAAGCTGTCACAGACGAAAAACTGGCGGAAACGGAAGTGAAGTTCGCAGACGATTTTGCATGCTGCGTCGTCGTGGCGTCAGGCGGATATCCTTTAGAGTACAAGAAGGGCTGCGAGATCACGATGGGCGAGCTCACCGGAAACACGGAAGTGTTCGTGGCGGGCGCGAAGCTCGCCGACGGCAAGCTCCTTACCTCAGGCGGGAGAGTCCTGGGCGTCACCAGCGTAGCGCCGACCCTGCAGGAAGCCATTGATACAGCATACGAAAACGCGGCGAAGATCACCTTCGAGAACGCGTATTACAGAACAGACATCGGCGCCAGAGCGCTGAAAGCCGGGAGGAAATAATATGGTATACAGAGTATTCGTCGAGAAAAAAGAAGCCGTTGCCAGCGAAGCCAGAGCTTTGCTGTCGGAGATCAGGACATTTCTGGGGATCCGTTCCGTCGAGAAAATCCGGATCTTCAACCGGTACGATGTTGAAGGCATCTCAGAAGAACTCTTTGAAGAATGCATCGGGAGCGTGTTCTCAGAACCGCAGGTCGACGATGTGTACAGGTTTGTTGGGGATGAGGCGACATTCGCCGAGATGGGCGATGCTGTCTTTGCAGTCGAAGCGCTGCCGGGACAGTATGATCAGAGAGCGGACTCCGCGGCCCAGTGCATCCAGATCATCTCCCGGCAGGAACGTCCGCTGGTGGCGTGCGCCAAAGTTTATCTGATCAGCGGCGCGGTGACTCCGGAGGAACTGCAGCAGATCATCAGCTTCGTCATCAACCCGGTCGAGATGCGCCAGGCGTCCCTCGACATGCCGGAGACCCTGCGCGTTGAATATGAGCTTCCACAGACCGTCGAATCCATCGAAGGCTTCAACGATATGGATGAAGCGGCGCTGAAACAGTTCATCACAGACCGCGGGCTGGCTATGGACGAAGGCGACATCAAAGTCTGTCAGGAGTACTTCCAGAGCGAAGGCCGCGTTCCGACCATTACCGAAATCAAGATGATCGACACCTACTGGTCCGATCACTGCAGACATACCACATTCAACACCATCATCGACGAGATCACGTTCGAGGATGCGACACTGCAGAATGCGTACAACGACTACCTCGCCGTTCGTTCTGATCTCGGCAGGACCAAGCCGGTCACACTCATGGATCTGGGTACGATTGCTGCAAAGGCATTAAAAGCTGCCGGGAAAATGGAGGGTCTCGACGAGTCTGAAGAGATCAACGCCTGCACGGTCAAGATCAAAGTCACCATCGATGGGAAGCAGGAAGACTGGCTGCTTCTGTTCAAGAATGAAACGCACAACCACCCGACGGAGATCGAGCCGTTCGGCGGCGCGGCCACCTGCATCGGCGGCGCTATCAGAGACCCGCTTTCGGGACGTGCCTATGTATATACCGCCATGCGTATCACCGGCGCGGCGGATCCGCGTCGTCCCCTGGATGAGACCATGCAGGGCAAGCTGCCCCAGAGGAAGATCGTCACCTCCGCGGCGGACGGCTATTCGTCCTACGGCAATCAGATCGGCGTTTCTACCGGTCTGGTGCAGGAGATTTATCACGACGGATACGCAGCCAAGAGAATGGAGCTCGGCGCAGTCATCGGCGCAGCACCTGCTGCCAACGTCGTGCGTGAGCGGCCGGAGCCGGGAGACATCATCATCCTTCTTGGTGGCAAGACGGGAAGAGACGGCTGCGGCGGCGCGACCGGATCCTCCAAGTCCCACGACCTTTCCTCACTGGAAAGTTGCGGCGCAGAGGTCCAAAAGGGCAACGCTCCGGAAGAGAGGAAACTGCAGAGACTGTTCCGCAACGGCGAGGCGGCCCGCATGATCAAGCGGTGCAATGACTTCGGAGCGGGCGGTGTTTCCGTTGCCATCGGCGAGCTGGCAGACGGCCTGGACATCAACCTGGACGTCGTGCCGAAGAAGTACGAAGGCCTCGATGGTACGGAACTGGCCATCAGTGAATCCCAGGAGAGAATGGCTGTCGTCATCGCGGCAACCGACAAAGACCGCTTCTTCGAGATCGCCGCGGCGGAGAACCTGGAAGCGACAGTCGTCGCGACCGTCACCGAGCAGCCGCGTCTGGTCATGCACTGGAAGGGCAACACCATCGTAGACGTTTCCCGCGCTTTCCTGGATTCCAACGGCGCGGAAAAACATATTACCGTAAAGGCGGCTGCGGCATCTACGGATGCGCTTGACAAAGAACTGCCGCTTCCGTGGGAACCGGCAGAAGGGACCCTGCTCTGCGAGAAGGGCATTTTCGCTGACAATCTGAAGGCACTGGCTGCGGACATCAACACCTGCTCCCAGAAAGGCCTGTCCGAGAAGTTCGACTCCACCATCGGAGCCGGCACTGTCGTCATGCCGTTCGGCGGCAAGTATCAGATGACGCCGGCACAGACCATGGTCCAGAAGGTTTCTGTGGAGAACGCGGTTTCAGACACCTGCTCCATCATGGCGTGGGGATACGATCCGTTCATCTCCGAGAAGAGCCCGTACCACGGCGCTTACCTGGCAGTCGTCGATTCCGTAGCCAAGCTGATCGCTTCCGGCGGCGGACGCGAGGCGACCTACCTGAGCTTCCAGGAATACTTCGAGAAGCTGGGCAAAGATCCATCCAGATGGGGCAAGCCCCTGGCAGCGCTCCTCGGTGCCTTCGAAGCGCAGATGGGACTGGAAGTCGCGGCCATCGGCGGCAAGGACTCCATGAGCGGATCCTTCGAGGACATCAACGTCCCGCCGACACTGGTATCCTTCGCAGTCACGACCGCTTCGGTGGATGATGTCATCACCAATGAATTCAAGGAAGCCGGCCACAAGGTCCTGCTTCTCAAGCCTGCCGCGGGCAGCGACGGACTCCCGGAGATCGACTCCCTGAAGCAGATCTTCGAGACAGTCAAGAGCCTGGGCGACGCAGGACTCATCCGCGCAGCCTATGTGCCCGGCCACGGCGGCATCGCGGAAGCCATCATGAAGATGTGCTTCGGCAATATGATAGGATTCAAGTTCTCGGATGCTTTTGCAGGAGCCGAGAGAGACGCGATTCTCATGAAGGAACTCTTCGGTTACGCTTACGGTTCCTTCCTCCTTGAGGTAGAAAGCGGCGCATCCGCCGGCATTGAGCTGGGCGAGACCACAGACGACGGCGCCATCACCCTCGGCAGCGACACCGTCGCCCTCGACGAACTCCTGAAGATTTACGAAGACGTTCTCGAGCCGATCTATCCGTGCAATATTGAAACAAAAGATCAGGACATTCCTGATTTGGATTATACAGGCGGCCAGGAGGCAGTCGGCGCGCCGGCGATCCTCACCGCGAAGCCGAAGGTTCTCATCCCGGCATTCCCGGGCACGAACTGCGAGTACGATTCCGCCAGAGCCATGGCGGCCGCAGGTGCGGATCCGCAGATCATGGTCATCCGGAACCTGACAGCGGACGCCATCGGCAAGTCCGTGGATGATTTTGCATCGGCACTGGCAGACGCCCAGATGGTCTTCATTCCGGGCGGTTTCTCAGGCGGAGACGAACCGGACGGATCCGGTAAATTCATCACTGCCTTCTTCCGCAACCCGGCGGTCAAGGAAGCCGTGACCGACATGCTTGACAACCGCGGCGGACTCATGTGTGGTATCTGCAACGGATTCCAGGCGCTGATCAAACTGGGTCTGGTGCCGTTTGGCAAGATTATCGACACCGATGAGAACTGCCCGACCCTGACACTCAACGAGATCGGACGTCACCAGTCGCGTCTTGTCAGGATCCGCGTTGCGTCCAACAAGTCACCTTGGCTGGCAGCGACACAGGTCGGCGATGTCTTCACGGTTCCGGTCTCCCACGGCGAAGGCAGGATCCTGGCAGACGAGTCACTGCTACGTGAACTGGCTGCGAACGGTCAGGTTGCCACCCAGTACGTGGACTTTGACGGCAAACCGTCCAGCGACATCCACTTCAACCCGAACGGCTCCGTCTACGCGATCGAAGGCATGACCTCTCCGGACGGACGCGTCTTCGGCAAGATGGGCCACGCCGAAAGAACCGGCTACGGCCTCTACAAGAACGTCCCGGGCAAATACGACATGAAGATGTTCGAATCCGCAGTCAAGTATTTCAAGGGATAAGCGCGGCACGCGGCGAACAAGTTGGTACTTACAGGGCCCCGGCGCCGACCTACGGTCGGTACCGGGGTTCTTTTTATCATATAACAGCAGAGAAAACCCCCGCTTCTTTAGCGGCGGGATGAATCTGCACCAGTTGCAAGAAAAAAAGACAGAGAAAAACGATCAGGCAGTAGACTTCCCGTTCCCCCTGTGGTATGATACCTACAGATGGCAGAACATATGTTCTTAAAAAGGGGTATCTATCATGGATCGAGCATACGAATTCCGGATCTATCCGGACCGGCTGCAGCGCCGGCTCATCGCAAAGACTTTCGGCTGCTGCCGCCTGGTCTACAACCATTACCTTGCCGAGAGGAAACACAGATATGAGGAGACGAAGATCGCGCTTTCCTATACCGACTGCGCGAAGGACCTGACGCGGCTTAAGAAAGAGAAACCGTTCCTGCGGGAGGTGGACAGCATCGCTCTGCAGCAGAGCCTGCGGCATCTGGACAGCGCCTTCACGAACTTTTTCCGGCATGCAAAGGCAGGATATCCGAGGTTCAAAAGCAGGAAGAGCGGCAGGAACTCCTACAGCACGGTCTGCGTGAACGGAAACATCCGGCTGGAGGAGAAGACGATCCGACTGCCGAAGCTGGGGAAAGTGAAGATCAGACGCCACCGGGACATCCCGGAAGGATGGATACTGAAGTCGGTCACCGTAAAGCAGACCGCAAGCGGGAAGTACTTCGTCTGCGTCCTGTTCCACTGCGAGAGCCAAGCAGAGGAAAAAGAGATCAGGACGACGGCCGGACTGGACTTTTCGATGCCGGACCTGTTCGTGGCATCCGACGGATACCGCTGCAGCTATCCGAAGTTCTACCGGAGGGCGGAGGAGAGACTTGCCCGGGAGCAGCGGAAACTGTCGAAGATGCGGAAGGGGTCCAACAACTACCGGAAGCAGAAGATCAGGATCGCGAAGCTGCACGAGAAGACGGCGAACCAGAGGAAGGACTTCCTGCACAAGCAGTCGCTGCAGCTGGTGCGGAAGTATGACCTGGTCAGCATCGAGGACCTTGACATGCAGGGCATGTCGAGGGCGCTGCGATTCGGCAAGTCCGTGCACGACGACGGATGGGGGATGTTCACGCAGATGCTTGAGTACAAACTCGAAGATAGGGGCGGCAGGCTGGTGAAGGTCAACCGGTGGTTCCCGTCGAGCCAGGTATGCTCCGGGTGCGGAACGATCCATCCGGAGGTGAAGGGACTGGATGTGCGGGAGTGGTTTTGCGACTGCTGCCTGCAGCACCACGACCGCGATATCAACGCTGCGGTCAACATCAGGGAAGAGGGACGATACCGGCTGAGGAAAAAACTGCGCGCGAGCGCATGATAAGAAATAACAAAAGAACCGTGGGGCGCACGGGGATAGCTCGCTGATACTGACAGTGCTGCCTGTCTTGAACGAGAAGCCCCCTCCTCTAAGCCGCAAGGCGTAGGTGGGGGAGCACGTCACGACCTTCAATCATGATATTCGAGAGGAAGCCAGAGTAAAGGAGGTTCTGTTCCAAATGCTTACCTGCAATCCGCCTTGGAACAAGATACTGATCAGCGTTGCTCGGAGAACAGGGTGCCGAATCGAGCAACCGTCATAAGAGCAGTACACATTACCGTCTCTGCACGACAGCAAACCCTGTCTAACAGCAAACCCTGTCTGACAGCAAACCCCGCCCAAAAGCAAACCTAACGCAATCAATTAACGTCGCGTGGCGTAGCAGGTTGTAACTTAAGAATAGCGTGATTTAGTCGCGCAGCTATTCTCCCCGCTGCGCGAGTATCTCCTTCAGCTCATCTGTCCCGAACTTGTAAGCGGAATTGCAGAAGAAGCATTTGATCTCGATTTCTTCGTCGTCCGCAATCAGGGACGAAAGGTCCTCGGTGCTTAAAGTCGCAAGTGCGTGCGAGATGCGCTCGCGAGAACAGTTGCAGTGGAAACGTACCGGCTTCTGCTCGGTCACAATAAGGTCCAGATCGCCCAGCACGAGCTGCAGAATGTCGGCGGGTCCGAGGCCGCGTTCCATCAGTGTCGTGACGGGGTCAAGGGTGGCCAACGTGGATTCGAGGGCAGCGATGACTTCTTCCGGGGCATCCGGCATGAGCTGGATAATGAAACCGCCCGAGTGAAGGACGCTGCTGTCTTTGCCTACCATGACGCCGAGGGCAACGGCGCTTGGGGTCTGTTCAGAGACAGTGAAATAGTAGGCCAAGTCTTCACCGATCTCGCCGGTCTGCAGTTCGACCTGTCCGTTATAAGGCTCCTTAAGTCCAAGGTCCATGCTGACGGTCAGCATGCCGGATCCGACCGCGCCGCCTACATCGAGTTTGACTG
>JBGUKV010000004.1:0-4151 GCA_045114655.1 Candidatus Allocopromorpha sp. | reverse complement strand
TCTTGAGCTCATTGTAAATATCGTTCTCATACTTGAGGCAGCACATAAGTCTTCCGCAGATCCCGGATATCTTCGTCGGGTTCAGGGACAGATTCTGCACCTTTGCCATCTTGATGGAGACCGGCTCAAAATCCCTGAGCCACGTGCTGCAGCAAAGGCCTCTGCCGCAGCTGCCCACGCCGCCGATCATCTTGGCTTCATCCCTGACTCCAATCTGCCGCAGTTCGATCCGCATGCGGAATACAGACGCCAGATCCTTAACGAGTTCCCGGAAGTCGACTCTTCCGTCCGCTGTGAAATAGAACACCACCTTGCTGTTATCAAATGTATATTCCACATCGATGAGCTTCATTTCCAGCCCGTGCGCATCGATTTTTTCCTGGCATAAACGCAGCGCGTTGTCTTTTTTGGCCAGATTGTCCGCGTGCTTCTTACGGTCCGCGTCTGTAGCCTTGCGGATGATGCTCTTGAGAGGCGCTACAAGCTCCGATTCGTCTACGCTCGTTCTCTCTCTGCAGATCGTTCCGAACTCAAGCCCCCTGGCAGTCTCAACGATCACATTATCACCCATGCTCACCTGATTGTCCCCGGGTGAAAAATAGTACATTTTACCTACATCTTTAAATTTAACGCCTACAACGTCTGTCATATTACTTCCTTTCATGTACCCTGTTCATGTATCCTGTTCATGTATATTGTCGTGTATTCCGAAGTTATCCTGTAATCTCCAGAAGCAGCTCCTTCATAGCATATTCAGCTGACATTTTCTGATCGATTCTCGCGCGGGCTTCTTCGATGCATTCGACATATCTGCAGATTTCTTCCGGTTTATAGGTCTGGATGTCTTTGTGCTCCTCGAAGAGCATCTCCCGGTACACCCGCTCCATGGAATCGAGCAGCTGCCCTGCCTTGATCCTGTCTTTGAGATCGTCGCCGGCCTCATGGACGAGTTCGTGGAACTTGCGGCCTGCCAGTGCCATCCGGATCAGTGTCTCTGCACTTTCATCCTCTGCTGCCTGGGATGTGGCGTCAATTCTGAATTTCACGCATCTGGACTGTATCGTCTGTGCCAGATTCTCCATATTTTCGGACAGCAGGATGATCAGCGAGTCCCCGGGGGGTTCTTCCAAAGTCTTCAGGAGCCTGTTCTGCGCCTGCGGCGTCATCGTGTCGCTGTCACTGATCACGACTACGTTACGCCCTCCCACAGGTCTGACATTCAGTTTCTCCTGGATCGCTGTTACGACAGCGTCCTTAACGGAGAGTCCGTCTCTGCTGATCCAACTCACATCCTCATGATTTCCGTGGTCGACCTTGTTGCAAATGCTGCACTCACCACAGTTTTCCCCTAGTCCCTTCGGGCACAGAACGCCCTTGATAAACCCTCTTGCAAAGGCTTCCTTGTCTGCGCCGGTCGGCCCTTCGAACAGATACGCATGCGAGACCCTGTTCGTGCTTACGATTTTCTCCAGTCTTTCCTTTAGCCTTGCGTTATCTCTTCCTGTTTCCAGTATCATTTCTCTTCTTCCTAAATGCCCCTGCCGCGTTCTGTTAACGACTTATGACCGCCTGCACTCTGTTCCGGATCTCTTCTGCGATATCATCTATCGTACCGGAAGCGTCAACACCGAAAATCCGTTCCGGATAGTTCTTTTCCAGTTCCAGATAGCCTTCGTAGACCTTTCTGTGAAACGTGTCCGGTGCCTGCTCGATCCGGTCATGCTCCCGGTCTGCGATCCTTCTGCTTCCCTTCTCCGGGTCCAGTCTTAACAGTATCGTCAGATCCGGCATGCAACCGTCGACCGCATAGGTATTGATCACGCCTACTGCGTCGCCCAGACCTCTTCCATACGCCTGATACGCTATGCTGGAATCTACGAACCGGTCACAGATGACGACCTTGCCCTCTTCAAGCGCCGGTTTGATCATCTGGCTGACCAGCTGCGCCCTTGCCGCAGCGTAAAGGAGCGCTTCCGTCATATCTGCCATCTCCTTATTGTCCGGATCCAGGATCAGTTCCCTGATTTTCTCACTGATTTGGGTCCCGCCCGGTTCCCGCGTCAGGATCACATCGTATCCGGCCTGCATGAGCCAGTCACGGAGAAGCGCAATCTGCGTGGACTTCCCGGAGCCGTCTCCTCCTTCAAATGTAATAAAAAATCCTCTGGTCATTATCTGCCGGTTTTCCTTTTCTGTTTTCTTTCTGTTTTTCTTGCTTTGCGCCTTCTTCGTTTTTCCGCAGAACTAGGTCCGCCCTGTCTGTGATTGACCGTCCTGGTCCCTCTGTTTCTGGAAGCCGCCCTGCTTCTGCGCCGTTCGACCGGGCTCATCTCAGCCTCCATCTCTGCCTTGGACGGCATCTCATCCATGAGCTTTTCCAGTATAAACAGCAAAAACAATGCAAACGGTATAATGATCAGAAGAAGAAACAGTATCTTAAGTAATGTCATTGATAACCCTCGATTCATCGCAAAAATACAGAGTAATTATAACACAGAAACGCCGCCTGTGCGGCGGCATTTCTGAATAAACATGATTTCATTTCCTGATTATTGCTATTTGGTTTTTGTCTTCAGGACTTTGGACCAGTTGGAGTAGTAGGTCTTGCCTCCGGTTTTCAAGTAGGTCCGCACGCGGACGTAATAGGTCTTCTTCTTCTTAAGCTTGGATATTTTAACAGATGTCTTCCCGTATCCCTTGACGGTCTTTTTCTTGACTCCGCTCTTGAAGGCTTTGCTCGTGCAGCACTGGACCTGATACCCGGTGATCCTGCTCTTTGACATCTTGGCGGCCTGCTTTTTCCATTTTACGGTGAGTGCCTTTTTCGCAGGCTTAGGCTTGACGATGGTCGCCCCCTTCGGCACGATCGTGAAGCTCGCGGCCTTTGTGCCTTTGTAATTGCCCTTCAGATTCACCGTGACCTTGTAGGTGCCGACATTCTTCCGACCTGCGGCATAGGAGACGGTGTACTGTGTTGCGGCCAGTTTCACAGAGCCAACCTTGACAGTCACTCCGGGCTTTCTTGCCTTTGCATTATAGGTGTATTTCTTGGCGCTCAGCGCCACGGACGGCGTCACTGTTTTCGGGTTGATGATGAAATCCTTTGTCACAGCTCGTCTGTACGCACCTTTTCCTGTGACGGTGACCTTGCCTTTGCCTGCGTTGACGTTATTGCTGTATTTCTTCGTGTAATCTGTTCCCTCAGCCAGTACCTTGTCCCCGTCCTTGACCGTGACCTTCGGTGTAAGTGCATTGCCGGTATATGTCGCACCGGCAATGGTGATCATGTCGGCAGTGAGCTTTTTGCTTGGCGGAACCAGTGTGTCAACGTCTTCATCATCTTCAGCCAAACCGTTATATGTTTCAACGAACTCAGTCAGAGCAGCGATCTTACCTGCGTCCACCCGATCCTTCTGATCATCGGCTAGTGCATTGTATCCTGCTGCCGCGGCAGCAATCTGATCCTTGGCAGCGGCGATCTCCGCCTTTGCTTCTGCAACGGCCGCAACGTCATCCGGATTGATTTCCGAAAGAACCGGCAGAGACCCTATCAGATCGTCGATCAGGTCCTCCACTGCGGTTACTTCTGCCTTCAATCCTTCTAGTTTCTGCTCTGCAGCTTCGAGATCATTCAGAAGATACGTGTACGGTGCAAGCAGCGCCTTCTGATCCTCAGTCAGCGCATCATAGGCGGCACGGGCCGCTTCGACTGCTTCCAGATCATCCAGTGATAGCACCGCGAGTTTCGGAAGGTTCTCGATCATTGCCGCAACAGCATCGGCGGCTTTCTGGTCGGGGTCAGCGATTGCAGGACTGCTGTCCTTCCAACCCTCTCCGCTTTTGACAGTCATTACATTGCTCTTTGCCCATCTGCCGTCATCTAACTGTACTTCGCACCATATTTTCACATAAGAATTGCTGTGACTCAGAACATATCCGATTCTGCTTGCCGTAGCGACCGCCACATTATAACTAGTGCCATACTCAGGATGTGACGGGTAGGTTGGATAAGCCAAATACTTATACTGCGCATCACTGCGCAAGTCAAAACTCGCGCTGTTTGTCCCTGATGGTTCTATGTCACACACTGTTACATCACTTTGCAAACTTAACTCTGCAAACCACTTAATAAAAACGCCACCCGTATAACC
>JBGUKV010000003.1:0-4595 GCA_045114655.1 Candidatus Allocopromorpha sp. | reverse complement strand
CTTGCAAAACCCAGGCACCCGATGATCAGGGCGTTCCGTGATGACGAACGCTACTGTCAGCGGGTGCTTTGTGATTATCTGCACCTTCTGGAGGACTGGAAGGTGCAGTACGCACCCGCCTCGATGGACGAGGAGCCCGATGACCGCTTTGTGGAGGCCTGTCAGATGCTCTCCTATATCGAATACCTGGCGGACCTTTTAACGGTTGGCGACCTTGAACAGCGAAAGGCTGTGGTAATGGAACTGATGAAGGACGGCAAGATCACCGATCTCGAAGATCGTGTGGGAAGAGCCCGTGAGGAAGAAAGGAGGTCGGAGAATGCCGAGGAAATCAACATTGCCTCCTGACGCTCCGGTATGGGTCACCGAGGATCGCAGGATCGATGAGATGATGTTTTGTTGCTCGTTTCTGGAGGCCTTTCCCATGAAATGTGTCCATGGCAAGCTGTATACCGTCGAGGGTCTTATCCCCGACGAGGCTGCCCTGAAACGCGAGATCTTCATGGAGATCTGCGATTGGGTCAAGACCGGGACTGCAAGGAAGGTCGAGGATCTTATGAAAGCGGTCAAGATGATGGCATTTGCCGACGAGATCCCGCTTCATCAGGACCGCATCCATGTGTCCAACGGCACCTGGTATCTGGACGGCCATTTCAGCGAAGAAAAGGAATACTGCCGGAACCGGCTGGACGTCTCCTACAATCCGGCAGCAGGCACGCCGAACGTATGGCTGAAGTTCATTTCGGAGCTCCTGGTGCCGGAGGACATCCCGACGCTGCAGGAGTACCTGGGGTACTGCCTGCTCCCTACGACCAGGGCCCAGAAGATGCTCCTGATGATCGGAAAAGGCGGCGAGGGCAAGTCGCGTGTGGGACTCGTCATGAAATCGATCCTCGGGATCAGCATGAACACCACCAGTATCCAGAAGGTTGAGACAAACAAGTTCGCGAGGGCGGATCTGGAGGACAGGCTCCTGATGGTGGATGACGACATGGATATGAGTGCGCTGAGTAAGACGAACTATATCAAATCCATCGTCACCTCCGAATGCCAGATGGATGTCGAACGCAAAGGCATCCAAAGTTATCAGAGCCTTCTGTATGTCCGCTTCCTCTGCTTTGGAAACGGTGCCCTCACCGCGCTTCACGACCGGTCTGACGGCTTTTTCCGGCGGCAGATCGTGATCACCACGAAGGACAAGCCCGAAGGTCGTGTCGATGACCCGTATCTGGTGGAAAAGATGATCGCGGAAAAGGAAGGTATCCTGCTCTGGTGCCTGGAAGGCTTAAAGCGCCTCATTGCCAATGACTATCGCTTCACCATCAGCGAACGGTCGAAGGAGAACATCGCCGCTATTGTAAAGGACGCCAACAACATCCTGGAGTTCCTGGCGTCTGAGGGGTATCTCACCTTTCATGAAGACAGCAAGGCGGCGACCAGCGACCTGTATGCGGCATACAAGGAATGGTGTGATGACAATGCGGAGAATGCTCTTTCCATGAAGAGCTTCGCCAACTTTCTTTCCCAGTATGCTGAAGTCTACCACCTGATTCCTGACAACAACATCTATCGCGGGAAGGGCAAACGCTGCCGGGGATACCGTGGCGTCGAGGTCATCGATCATAATAATCCCTTTCTTAAATAAAGTTGTCAAATCATGCGTACGTGCGTACAAGCGTTCGGTGCCCATCCCGGGTGCCGGCTGTACGCATGTACGTACGAACGCAAAAATCACGAAGTCTTTTTCATTACAGAGTTTGAAGGAGGAGCAAACACAATGGCAGTACCGCAGTACGCGATCATGCGCTTTATGAAATACAAGGGGCCGGAGATCGGAAAGATTGAGGCCCATGATGAAAGAACCAAGGAATCTTACGCCAGCAACCCGGACATCGACCCGACCCGGACGCATCTGAATTATCACCTGGTCGAACCCCAGGGGCGGTACCGGGCGGAGGCAGAACGGCAGATCCGGGAGGCCGGATGCCGGACCAGGACCGACAGCGTCAGGCTGGTGGAGACGGTGATCACCGCCACCCCGGAGTTTTTCCAGGGAAAGAGCATGAAAGAGAAGAAGGCCTTTTTCCAGGAGGCGCTGGAGTTCATCAAACAAAAACAGGATCCGGATACGATCATTTCAGCCGTGGTGCATATGGACGAGACAACGCCCCATATGCACCTTTCTTTTGTCCCGCTGACAGAGGACGGGAGGCTTTCGGCGAAAGAGATCGTGGGCAACAAAAAGAAGCTGACCAAATGGCAGGATGCCTACTGGGAGCATATGGTCCGGAAGTACCCGGAACTAGAGCGCGGACAAAGCGCCAGCGAGACCGGAAGGGACTATATCCCGCCCCGGGTCTTCAAAGAGATGACTCGGCTCAATAAACAGCGTGAGAAGCTGGAGAGCCTGCTCACGGAGGTCAATGCCTTCAATGCTAAGGCAAAGGCTGCTGAGATCGGGAAGGTGCTGGACAAATATATCCCGAGCGTCGAAAAGATGAGCACCCAGGTCAGAAAGTACAGCAAGGCTTACAGCACGATGAAGGCTGAAAACACAGCTCTTGAGCTGCAAAATGAAACCTTATCCGCCGAACTGAAGGAATCTCAGCAGGAAAGCATCCTGAAGAAAATGGCAGATCTGAAGCTGCAGCATGATTACGAGGAAGCCATATCCCTTCTGGAGAGGATTCCGCCGGAGGTGCTGGCAGCCTATGCCGACAGAAGCTCACCGGACAAGCTCCATGAGTTGGAGTCGGGGAGGTGATGCCTTTGCTGAAAGACAATCGCTACAGGGATATGGAGTGTGTGATTCATTTCGGGGATAACAGGAAGCAGGTCATGCGTGAATTCCAGGATAAACGGCTGAAGCTTGCGGCGAGGTTTATCCAGAAGCAGGACATAGCCGCACTCCGTCAGATCGATCTTAAGGAGTATCTTAAGGCCAGCTGAAGATAGGCCTTCAGCGATGCCAATCAAGTCAATCAGAGGGATTTCTGAAAAACATCAGATTCCCTCTGGCTTTTTTTATTTTTCGTGGTATAATGCGTGTGTGTTAAAGAAAAACAAGGAGGTGATTCTTTGAAAAAGAATGATCATACAAAACAAGATGATCGTGCTGTTGTGATCTATGCCAGGAAATCAAAGATCACCCACAAAGGCGACTCCATTGCAAATCAAGAGGAGTACTGCCGCGAATATGCCAGACTGCATCTGAAACTCCCGGCTGACTATGAATTCAAGGTATATGAGGACGAAGGCAAGAGCGGCTTTTATGCCGATAGGCCGGATTTCCAGCGGATGATCCGCGATGTGGAACAGAACAAGATTCGTGCTATCGTCTGCTATAAGCTGGACCGTATCAGCCGCAAGATGTCGGATCTCACCACGATGATCGACTACCTGAACAAGCATAATGTTGCCCTGCTGATCAGTTCCAACAACCTGAACACCCAGGACAGCAATTCCAAGATGATGATCCAGATGCTCGGCATCATTGCGGAGTTTGAGCGCGACGTCATCAAGGAAAGGATCACCGACAACCTGATCGAGCTGGCAAAGGACGGCCGCTGGATGGGAGGGATTCCGCCGACAGGCTTTTCAGTTGACCGGTCCCAGCATGGCAGTGGCAGCAAGAAGAATGGGTATGCCTATCTCGTCACGATTCCGGAAGAAAAGGTACTGGTGCAGCATGTGTTTCAGGCGTTCCTTTCTACCAGAGGCTACAATGCGGCTGCCCGGAAGCTGAATGCAGAGGGATATCGGACAAAGACCGGTCTTCCCTTCAATACACAGTCGGTGCGGGATATCGTGACGAATCCGGTCTACTGCAGCGCCGATCAGGATGCCTTCCGTTATTTCATCGAGCATGACGGGGATATTTACGGCGAGGAAGCAGATTACGACGGTCTTCACGGGATATCGGTTTATAACCGTACCCGTGAGATGCGGGAAGAAAGTGACGACTCAACTTTCCTTCACCCGGAGTTTTCTAAGACGGTCCGGGAGAAAGACATCAGTGAATGGATCATTGCCATCGGCCGCCACGAAGGATTCATTGAAGGCAAGGATTGGGTGACAGCGCAGACTTTAAAGCTGGATATCGCTGACCGCTACAACAGGCCGCACCGGGCAACCAACGCGCTGCTGGCAGGCCTCATCTACTGCCCGCTGTGTCATCAGCGCCTGAACGTGGTTTCAGAAAGCGGACGGTATACACATGGGAAACCGCGGTTCAAATACGCCTGTCCGAATGCGGTCCGGAAAGGTTCCTGCGACTACCAGGCGGTTCACGGCGTGGAGTTTGATGAGTTTATCGTAGAGAAGCTTTCCTCCCTGTCAGACGAAGAGCAGAACTATTATCTCACCAATATCCAGCGGCAGATCGACCAGACCGTAAAAGGCGACAAGACACAGCAGGAGATCTCTTCGCTTCAGAAAGAGATCGACCGTCTGGACCGGGATATCAAGGCCCAGGTGAAAGCCTTGCGGACGGCTTCCGAAACCACAAGGCCCTACCTGGAAGCGGATGTCAATGAGATGACCGAGGAGATCTTCGCAAAGCGGAAGACGCTCTCGAGGCTGGAGATGGAGCTGGA
>JBGUKV010000002.1:0-5092 GCA_045114655.1 Candidatus Allocopromorpha sp. | reverse complement strand
CTTCGATGCCTGATATGCCTCCTTCCCTCCGGCCCTGGTGTTGTCTGCTGTCAGTACCGCGCAGATATCTCTTCCATCTATAGAAAGCTTGATGTTTTTTAACATGGATTCCTTCATATCATCACCTCATAGTCCGTCAGTATTGGAGGCATTTGCCAACCTCTCAGATTCCTGAGCTGCCGCGTTTTCTTTATTTATAGCTTCCTCCACATCGGTCAATAATTCGTCTGCGCGGCCTGATTCATAAAGCAGCTTTACACGAGGATACTTGTTGCTAATGCGGTTGATTAAAATAACTTTGTTTCCATCTGAATCTGTCCACATCTTTCTCTTGTAATCATCGTCATTGTTCTCCGAGCATTCCCCATATAAAGAGGAAAGTTTCGTTGACAGATCATCGAACACAGCATCAATGTTTTCGAAATCACCACCTTCATACTCATAGAGACCAAGATACAATTGAGCACTTTCATCTGATTTATTCAATGATCCATCGGGAAGAACTGGATATATGTAGTAAGCATATGAATAAGAAGGCGCGTATCCTCCGACTGTTACTCCTGAGTACATTCCACACCAGCCGCCATCTTCAATCCTGAGAGTATCTTTATGAGACGATCCGTACCATTCATATGATCCTTCTGGCCAATCTATAGAATGACGGTCACTCATATAGGCACGATCTTCTATTTGCTCGTCCGCTAAAGCTGCTTCGGCATCCGTCCGAGAGGAAAGCCATTCGATTCCACGGAACGTGATCGGCTTTGTCTCGGCGGGTTCCTCTGCCAGAACACTGAACGCAAAAAGCAGTGATGCGGATAATATAATAGGAACAATTTGCTTTCTCATAAGATTCCTCCTTTTCATAGATGACGATCCATATCCGGTTTATTCAATCTTCTCAGCTTGTTCCGTTTTCTGATCTTCTTCAATTCTTCAGGATGGCCTCGGTGCCACTCGAGGCTAATTATTTTGAAGAGATCATTCTCTCTTCCTGCGACCCCTGGACAGCGGAAACAGATTCACCATCCAGTAAATCCTCAGGATGCTGCTTCACATAGAGCCTGATTGATCCAAGGAAGTCTCGCTGTGTTTCTTCATCAAGCATATGGATCCATCTGAGAAGCTCCCTATCTATGTCGGACAGAGTATTATAAGAGGGGTTCTCTCCGGTGGCCAGGTAATCAATAGATGTGTCTATCAAATTTGCTACTTTAGCCACCTTTTCTAATGCAGGGGAATTCTGATCCCATCTGTACATAGTGTTGGCGCCAAAGCCGCACTTCCGCTCGATCTCTGCGATCGTAAGTCCTTTCTCTTTAGCGCATTTGCTAATCCTTGAAACGATGCTCATTTTCTTCTCCACATTTATCTAACAAATATGCTCTGTTGTTGACAATAAGCAAATTTGTTAGTATTATGTGCTTGTGGCAACTTGTGCCACCATACAACAAAAAAGGCAATAAGCGGCGGCAACCGCTCTTGAAGGAGTTTTCCCTGGCAGGAAATGATTGCGTTGCATCGGCGCCCGGCAAAGTGACGATGCACACGCTTATTGCCATTCTAACAACTGTGCCACAAAAAGTAAACGAGAAAGGAGGATCTGTGAATGCCAAGAGCAGCAAGGACACGGAGGCCAAAATCAGATTGGCAGAAGGAAGTTCGCATCAAGTGTATTGAGAAAGACCTGACTCACGACGAACTTGCCGAAGCGATTGGATTTGAGCGCACGCGGGTTACGAAGACTATAACCGAAAACAGTATCGCGCCAGAGATCGCAGAAGCGATCAACGCTTACCTCGGAGTAAAAACCCCGTATCCCTACCAGATACCCGCTTGCAGTGTAGCGCAATGAGGAGGTGAAGTTAATGCCGAGATTTAGGGCAAGCACCCTGTCTAATGTGTGGTATCTCGCACGAAAAGAGCATGCAGAGCATGACCAGAGCTTTGGAGCGCGGGAAGGCCTGGAGGAAGAGACTGGGATCGACCATCATCGGCTTGCTGCCATCGAGGCCGGGACGCAGAACCCGACACCGGAAGAAGCGCGCCTGATCTCTCTGGCCTGCGAAAGGGAAGATCTCCAGTATTACTACTGTTCCGAATGTTGTCCGCTCGGAAGGAACCTTCCGAAGATCACTGAGGAATCCGCAGAATGTCTTGCCATACAGGTAGCGATCTCATGCGGAAAGCTCGTATCGGAACGGGAAATGCTTCTCAGTATCATGGCTGACGGTCTTGTGGACGAAACGGAGGAAAAGACATACCGGAAGATCGCAGATGATATGCACGAACTGATTGGCAGATTCAAGAACATGGAAATCCAAATAGAAAGGTACAGGACAGAACATGGCAAAACGAGGCGTTGTTAAGGAATTGGATCTCGAGGAAAGGTCTTACTACAATGCGGACGAAGTCGGACGGATGCTCGGCGTGGGAAGGTCAAAGGCCTACAAGGTCTGCCAGAACCTGCGTAAGGAATATCAGGAGAAAGGCTTGCTCTCGAGTGATTATCCAACCGGACGGGTCCCAAAGAGGATCTTCAACAGAAATTTCATGATCGAGGAAGGAGTGATGTAGAAATGTACGGTTACATCTGCCCGGTGTGCGGTGCATACCTGGATCCGGGCGAAACCTGTGACTGCGAAGAAGAACGGGAAAAGAACAGAGACAAATTAGTGGAAGCTCGGGAAAGACTCTTACAGCTGATCGCCGAGGAAGAGGACGGACAGCTGAAGATAGCAATTTGAAAGGGGAGAAAAATGAGGGACATTTTGGATGATTACATCGAGAGCAAAATCAGGATCGGCGAGATTGGCGCTTCTGTTGTAGTGACAGGAATCATCACGAAGCTGATCGATGTGGCCGGGCTGGCCGATCAGGTAACTTCAGCGTTTGACTGGTTTGTCATTGTGGCTGCGCTCCTGTGGCTGTCTTACTTCACTTCAGGAAGCATCCATGACTGGTATACCAACAGGAAGGAAAGCCGCTATGTGACAGTCAGACGCAGGGAGGATGAAGTGGCATGAGGTACAAGAGCATAAGAAAACTCCCGTCCCTGGATGGTACCACGTTGACGGACGATAGCACCAGGACGAGAGTTGTCAGAACTAATCAGCTTAACCAGTCGGTGAACTGAAATAAGCTATCAGCTTCTCCGAGTATAGCAGAGATGCTGAAGAAAATCAATTACCGGAGGTATATCTATGAGCGAATCAACAGCAAATATCATTTGCTTGGAACGGCAGTATCCGGCCACGCAGTTCACTCTGCTTGGAAACACTGACGTCATGGCAAAGATCCCAGCTATCAAGTCCCCTGTGATCCAGGTCATCAGGCTCGATCCGACACCGGGCAACGGGGATGTCTATCTGGAGAAGCGTACGAAGCTTCTCGCAATCACGAAGAACGGCTTGAAGAAACTGGCAGACGGTGCCGGTATCAAGATGATCTCTTCAGAACATGTCATTCCGACAACCTGTCAGAAGTGCTCCGCTGCAAATGCCGCGGCCCATACTGCCCCCAGATGCTGGGAATGCCCGAACAAGGACGTGGCGTACAGGGTTATGATCGCGGTTCCACAGCTGACCGGAGAAATAATCACAGTCGAGGACACGCACGAGATCATCATTGAAGATGCTGTCCGTGGAATGACAGACAATCAGAAGAACGAGTTCATGAAGCACCGCGCTCAGATCTGTGAAGCAAAGGCGCTCAACGGCGCGATCCGGACAGCGCTCCATATCAAGAGCGGATATACGCCTCAGGAGCTGCAGAAGCCTTTCGTGGTTGCTTATCTTGTTCCGAACCTTGACCAGGCCGAGGTGAAGAGGGCCGCGATCGAGGCGATGTTCGCTTCATCTTCAAATCTGTTTGGGGTTTCTCCAGCTGTCAAAGCTCCTGCGATCGAGCAGATCGAAGCGCAGGTTCCGGAAGTGGCGGCTATCGAAGCTTCAGATGGCGAAAACTATGACCAGTACGTGGACGGCACCTACGAGGAAGCCTCCACTCCGCAGCTGGCACAGGCTGCTCCCTTACAGCCTGCATATCAGCAACCACCGAACGCGATGCCCGCACAGGTGCAGTACGCTGCCTCCCAGCAGCCACGCTCATACCAAAACTCCCCTGCGCCTGTGCAGCACGCTCCCCAACCAATGCAGACCAGGGCCAATGATTTCCAGTGCAGCAAATGCGGCGCTGTGATTAACGAGAAAGTCTGGGATTATTCCACCCAGCATTTCGGACAGCCCCTCTGCTTTAACTGCCAGAAACAGTTAAGGGGGAACCGGTGATGAAGAATCTTATCATACTCCACCCAACAGGCAGCCCGGACACCCTCGATCTGGAACAGGCAGAGGATCCGGGCCTGGCCATCAGGCAGGCTATTGGGAAGTACTGTACGGACACAAAGACAGTCTTCCCTGAAAGGCTCTACAGCATCTGGCACAACTCAGACACCCCACAGGAAGACGAACCGCCCGGAAAAGCGGTCTGCATGCTTACGGATAAATACGAAGCATGGAGGAAAGATTATCCGATCAACCTCGTGGCAAGCTGGCTGTACGGCACGGAGATCCATAAGATCCCGATCCGTGGAACCGTTATCTTCGCAGGAGTGGCAAGCGAAGGCGAAGACGGAATCAGGCTTTGCGGCCTTGATGACTATGTAGGGCTGGCACTTTTTTCAAACCTCATCACAGCTTCCCGCAGAATGGAACAATGCGGGAGAGAAAGGAAAAACACATGATCAAACTCCTTCACACTTCCGATTGGCATATCGGAACCTACAAAGGCCCTGTCAGAGAGGGCGTCAATCTCAGGTTCGCAGACATCGCGAACTGCCTCAGTTCCCTTGTGGAAAAGGCAAAGACAGAACAGCCGGACGTCATAGTGATCTCCGGCGACATCTTCAATCAGGCTGAAGTCCAGGCCAACAGAGTATCACAGGAAGTCGTGCTTGCCGAACAGACTATCCGGAGCCTGGCTGAAACCACCAACAATGTGATCGTCCTTCGCGGCACACCAAACCACGACGGAGCCGGTCAGTTCCGGCTTCTGGAAGAACTCTTCCGCGATGATGCGAAGGTTAAGATCG
>JBGUKV010000001.1:0-16541 GCA_045114655.1 Candidatus Allocopromorpha sp. | reverse complement strand
ACATGACTGGCAGGCTCCGACCTACGAGTGGTCATCCGACAACAGCAAAGTTACGGCAACGAGAACCTGTGCCAACAATACGGAAGCGTCCTGCACGGAATCTGAGACCGTGACTACAACATCCAAGGTGTCAAAAGCGCCTACCTATACAGCCAAGGGACAGACAACGTATACAGCTGTCTTTGAAGGAAGTGTCTTCGAAACACAGACAAAGACCGTCTCCAACATAGCAATGCTTGCCAAGAAAGCCAACACAATGACGGTCAAAGCTGCGGCCAAAACGCTCAAGGTCAAGACGCTGAAGAAAAAAGCCCTGACCGTTGCACCGATTACCATTAAAAACGCAAAAGGCAAAGTTACCTACAAGCTTGTAAGCGGAAATGCGAAATCAAAGAAAGCGCTTAAGCTCAACACGAAGACCGGTAAAATCACAGTTAAGAAAGGCACTAAGAAGGGGAAATACTCGCTCAAGGTCAAAGTGTCAGCGGCAGGAACGGTCGCATACAAGGCAGCAAGTAAAACCGTTACGGTCAATGTCAGGGTAAAGTAGCATTCGATGATGCGTAGTAATTAATGAAATGCATAAATCCCTTGCAGCTGCAATTATTGTTGCACTAAAAACTGCAAGGGATTTTTCTGCCGGGACACCCCTGTAAAATACCCCTGTTTTGGAAATGATTTGCATGATTTGGAAACCATTGTAATGATTTGGAAACCATTGGGATTGTATTTAAAAATAAGCACAAAACAGCGCGAAAATACCGTCCGAAAACAAGATAATCAATTGACACTTTGCCCCTGAATTGGTACACTCAAAACGTGGCAGGCGGAGTGTCCTCAGACCACGCACGCAGCATCAACAAAGCAGCAAAAGCACAATATGTTGTGTACAGGCGAGAAGCAGTCCACAAGCCATGCGAATTTTATAAAAGCCAATATAAGCACGAAGAAATGGTTTAGTGCGTTTCTACCGTAACACCTGAGTTACGACTATTGGTAGTACTCTAGTGGTAGTGCTGTAGAAGTTGGCGGACAGGTTTTCCAAGACCTGTCTTTGTTATTTCTCAAAGTTGTTTCTCAATGTTTTATTAGGAGGAGAAAATGAAGAAAGTAGTATCACTGGTACTCGCACTCACAATGATCTTCGCATTCACAACAGTCTTCACAGGATGCGGCGGATCAGAAGAAGGCGGCGAGGAAGGCAACTCAGATCAGGCTATGAAGGCCGGATTCATCTGCCTGCACGATGAAAACTCAACGTATGACAAGAACTTCATCGACGCTGCCAATGCGGCATGTGAAGAGCTGGGCATCGAGCCTATCATCAAGACCAATGTTCCGGAAGGACAGGAATGCTATGAAGCAGCAGCTGAACTGGTTGACGCCGGATGCGGCATCGTATTTGCTGACTCATTCGGTCATGAAGACTACATGATCCAGGCAGCGAAGGAATTCCCGGATGTACAGTTCTGCCACTCAACAGGAACCAAGGCTCACACAGAAGGTCTGGACAACTATCACAATGCGTTCGCATCCATCTATCAGGGACGTTACCTGGCAGGTGTTGCAGCTGGTCTGAAGCTGAACGAGATGATCGACAGCGGCAAGATCACTGCTGATCAGGCGAAGATCGGTTATGTAGGTGCATTCACATATGCAGAAGTAGTTTCAGGCTACACATCCTTCTTCCTCGGCGCACGTTCACAGTGTGAATCCGCTACAATGGAAGTCACCTTCACAGGTTCATGGTATGACGAGACTCTCGAAAAAGAGGGCGCTAATAAGCTGATCAACGACGGCTGCGTTCTCCTTTCACAGCACGCTGACTCCATGGGAGCTCCGACAGCTTGCGAAAACGCAGGTATTCCTGACGTTTCCTACAACGGCAGCACCATCGAAGCTTGCCCGGAGACATTCATCGTTTCTTCCAGAATCGACTGGGTACCTTACTACAAGTACTGCATGGAAGCTGTTCAGAAGGGCGAAGCAATCGATGCTGACTGGACAGGCGACCTCGAGACAGGTTCCGTAGTTCTGACTGACATCAACGAAAAGGTTGCTGCAGAAGGTACCACAGACAAGATCGCTGAAGTTGAAGCCGGCCTGAAGGACGGATCCATCGAAGTATTCGACACATCCAAATTCACAGTCACAGTTGACAAAGACAAGGGCATCAACGCCAACGCTGAGGTTGACGGCGACGGTCACGTAACGAAGTACATGGCTGACGTTGACACAGACGCTGAATATCAGGGCGACACAAACGTTATCGAAGACGGCGCGTTCAAGGAATCCAAGTTCCGTTCCGCTCCATACTTCGATCTGCAGATCGACGGCATCAAGCTCCTCGACACAGCATTCTAAGCAAAAGCAATACAGCCGGAAAACCCCGGATCCTTCCGGGGTTTTCCTGATTATTTTTTCCGGCTGAGACCGGCATGTGAACAATAGAAAGGAGGAGGGCCTTGAGCACTCCTGAAAAGAAAGTCGCTGTTTCCCTGCGGAATGTCACGAAGACATTCGGCTCGGTCACAGCCAATAACAACATCAGCATGGACATCTATGCGGGTGAAATCCTTTCCCTTCTGGGCGAAAACGGAAGCGGCAAGACCACTCTGATGAACATGCTCGCAGGCATCTATGCTCCTGACGGCGGACAGATTTTCGTAGACGGCGAAGAAGCCGTGATCCGTTCCCCTCAGGATGCTTTTGATTATCAGATCGGTATGATCCACCAGCACTTCAAGCTGGTCGATGTATTCAGCGCCGCCGAGAACATCATCCTCGGCATGCCCGGCAAGCAAAAGCTGGACAAAAAGGCGATCCTGAAGGACATCCGAGAGACCGTCGACAGATACGGCTTCGAGATCGATCTGAATAAGAAAATCTACGAAATGTCCGTCTCCGAAAAGCAGACGGTAGAGATCATCAAGGTCCTTTACAGAGGCGCGAAGATCCTGATCCTGGACGAACCGACGGCGGTACTCACGCCGCAGGAAACAGAGAAACTCTTCTTCGTGCTTAGAGCCATGAAGGATCACGGCAGGACCATCGTGATCATCACCCACAAGCTCCAGGAAGTACTGGAACTTTCGGACAGAGTCGCAGTTCTCCGCAAAGGCGAATACGTGGGCGTCGTCGATACGAAGGACGCTACGGAGAGCTCCCTCACCGAGATGATGGTGGGTAAGAAAGTCGAACTCAACATAGACAGAACAGATCCGGTAGACGTCAAAGACCTCGTCCGGATCGAGCATCTGACTTGTCTGAATAAATACGGCATCAAAGCCCTCGATGATGTGAGCTTCACCATCCGGGGCGGCGAGATCCTGGGCATCGCCGGGATCGCCGGCGCAGGACAGAAGGAACTGCTGGAGGCCATCGCAGGACTGCAGAAGGCAGAACCCGGCAGCAGCATCCTGTACCGGGCCATCGACAACAACGATGAAATACAGCTTCTTGGCAAGGATGTCAACGACATCAAAAACCTCGGCATCTCCCTTGCCTTTGTTCCGGAGGACAGACTCGGCATGGGCCTGGTCGGCAACATGGGCATGGTAGGGAATATGCTTTTGCGTTCGTATAACGAAGGCAGAGGCGTCTTCACGAGAGAAAAAGAACCCCGCGAGTTGGCGGAGGAAATCCGCGAAAAGCTCGAGGTCTCCACACCGAACGTGTACACGCCGGTCCGGAAACTCTCCGGCGGAAACGTTCAGAAGGTACTGGTCGGCAGAGAGATCTCTCTGGCACCGAGAGTCCTCATGACAGCCTACGCCGTCAGAGGCCTGGACATCAATACGTCCTACACGATCTACAACATTCTCTCCGATGAAAAGAAGAAGGGCGTCGGCGTCGTCTACGTCGGCGAGGATCTGGACGTACTGGTCGAACTTTGCGACAGGATCCTGGTCCTGTGCGAAGGCAAAGTCAGCGGACTGGTGGACGCCCGCTCAACGACAAAGGAAGAACTCGGACTGCTCATGACCAAGTACAGCGGCGACCATATTGCCAAGATCAATGTTACGAAACTGATGGACGACGAGCCAGATGAGCCGTCAGACGAGCCGTCGGAAAGTGAGGAGGCGTAATATGACAGAGAAACATAAACTGAGAAAAGAGCCTCTCATCAAGCTTTCGCGGCGGGAGGACATCGACAGGAAACACAGCTGGACCTACCGTGCTCTGGCGATCCTGGCTGCGCTGATCGTCGACGGCATCATCATCATGTTCGTCGTACACATGAACCCCTTTGACATCTACTCGACGATGTTCATGGGTGCTTTTGGAACAAGCCGTAAGGTATGGATTACATTGAAAGAATTATCCCTGCTGCTCCTGATCTCCATCGCGCTGACTCCGGCGTACAAGATGAAGTTCTGGAATCTGGGCGGCGAAGGGCAGGTCCTCATCGGAGCCTGGGCGACGGCGCTTTGCATGCTGTATTTGGGAGACAAGCTTCCCGGCCCGGTGCTGCTGATCGTCATGCTGCTCGCAGCCGTTGTGACCGGCGCGATCTGGGCGATGATCCCGGCTATCTTCAAAGCCAAGTGGGGAACCAACGAGACACTGTTCACCCTGATGATGAACTACGTAGCGATCCAGCTTGTCGCATACTTCATCATCAAATGGGAAGTCCCGAAGGGATCCGGACACGTCGGCATCATCAATCAGTCGACGCAGGCAGGCTGGCTGCCGTACATCGGCGCCAACAGCTACGGACTGATCGTAGCCCTCGTCATACTGGTCACCATCGGCATGCACGTGTACCTCAAATACAGCAAGCACGGTTATGAGATCGCCGTTGTCGGAGAGAGCCAGCGGACGGCGACCTACGTCGGCATCAGCGTCGACAAGGTCATCATCCGTACGCTGATCCTGTCCGGTGCGATCTGCGGATTCGCCGGCTGGCTGCTGGTATCAGGCTCTGACCACACGATCACAACAACCATCGCCGGCGGCATGGGATTCACCGGCATCATGGTTTCCTGGCTGGCGCAGTTCAACGTCATCGTCATGATTTTGTGCAGCTTCCTCATCGTCTTCATGGGACAGGGAGCCAGCGAGATCGCGACATCCTACGGACTCAATGAAGCCTTTGGAGATATCCTGACAGGGATCATCATCTTCTTCATCATCGGCGTTGAGTTCTTCATACAGTATAAGATGCACGTCAGAAAATCATCCGGAAAGGAGGAAGCATAATGTTCAGTTTAGTTGCTTTTATTCCTAGAGCCATACTGCAGGGCATGCCGCTCCTGTTCGGATGTACCGGCGAAACCATATCCGAGAAAGTCGGAAGCCTGAACCTGGGTATTCCGGGCGTTATGTACGTCGGCGCCATCTGCGGCGTCATCGGCTCCTTCCTCTATGAGCAGAGCTGCGGAGGACAGGTCGTTCCGATTGTGGCGATTCTGATCCCGTTCCTGGCTTGCCTCGCAGGCGCGCTGATCATGGGACTGCTCTTCGCATTCCTGACGGTAACGCTCCGTGCGAACCAGAACGTAGTCGGCCTGGCCATGACAACCTTCGGGATCGGCTTCGGTAACTTCTTCGGAGGTTCTCTCATGAAACTGACGGGAAGCGCCGTTCCATCGATCGCACTTTCGGCGACCAGCAAATGCTTCCGCAGATCCCTCCCGTTCGCGGACGACTGCGGGGCCTTCGGCAAAATCTTCTTGTCCTACGGGTTCATGACGTATCTGGCTGTCGCCATCGCCATCGTGACGGCGTTCATCCTGACCCGCACGCGCATCGGACTGCAGCTGCGGGCCATCGGTGAGAACCCGGCGACTGCGGATGCTGCCGGTATCGACGTCACCAAGTACAAATACTTCGCGATCTGCATCGGCTGCATGATCGCAGGACTCGGCGGACTGTTCTACGTGATGGATTACGCCAACGGCGTCTGGTCCAACGACGCATTCGGTGACAGAGGATGGCTGGCCATCGCCCTCGTTATCTTCACACTGTGGAAGCCGAACATCGCGATCTTCGGATCCATTCTCTTCGGCGGCCTCTACATCCTGAACCTGTTCATTCCGGGCGCAGGCATGGCTACCAAGGAGCTCTACAAGATGCTGCCGTACCTCGTTACGATCATCGTTCTGATCATCACGAGCATGCGCCGCAAGCGTGAGCACCAGCCGCCGGAAGCGCTGGGACTTCCGTACTTCCGAGAAGACCGATAGAGCAAAGGCAAACCAAGACGCGGTTCAAATCACCGCGTCTTTTGTTATAATATAAGCATGCTGAACATTTACTACGCGGGTGAGGCCTGCGACAAGACCAAGTTCATATTCGACCACATTGATCCTGATCAGCAGACGATTATCCTCGTCCCCGATCAGGCATCTCTTCAGATGGAGCGGGACGCCCTGGACTATTTCAAGACCACCCACGGCCGGGCTGCGCTCCTGAATCTTATGGTGGCGGACTTTTCATCCCTCGGCCACAAAGTCATCAAAGAGCAGGGCGGCAGGCAGCCGGATCTCATCGACAAATACGGCCGCCAGATGCTGCTCTCTGTCCTGATCGACAGGCTTGCGGATGCGGACGGTCTCAGCGTATACAAAACCATGAACGGCAAAAGCACCTTCATCTCCAACGCCAACCAACTGATCTCGGAGATGAAACGCAGCGGCGTTACATCGGCAGACATTGAACGTGCAGCCGGCGAGACCGACAGCTATCTGCAGCGCAAGCTCTCAGATATTTGCAAAATCTACAAGACTTATGAGGATTCCATTGCGGATCGGTTCACAGATTCAGAAGACTACATCCGCTTCTACGGGAAGCTCATGGAGGAATCGGACCTGGTGCGCAGTTCCGTGATCTGGATCACAGGCTTCGACACCTTCACGCCGCTCAACATGGAAGTCATCCAGCGGCTGCTCATGGCGTCAGAGCAGGTCAATATTGTGATGACGTGGGACGCCCCGGGATCCGGTCAGCCTGCTGCCGATTACTCTGCTGCCGGCCTTCCTGCGGACGCGCGGTTCCTGACAACCGGAAGCGGCGAGGGACTCTTCGACCTGACTGGTTTTGTTATGGATGATCTGGAGAAACTCGCACAGGCGGCGGGCGTTGCCTATAACAGACAAGCCATTCAGGGAGCATCGCGGCGGAGCATCTGGAACGATCCGGACGGCGTGCCTGCACATAAAATAACCCTCGTGCAGACCTCCAATATCTACGCGGAAGCAGAAAGAGCAGCCGCCTTCATCACACAGCTGGTGAGAGATGCCGGCTTCCGGTACAGAGATATTTCCGTCATTTGCAATGACATGGATGTGCGCGGAGGCGTGCTCAAACGAACCTTTGAACGATGGGGCATTCCTGCCTTTGCAGATCGAAAACGAAAAGTATTGCATCAGCCTGTCGTGCGGTTTTTGCTGTCGTTTCTTCGTGTGCTTTCAGAGGGATACGACGGCGACGCGGTCATGGAGATGGTCAGCACAGGTCTCCTGGGATTCAGCCGTCGTGACGAGGAACTGCTGGACAACTATGTCAGAGAGGCGAAGATCCGCGGCAGCAAATGGAAGAAAGCTTTCATTTGGGAAGGGAAGGACGGCTTCGGCAATGGCCGTTATTCCAGGGACATGGAACGCCTGAACGAGATGCGCGCCCGCATCGTGGATACAATCGAGACAGCGCGTGAAGAGATTGGCAGGAGAAATACCGCGGAGGAAAAGATTCTCGGTCTCAGCAGATTCCTGGAGGAGAAATTCAGGATCCTTGACAGGATCGAAGAACTGATTGCTCGGCAGACCGAGCTGGGACTTGCCGAAGGCGCGGCGGAGACCGCCCAGAGCTGGAGCATGATCTGCAGCATCTTCACGCAGGTGATCAGAGTGATTGGAGAGGAGATGGTCAGCAACCGTCTGCTCAGGGAGATCCTTACAGAAGGCCTGCGTGAAATGGAGATCGGTCTTGTTCCGTCTGCTGCCGACTGCGTGATCATTGGAACCCTGCAGAGAACAAGGCTCAGCAAAAGTCCGATTCTCATCGTGACCGGCGCCAACGAAGGCGTGCTCCCGATGAGCGGCGGGGACAGCGGCCTTCTGACAGAGCGGGAACTGGAGTTGCTGGAAGACCTGAAGTACACCATCACCAAAAGGGACGAGGTGCGCCGGCAGGAGGAGCAGCTTGCCATATACAGGATGTTCTCTCTTCCTTCGGAGCATCTCTTTGTGATGTGCAGTCTGGCAGACCAGGACGGCAGGAGCATCACCCCGTCGGCGGTATTCTCTGTGCTCACGGAACTAAAAGGCGTTCCAGTGATTGGCGATTTGGGTAAGCTTGATGTGTCTGAACAGATCGCTTCGCGCAAAGGTTCTCTGGCGTTCATGGCAGAGGCTATGCAGGGATACCTCGAAAACGGCCGGATCGACGAAGCCTGGCTCGCTGCCATGAACTGGTACGAAAAGCAGGATCCGGACAGTATCAGTAAAATCATGCAGGGGCTGGATTTCGATCATCGTGTCTCACGCCTGGAGGCGGATTTCGCAGACAGCCTTTATTTCGGCGACCGGGATTCCATGAATGTCAGCGCCAGCCGGCTCGAGACCTACAGCAGCTGTCCGTTCCGCTATTTTATCGAGAAGGGCCTGCGCGCCGAAGACCCCGATGCCTTCGAGACATCAGGCGGATCCCGCGGCGATGTATTCCACAAAGCTTTGCAGGTTCTTTCTGCGCGCCTCACGGAAGTCACCCATGCCGCCGGCTTCACTGTGACCGATCCGGATTCTCCATGGATGACGATCACGGAGGACGACTGCAAGGCGCAGGTCGAATCGATCATCCGCGAGGAAACAGCCGGCTACCGCGAGGGCGTCTACCTGAGCGACAACGAAACAAAACTCCAACTTGAAAAAATCATCACCACCTGTTCCGAGATCGCCTGGGCCATGATCGGCCAGGTCCGCAAGAGCCGGGTGAAGGACATGTTCTTCGAGGAGCCTTTTGGAACTCGCAGCAAGCGCCTCGCTCCCATCGAGATCGAACTGGAACGCGGGAAGAAAGCCGTGCTTTCGGGTATCATCGACCGGCTCGACATCATCGACGTGCCGGCGGCGGAGGGAGCCGGCGACCTCGGCGATCCATTCGATTCGGACGATTCCGGCGCTCCGACTGCACTAGGCGTCGCGTGCGATCTGCCCACCTCAGGCGGTTTCGAAGCTGTCCGCGTTGTCGACTACAAGACCGGTCAGGACGAAATCAATCTCGACCACATTCGCGAAGGCTACAAGCTCCAGCTGATGGTGTACATGAATGTTGCAGGGCAGTCCGCCGGTCCAGACATGAAGCCGGCAGGTGTCTTCTATTTCAAGATCAAAGAACTGGAAGAAAACGCTGACAAAAAAACGGACACCGCCTCTCTGGGCAGAGAACTTGAAGACCGCATCGCGAAGTCATGCAGGCTCGAGGGCATCATGGTCCATGACGAAAACATCCTGCGTGCAATGGATGGGACCATCGCCCCAACAGAAACCAGTACCGTCCTGCCTTTGAAGCAGAACAAGGATGGGGAGATCAAACAGACTGCTTCCGGTGAGCTCCTCACAGGTAAAGAGTTCGATGAACTGTGCAATATCACGATGGACCACGTCCGGCAGATCTGCCAAGACATCCAGTCCGGCCGCATCGACATTGAACCGAAAAAAGAGAAGGGCTCCTCCGGCCGCTACACGAAGACCTCCTGCAGATACTGCGCCTATAAGAGCATCTGCCTCTTTGATACCAGCTTCCGGAGCTGCCGGTATAAGCTTGTGTAACGATCTTCTGCTTCGTGTAACAATCTTCTGCTTCATCATATTGAAGTGTTCCTTTCTATGAGATACAATCAGTACACAACCGTCAGACTCTTTTGAAAACAAGGAGATGCGAAGATGAAGGGGAAAACGAAAAATCTATTTGCAGCGTGTGCATTGCTTTTGCTGATGCTGGCGCTGTGTCTTGGCGGATGCGGCAGTCAGTCCGAGACGGCGCCGTCCGAAGCCGAACAGTCCGGATCAGAGCAGACCGAATCGGCTGTCGCAGATGGTTTGGCAAAGATCAAGGTCGAAGGGGAAACAGATCTACCGGGAAACTTTTTTCTGTCCTTCGTATACAGCCGTAATCTGATTATGCTCGACGGCAAAGGAAACATCGTCTGGTCCAAGCACGAAGATCAGCCGAAGGACGGAGTGAATACAGGCTGGTGGGATTTCAAGAAACACGATGTGGACGGCACCATCTACTACAGCTACCACGACCAAAACTATCAATTCGACAATTACGGTCTGCTTGGCTATGCGCCCGGGGAGCGGGTGATTTTGGATAAGGATTTCAATGAGGTCAAGCGGATCACGATGGAAGAGTCCGACGTCACCGAAAAAGGTCAGGGCGCGGACGGACATGATTTCCTGATGATCGATCCCGACCACTACATTCTCTCCTGTTACGTGAAAGAAAACGTCAAGAATGTGCCCGGCTATCCGGACGGTACCAATATTATCTATTCCTATCTGCAGGAAGTGAAGGACGGCGAAGTCGTTTGGGACTGGAAGAGCAAAGACTATCCGGAGCTCTACGACATCATCGCGACAGAGGCCACACCGACCGCGAATGATTTTGCAAATGAACAAGTGGACGCACCTGACACGGTCCACTTCAACGCCATGCGTCTGGATGACGAGGGCAATCTGATCTGTTCCTTCCGCCATCTGGATACGATCCTCTGCCTCGACCGGACGAAACAGAAGGACCAGATCAAGTGGAGGCTTTCAGGCAAGGCCGACCAATTCGGACTGACGGAGCTGCAAAAAACATCGGGGCAGCATTACGTCACGGTGGATGGCAACCAGATCATGGTGTTCGACAACAACAACCGGGATAAGCAGACCGAGATCCGGACCTACACAGTGGACACCGCTAACAAAAAAGTCGATCCCGTCAAAGCATTCAGCTTCAGCAACAAGTTCTCGCAGGCATGCGGATCCGTGCAGAAGGTGGACAGAGATCAGTCGGCCGGGGGTCAGTCGGCCGGGGAGCAGTCGGCTCGGGATCTGTACGTAATCGGATGGGGCTGGGCGACGACAGACGCCGAATGCATGTCGGTATACGATTTTTCGACAGGCGAAGAACTGATGCACGTGACATTGGGAGACCCGCAGAACATCACCTACCGGTGCGTTTATTACGAGTGATTCCGGGGGCGTGGCGGGTGATCATTTACGCTGCGGGTCATACAGGCTGCGGGTCATACACACTGCGGGGACAAGAAATGAACGATTTGACGGCTGTTCTTGTACTCGCGTACAAGAATGGATTAATTATTCCCCATCTCTTGTACTTTTCAGATTCTCAGTACAAGAAATGCGGAAAAACAAACCATCTCTTGCACAAATAGAACAATCAAGACAGGATTAACGCATCTTTTGTACAAGAAAAAGAAGTTGATCCTGTCTTTCTTGTACCGACGTACAAGAAACGCGAATTAAACGGAGCGTTCTTGACCACCGAAGAAAGATGAAATTCATAGAGTGGTCTCCCATAAGCAAGCGGAGCGTTCTTGACCAACATGGGACGAACCGTACCGGCAATCCGACTATCACAACCCACTTGGCAGCAGCATGCGGTTGATGATGCGCTGAAACAGAACAGGATCGCGAAGATCAGCTTCCAGCGACCAGGTAAATTCTTCGGGCAGAACAATTCGAGAGGGCAGTTCCCGTACTTCGAAGTTGCGATAGTCATTGAGGCGCTTTAATGAATTGTCCGGGTATTTTTCCATCTGAAATGCACCAAAATGTTCGTGCACTGTGATCCCACCTGCGAGGTTCGGAACTTTGAAGTCAGAAAAGTAGTTTTCCTTAAATGGACGTTCGCCGGTTCGCTCGCTGTAGATAGTCACCAAATCATCGAAACGATAGGGCAGACCAATCAACTCCAGTCTGCTGCCGATTGTCGATTCGGATTTAGAACGCGTCAGAATCCCACCAGTCGTTGGGTACTTCAAATCCTCCGGGTGGTACGGATTGGGAGTATAGGGTGCATCAATCCATTCGTTCTGCTCCTTTGTGAACAAAATGCGGCTTAAATCAAGTCCGGCTGCGGCAAATTTTCCAAGCTTCTTCTGTAGCATGATTTCATGTCGAGCACCGTCGGCATTTTCCAGCAAAGCCGACAGGCGACGTGAATTCTCATTGATTGCCTTGATTCTGTTTTCAAGAAAGGCCCTGCGTGCCAGATCGTATATCTGATTGGAATCCTTCGTGATTGACCGCGATTTCTGGGACCGCTTGTCGTAGCAACTGAACCGAACCCCCTCCCCCCGCTTACTAATGCAAAGGCTTCCCTCCCTAAGGAGAGCCAACTCCTGTTGCATTGCTTTCAATTCAGCTTCATCTGCTTTGAGCAGTGTTCGTATAGAATCCGAAGTCATCCGCAAAAAGTCTATCTGCAACAGGCCGGAATTGTTGATAATCGAGTCTCTTGCTGTCCTTGCATGTACGTTGTTCATCGTATTAGATCCTCGCAGACAGTAACAAAAGTACCATCAAAAAACTGTTGAATATATCCTGATACGGGCTTATACTTTTATCAGGAAGGGAGTTGCTTATGCAACCAACTCGATCCAATTGGTCGCCGCCTTAGTTGCAGCTATTGGCGGCTCTTCTTATAGTTATGGTTACCCGAACGACCTTACGATCGAACGTGATGGTAACCTTCACCATATGCATCACCTCCTGGCGGTGGAAAATGTCGATGATAACTTGGCGGGATCGAACCAACCGCTTTTCGCTGTCCCTCCTGACGTAATCGATACTAGCACCACCTCTAATAAATGTCAATAAATACCAGTAAATAAATTCCAATCAATTCGGAATAACATCCCGATCAACAACACCGATAACTCATTAGGGCAGCATCAAAGCAATGCCAATCCAGTTTGAAACCAATACTAAAACACACCAAAACAGTAACGATAAAGAAATATCTGTGCTATACTAAACTATAGCTAGGAATACCTGGCATACCCAGAAAACGAATCACATCACAACACCAGGGAGGAATCGATGATGTTGAAGAAATTGATGACTATCGCACTCGCGCTCGCAATGGCGCTAGCCATGTCGTTGGCATTCACCGCATGCGGCGGCAGCGACCAGGCGGCTGAAGAGGATGCGGAAGCAACAGAAGCAACGGAAACGGAAGAGGCCGCGGAGCAGATGTCCGGCGGCTGGGAGGTTGTCGCCGAGCCGGCACAGTCCGCACTGCCGGGCGTTGTGCAGGAAGCCTTTGATCAGTTTATGAAGAATTATAATGATGAATTGATCCCGATGGCATACTACGGCAAGCAGGAATCCTCTTTGGGAACGAACTACCAGCTTCTTTGCAAAAGCACGAACGACAACGAGCTGGAGACGGTTGTCCTGCATGAGGATCCGGACCTGGGTATGGACGCCGTAATCAATCAGTTCATCATCGCCGACTACACGGAGGGCAGCGGAGCTGCTCTGGACGGTGATCCGGATGAAGGCGAATGGGAAGTCTCGGACAGTGCAGTAGGCAGCCAGATAACAGAAGATGCACAAGCCGCCTATGATAAAGCAAAAGCAGCCTATGACGGCACATCACCGCAGCCGCTGACTCTGCTCGGAACACAGGTCGTGGCAGGAACGAACTACGCGTTCCTCGCCAAGGGACAAACAGATACAGACAACCCGCGGTCTGCCGTTCAGGTCGTCATCGTCTATGAAGACTTAGAAGGCAATGCGCAGATCACGAACATCAACACTCTTGATATGGGAGAATTCGATGAATAATAAAATGAAACAAAGATACAGGATCGCCATCATAACGGCGGTCCTTTGCTTTTCACTGGTATGCGGCACATCCGCAGCGCTTGCGTGCACGGGTGTCTATGTGGGGCCTGAAGCCAGTGAAGACGGGACTGTGATCATTGCGCGGTCCAGCGACAACCAGGCGGTCTGGGGCAATCACGTGACGGTGGTACCGCGGACCAATGAGACAGGACGCGAGATGCAGGTCGACATGGAAGGGAAGGTCTTTGCAGATTTGCAGCCAAAGACATATAAGTACACGGCGACGCCGTTCATGGACAGCACGATGGCAGACGCCGGTGTGCCCAATGACGCCACCGCCTGCACCAATGAGTACGGCGTTGCGATCACTATGGCCGTGACTGCTTTTGCAAATGAAGCGGCGCTGAAGGCAGATCCTCTGATTGAGGAGGGGCTGACGGAAAACACGGCGGCGGATCTGGTGATCTGCCAGAGCTACTCCGCCCGTAACGCGGTCCGGGTTTTGCTGTCTTTGATCGATCAGTACGGCAGCAGCGAATGCAACATCGCGCTCATCGCCGACCAAAAGGAAGCCTGGTACGTGGAGATGTACACGGGACATCAGTACGCGGCGGTGAAGCTGCCGGCGGATCAGGTGTCGGCATTCGGCAATGAATTCACCATGGAATATCTGTCGGATTATGAAGAGAGCATCGTTTCGGAAGAGCTGCTCACACTGCCCGAGAAAAACGGATTCGCGGTCTACGGCAAGGACAACGAACTGAACCTGTTCGACACGTATTCCGGCGAGTCGCTCACCGAGAGCTATTGTCACATGCGCACCTGGATCGGACATCAGGTCCTGGCGCCGTCCGCCTTTGGAGACGATTACGATGCAAAGGCAAGATATCCGCTTTGCTTCAAGCCGGATGCTCCCGTCAGTCTGGAGGACGTCTGCGGTCTGATGCGGAATCGGTATGAGGGAACGAAGTACGACCCGGATGAGACGGGCAGGATCGACATGCGCGTGATCGGAACGGATACCGCCATGAGCGTCCACGCGCTGCAGGTCTATCCCGACGTGCCGGCGAGGATGGCTTGCGTTACATGGGAGAGCACCGGCCCCGCGATCTACGGCGTGTTCGTCCCCATATCCAACGCGGTGAACTCGATCAGCGAGGCGTACGGAAACAACCAGCCCGCATCAGAGGCCGGCGTCTTCGACGCGGAGAATTATCCGTACTATGCCTTCAAGGAACTGACGACCCTCTGCGTGGGACCTTCGAACTACCAGACCTACGGCAAGCCTGTCCGCGACTATTGGTCCAAAGCGGAGCGCGGCATGTTCGCCGGAATGCCGCAGGCTCTGGCAAAGGCATCGCAGCAGAGAGACATCAAGGCGATATCGGCCTACCTCACAGACTACTGCAATACCATGCAAAACCAGGCCTTCTCAGATGCGAAGGCGCTGGTGAACGATGTGATGTGGACCCAGTCCGAAAACAGCAACACGATGAAACTCGGACGCAATCCGGAGACACACGAGATCCTGGATACAGAGCGCGTGCTCCCGCCGATGGAAGTCAGCCTGGATGCGTCTGTGTATGCGGAGGTACCAGATGTGCCGGAGTCTCTTGACGGATCATCCGCAGGATCCAAGTCTGACACAGCAGCGGGATCTGACGCATCTTCCGCATCCGCCGGAGCAGCCGCGGGAAAACACCGCCCGCCATTTGTGCTCCCTGTACTGATCATCATTCTGATCCTGACAGTCCTTCTGGAAGCCTTTGCGCTGATCCGCGCGCGTAAGCGTCCGGAATAGTGCGGCGGCATCCCGATAGACCTTAACTAATTATTATCATTATAAGTATTCCATAAATACTGCATAAAGATATCTTCATTAAGCGTAAGTTGGCTGTAGACATCAACTACATGACAACCATATTTATAATCTTCCGGCAGAATAAAGATGTTCCATTTGGGATTATCATAAGCATTATTATGATAAAAGTTTTTGTAAAGATACTTTTTAACTAGTTTCTTGAATACAGCAAAATCACCCTTAGCATCAGTATAAGCATTTTCAATATCCTGTCTAAAGGCTGTATGCTCAAATATATTATAAATAGCGATAGAATCCGTATCTACGTCATAAATGTATATATTCCATTTAGGTTCTTTCATTGTAAAATTTTCCTTCATTCAGTTATGCTATAGGCCATTTTCTTCCCGCAGTATAGCATACTGAATTAATCAATAACTATAATAAATATCTCCTAAATATCTATATATTCTCTATAAGGACTCTTCGGTTCGCATAAATGTAAGGGCTTAAATTCACTGATTGTTTCTTCAGTAAGAAATCTGCTAAACTTATCGCCTGCTAATTTTTCTTTCAGGAATTCTAAATACTTGCTGTATATGAAATCAAAAGATTCTTTATCATACTCATATAAAGCGATCAAAGATTCATAAAAAGAATACCAATTATCTATATTTTCATCTGTAAATTTTGTTCTGCGATGAGGCATAAATAAATTAGTACGTATATTACCATAGCCATAATAAAAGCTATCCGTTATAATTTTATTGGCCTTATGATCATAGCAATAGATATTCATTACACAGTCATCGCTATCATAATAGACATAGTCGACAAGCATAAGATATTCTTTTAATTCATTATCTTTTTCAAATAAAAGCGGAATAAAGATACCTTTATCCTTATAATCATTATCATCCAGGCTCCTTATA